>NZ_JABFWW010000139.1 GCF_013362045.1 Frateuria sp. | reverse complement strand
CACGAGGCCGCGTTGCTGCGCACGCTGGGGGCGCGACGCGGCCAGTTGCGGCTGGCGGCGGCCTGCGAGTTCGCCCTGCTCGGCCTGATCGCCGGCCTCACCGCTGCGCTGGGCGCTGCCGGTGCGGGCTGGTGGCTGGGCCGCGCGGTGTTCCACCTCGACGGGTTCGTGCCGCCGCTGCGGCCGCTGCTGGGCACGGCGCTGTTGGCTGCGCTGGTGGTCATGCTGCTGGGCCTGGCCGGTACCCGCCGGGTCACCCGCACTTCGCCGATGCGGCTGTTGCGGGAGCAATGAATCGACTCCAGACTGCGCGCTTTGACCAGGAGGCAGGCCGATGGGCAACGAGCAGAAACCCGCGAACGACCCGCGCCGCCGCGCGATGGCTTCGGGCGTGAGCGTGGGCATGGGATCGGGCATCGCCATCGGCGTGGCCCTGGGCGTCGCGTTGCACAACCTCGCGCTCGGCATCGGCCTGGGCATCGCCATCGGCGCGGGTCTGGGCACGTCCATCGGCGCCTCCCGCGCCAGGGCGTGCGGGCGCAAGGACACGCCGCCGCAGCCGTGACGACCATCGCTGGACAGCCGAGACCCTTCGCCATGTACACCCTCTACTACTCCCCCGGCGCCGCCAGCATGGTGGTGCACCTGGCCCTGCTGGAAGCCGGCGCGCCGCACGACCTTAAGCTGGTCGACATCGACGCCAAGGCCCAGCGCAGCCCCGAGTACCTCAGGCTCAACCCGCGCGGCGTAGTGCCCACGCTGGTGGTGGACGGCCAGCCGCTGTCCGAGTCGGCCGCGCTGCTGATGCTGCTGGCCGAGCGGCACCCGGACTCGCCGCTGGCGCCGCCCGCGGGCACGCCGGAGCGGGCCGCCTGGTATTCGTGGATCGTCTACCTCAGCAACACGCTGATGTCGTCCTTCCGCCTGTGGTTCTATCCGCAGGACCTGGACGACACGCCGGCCGCGCACGCCGCCGTGCAACGCAAGATCGAAAGCGTGTGGGACCACCTCGACGCGCACCTGGCGGCGCATGGCCCCTACCTGCTGGGCGAGCGCTTCTCCGGCGCCGACCTGCTGCTGACCATGCTGATGCGCTGGTCGCGCAACATGCCGCGCCCGGCCACCGAATGGCCGGCACTCGGGCGGCTGGCCGACCGGGTCCGCGCGCGGCCGAGCTGGCAGCGGCTCTACGAGGTCGAAGGGCTGCGCGAGTGGTAGCTCGCCGCGGCGGCGAGTCCCGATGACCGCGCGACGTTGGCTCGACCGGCTGAAGGCCGAGTGGCTACTGCTCGCATTTGCCCTGCTCACCGTGCTGCTGGCCGGTATCGATCCGCAGCCATTGCGCGCCTGGCAGCGCTGGCTGCAGGGACCGACCTTGGCCGGCCTGGCCGGCCTGCTCATTGCGATCCAGGGCATTCGCGACAGCGCCCTGGTGCAACACCTCGCCGCGGCGCTCTCTGCGCGCGCCCACTCGCTGCGTGGCCTGGGACTGATGCTGGTGAGCGCCGCGGCCCTGCTGTCGATGGCGCTGACCAACGACGTCAGCCTGTTCCTGCTGGTGCCGCTCACGGTGGCGATCGGCGGCCTGTCCAACCTGCCGGTGGCGCGCATGGTGGTGCTGGAGGCGCTGGCGGTGAACGCGGGCTCCACGCTGAGCCCGGTCGGCAATCCGCAGAACCTGTTGCTGTGGCAGCACGGGCAACTGACCTTTCTGGCCTTCGCCTGGGCCATGCTGCCGGCTGCCGCGGTGATGTTCGCGCTGCTGGCGGCGTTGACCTGGGCCTGGCTGCCGCGCGGCCGCGTGGCACTGGCGCCGCAGGCGCTGGACCGCCGCAGGGTGGCCGGCGGACTGGCCACGCTCTCGCTGGTAGCGCTGGCCTCGATGGTGCTGCTGATGGAATACGGCCACGCGGTGCTGGGTGCCGCCGTGCTGCTGGCCGTATTCGCACTGGCAGCGCGCCGCAGCCTGGCACGGGTGGACTGGCTGCTGCTGCTCACCTTCGCCGCGATCTTCCTGGGACTGGGCCACCTGGCCGAGCTGCCGCAGGTGCGTGGCGCGCTCGACCGCCTCGACTTCAGCCAGCCGCTGACGCTCTACCTGGCCGGCATCCTCGCCTCGCAGGCCATCAGCAACGTGCCGGCCACGGTGCTGCTGCTCGAACGGGCGCACGATCCCATCGCGCTGGCGGTGGCGGTCAACGTCGGCGGCTTCGGCCTGGCGATCGGCTCGCTGGCGAACCTGATCGCGCTGCGACTGGCCCGCCTGCCGCGCGGGTTGCGCATGCTGCATCGGGTGTCGATTCCGTTTCTGCTGGTGTGCGCGCCGCTGGTGTACCTGGCCTGGCGATGGGTGGGGTAACCGGCACGCGCAACTGCCCTGCGGGCATGGCTCCGCCACCCCACCCCTGACCTTTGACACTGTCTGCCCCATGACTCATGGCCTAGCTTGGCCGGCCATGGCCGCGCCGAGGGGACGCGGCCGGCAACTAGGCAACCGCCCCTGGGCGAACCACACAGAGGGAAATCCATGTCCAAGCAGTACCTGAAGCCGCTCGCGCTTGCCGTGAGCCTGGCGCTGTCGCTGACCGCCTGCGGCAAGCACGAAGCCGCCGAACAGAAGCCCGCCGCCAGTGCCAGCGCACCGGCCGCCACAGGCACCACCGCGATGGCCGCCGCGCCCAAGAGCGTGTTCGACGTCAGCGAGCTGGGGGCGATGGGCGAGGCCTGCACGGACTTCGACCAGTTCGTCAACGCCAAGTGGGTCGCCGCCAACCCGATCCCGTCCGACCGCAGCCGCTGGGGCGCCTTCGACCAGCTGGCCGAGGACAGCCTCAACACCCAGCACGCCATCGTCGACGCCGCCGCCAAGAACGCCGCCAGCGCGCAGGCCGGATCGATCCAGCAGAAGATCGGTTACCTGTATGCCTCGGGCATGGACGAGAACGCCATCGAAAAGGCCGGCTTCGATCCGATCAAGCCCAAGCTCGACGCGATTGCCGCGCTGAAGAACGGCCACGACGTCGCCGACTACCTCAACCAGAGCTTCGGCAACGGCGACATGCAGGTGTTCTCTTTCGGCTCCGGCGCGGACTTCAAGCACGCCGAAACGCAGATCGCCTACGTCAACCAGAGCGGCCTGGGCCTGCCGACCCGGGACTACTACCTCGATCCCAAGCATGCCGACGAGCGCAAGGCCTACCTCGACTACGTCGCCAAGACGCTGGAACTGACCGGCGTTTCCGCGGCCGACGCCAAGAAGCAGGCCGACCAGGTGATGGCCTTCGAGACCGAGCTGGCCAAGGCCTCGCTGGCGCCGGTCGAGCTGCGCACGCCGGAGAACCAGTACCACTTCGTCAGCGTCAAGGATGCGGACAAGGTCACCCCGCACTTCAGCTGGGAGAAGTTCTTCGCCGCCCAGGGCGTGGCCGTCGACAAGGGCTTCTCGCTGTCGCAGCCTAAGTTCTTCGCCGAGTTCGACAAGCTGCTGGCCAGCGCGCCGGTCGACCAGTGGCAGGCCTACCTGCGCTTCCACGTGGCCGACGACGCCTCGCCGCTGCTGTCGAAGGCGTTCCAGGACAACAAGTTCGATTTCTACGGCAAGACCCTCACCGGCCAGCCCGAGCAGCGGCCGCGCTGGAAGCGCGTGCTCGGTGCGGTGAACAGCTCGATGGGCATGGCGCTGGGCCAGCTCTACGTCGACAAGATGTTCAAGCCCGAGGCCAAGGCGCGCGCGCAGGAACTGGTGGACAACGTGCGCAACGCCCTCAAGGCGCGCATCGAGAACCTCGACTGGATGAGCCCGGAGACCAAGGCCAAGGCCATCGCCAAGTGGGATACCTTCCTGCCCAAGATCGGCTATCCCGAGAAGTGGCGCGACTGGTCCGGCCTCGAGATCAAGCCCGGCGCGTACTACGACAACGTGATGGCGGCGGCCAAGTACAACTACGAGTACGACATCCACAAGATCGGCAAGCCGACCGACCGCATGGAATGGGGCATGACCCCGCAGACGGTCAACGCCTATTACAACCCGACCGACAACACGATCAACTTCCCGGCCGCGATCCTGCAGCCGCCGTTCTTCTATGCCAACGGCGACGACGCGATCAACTACGGCGGCATCGGCGCGGTGATCGGCCACGAAGCCAGCCACGGCTTCGACGACGAGGGCAGCCAGTTCGACGGTGCCGGCAACAACGTCAACTGGTGGACCAAGGACGACCGCGCCAAGTTCGACCAGCGCGCCGACAAGCTGGTGGCGCAGTTCAACGACTACACGCCGATCAAGGACAAGCCCGACGCGCACGTCAACGGCCGCCTGACCCTGGGCGAGAACATCGGTGACCTGGGCGGCCTCAATTCCGCCTACGACGCCCTGCAGGCGGCCTTGAAGAAGAACCCCGCGGAAGCCGGCGGCAAGATCGACGGCTACACCCAGGACCAGCGCTTCTTCCTCAACTGGGCGCGCGTGTGGCGCGGCTCGATCCGCGAGAAGCAGGCCCTGCTGCGGCTCAACACCGACCCGCACGCCCCCGCTTCGCTGCGCGCGATCGGCGCACCGTCCAACATGGACGCCTTCGCCACCGCCTTCCAGTGCAAGCCGGGCGACGCGATGGTCCGCTCGGGCGACAAGCAGGTGAAGATCTGGTAACCCGCCCCCTCCCTTCGGGGAGGGCTTGCCAGCAAGCTTCGAGCCAAAGGCCCCGCTCCGGCGGGGCCTTTTCTTTCGACCGGCCCATGGCGTTCGCGCGGACGATTGGGTCAAGTCGATGGGCCGGCCTTCATGCGGGACGGCGCCCATGCCAACCCCACGACAGACCGCCCGGCTGTAAACCTCCGCGGCCACCACATCAAAGGCGCCGACACGGCCGCCCAGTGCGGGAGGTCACCTTCACTTCCGCCGGCATCGAGAACACCGACCGGGCCGCATCGGCGACATCTACCGCAACTGCCCTCGTGCGCATGGCACCACCCGTTGTGCAGTAAGGGGACAGGTGCGCGTCCGGCCGCAACTGGCGGTTCCCTCTGCACGCGCGGGAGCGGATAATCGGCGGCCCTTCATGCGACGCACGGCGGCACGATGTTCGTACCTGGTCAACGCTGGATATCCACCGCGGAGCCCGAACTGGGCCTGGGCACCGTCCTGCGGGTGGAGGGTCGCGGCGTGCAGGTACTGTTTGCCAAGGCCGGCGTCTTGCGGCCCTACGCGATCGACTCCGCGCCGCTGGTGCGCGCCGAGTTCCGCCCCGGCCAGCGCGTCGCCGGCAAGGGCGTGGCCTTCCTGGTCGAGCGCGTGGAGATCAAGGACGACCTGCTGATCTACCGCGGCGAAGGGCGCGAGCTGCACGAAGGCCAGCTCGACGACGAGCAGAGCGTGAGCCAGGCCGACGACCGCCTGGTCGGCGGACGCACCGACCCGGTGGCGCAGTTCGAACTGCGCCTGGAAGGCTTGCGCCGCCGCGCCGAGGCCCGCCGCTCGCCCACCTGGGGCCTGGCCGCCGCACGCATCGGGTTGGTGCCGCACCAGCTGCGCGTGGCCGGCATCGCTTCTTCGCGCCGCCCGCCGCGCGTGCTGCTGGCCGACGAGGTGGGCCTTGGCAAGACCATCGAAGCGGGCATGATCCTCGCCCGCCAGCTCGCCACCGGCCGCGCCTCGCGCGTGCTGGTGCTGCTGCCGGACACGCTCATCTACCAGTGGTTCGTCGAGCTGCTGCGCCGCTTCAACCTCAGCTTCGCCATCTACGACGAGGAACGCTGCGAGGCGCTGGAACAATCCGGCGACGCAGGCAATCCGTTCGAGGACGAACAGCTGGTCATCGCCGACTTCGGTTTCCTGGAAGAAAACCCCAAGCGCGCCCGCCAGCTGCAGGAGACGAACTGGGACCTGCTGATCGTCGACGAGGCGCACCACCTGGCCTGGACGCCCGAAGCGGCCAGCCCCCGCTACGCGCTGGCCGAACAGCTGGCCGCCAAAACCCCCGGCGTGATCCTGCTCACCGCCACGCCCGAGCAATTGGGCCGCAGCGGCCACTTCGCCCGCCTGCGCCTGCTCGATCCGCAGCGCTACCACGATCTGGACGTCTATCTGTCCGAAGCCGAGCGCTTCCAGGCGCTCTCGCCGATCGCCGACCGCCTGCAGTCGGGCGAGCCGCTGGATGAAACGCAGCGCACCACGCTGCGCGAGATCTTCGCCGGCGACGATGCCCTGCTCGCCCTGCTGGACGACACCGCGCGACCGATCGCCGCCCGCGTGCTGCTCGATGCCCTGATCGATCGCCACGGCACCGGCCGCGCCATGTTCCGCAACCGCCGCGCCGGCATCGGCGGCTTCCCGCGCCGCGTGCCCGAGTGGCAGCTGATCGACGCCGATGCGCTCGACGAGAATGCGCGCCAGGCGCTGCTGGCCGAGTTCCATGCCGACATCCAGCAGCCGGCGCCCGCGCTGGAACTGGACTACGCCAGCGATCCGCGCCTGGGCGCCCTGGTCGCCCTGCTCGACGCGCATCCGCAGGACAAGTTCCTGCTGATCTGCCGCAGCCAGGCCAAGGTGCTGGCGCTGGAGGAGGCGCTGCGCACGCGCACCGGCGCCGGCATCGCGCGCTTCCACGAGGGCCTGGGCATCGTGCAGCGCGACCGCAACGCCGCCTACTTCGCGCAGCCCGACGGCGCGCGGCTGCTGCTGTGCTCGGAGATCGGCTCCGAAGGCCGCAACTTCCAGTTCGCCCATCGCCTCATCCTGTGGGACCTGCCGCTCGATCCGGACCTGCTCGAGCAGCGCATCGGCCGCCTGGACCGCATCGGCCAGGCCCATGACATCGCCATCCACATCCTCGCCGTCGAGGACAGCGCACAGCACGTGCTCGCGCGCTGGTACGACGAAGGCGTGGACGCCTTCCGTTCCAGCCCCGCCGACGGCCGCGAATTGCTGCGACGCTACGGCGAACCGCTGGTGCAACTGGCCCAGGAACACGCCCGCAACGCCGACAGCCGCGACCAGGAGCTGGATGCGCTGATCGCCGACACCCGCGCCACCCATGAGGAACTGGCCGCGCTGATCCACGCCGGCCGCGACCATCTGCTCGAACTGGCCGCCAGCCGCGACCCGCATGCCGACGAACTGGGCCAGGCCTTCCGCCGCGAGGACGTCGACCCCGCGCGCGACGCCTATGTGCAGCGCCTGCTGGAAGCCTTCGGCATCCATGCCGAGGAGCTCGGCGGCCGGGTGCTGCTGCTCGATCCGCAGTACCTCTCCACCGATGCTCTGCCCGGCTTCGCCGAAGGCCCGATCTCGGCCACCTTCGCCCGCGAGGTGGCGCTGGCGCGCGAGGAACTGCCGCTGCTGCGCTTCGACCACCCGCTGGTGATGGGTGCGCTGGACCTGGCGCTCTCCGGCGAGCAGGGCAATGCCGCCTTCATGGTCGACGATGCGCTGCCGCCGCGCAGCGCGCTGCTGCAGGCGGTGTTCCTGCTCGAGTGCGTGGCCGACCGCGCACTCGATGCCGAGCGCTTCCTGCCCACCCTGCCGCTGGTGGTCAACGTCGACACCCGGCTGGCCGAGCGCAACGGCTTCGAGCCCAGCGAGGCGGCCGTGCGCAAGGCCGCCGACCGCAACATCGAGGTGCCGCGCTACCGCAAGTTCCTGGCCAAGCTGGTGCCGCCGATGCTGGAGAAGGCCGAGGCGATCGCCGGCCAGCGCGCGCAGGAGCACGTCGCCGAGGCCCTCGCCCTGGCCACCGCCTCGCTGGATGCGGAACTGTCCCGCCTGCGCGCGCTGCGCGAGGTCAACCCGTCGATCAACCCGGCCGAGATCGCCGCGCTGGAAGCCGAACGCCAGGCGCTGCTCGCCGCCCTGCCGCAATCGCGCCTGCGGCTGGATGCGGTGCGCTTCGTCGCCAGCCCGGATTTCCTTGCCCTGCGCTGACCCGGCAAGTCGTGGGGTGGGCTTCAGTCCACCACACGCCACCCGCAAACCCGGTGGGCTGTGAAACCCACCCACGTTCCGTTGAGGAAACCGCATGCGCACCATCGGCCTGATCGGCGGCATGAGCTGGGAATCGACCGTCGAGTACTACCGCCTGATCAACCGCGGCGTGCGCGATCGCTGCGGCCCGCTGCATTCGGCGCGGCTGCTGCTGGACAGCCTGGACTTCTCGATCATCGCCGCCTGCCAGCGCACCGGCGACTGGACCGGCGCCGGCGCGCTGCTGGCCGCATCGGCACGCCGCCTGGAAGCCGGCGGCGCCGAGTGCATCCTGATCGGCGCCAACACCATGCACCGCGTGGCCGACGCCGTGGAGGCGGCGACATCGCTGCCGCTGCTGCACATCGTGGACGCCGCCGGCCGTGCGATCCGCGCGCAGGGGCTGGACACGGTGCTGCTGCTGGGCACCGCATTCACCATGGAACAGCCGTTCTTCCGCGAACGCATGCAGCGTGACCACGGCGTGCGCTGCCTGGTGCCCGAGCCGGAGCAGCGGGCCGAGCTGCACCGGCTGATCTACGAGGAGCTCTGCGCCGGACGGTTCCGCCCGCAAGCCCGGGATTACCTGCTGCGCCTCATCGCCGACGGCATCCGCGCCGGCGCGCAGGGCGCGATCCTGGGCTGCACCGAACTGGGCCTGCTGCTGGGCGATGCCGAAGCAGGCGTGCCGGTATTCGACACCGCCGCGCTGCACGCGGCCGCGGCGGTGGATTTCGCGCTGGGCTAGGGTGCAGGGTGGGCTTCAGCCCACCTTCGCATCACGCAGGATCGGCGGTGGGCTGAGGCCCACCCTACGTTGCTCCGCAGGACCTGCTGCCTCAAACCGCGACCAGCGCCGAGCGCATGCGTCGGCCGATGCCAAAGCCCCAGTACGCCACGGTCAGCAAGGCCACCCAGCCCGCTCCCACGTACAGGGCCACGCGCGTATCGGCGCTGTAGCCCAGCATCACCAGCACGAACGCCAGGAAGGCCAGCGCAAGCACGCTGCTCGCCGGCCACACCCGCAGCCGGAACGGCAGCGGCTCGGCCTGCCGGCGGCGGAAGCGCCAGTGCGCCACCAGCACGGTGCCCCAGGTCCACACCGTGTTGAACGCCAGGATCGACATGATCATGCCGAAGATGCGCTCGGGCACGAGGTAGTTGAGCAGCACGCCCAGCAGCAGGAAGAAGATCGTCACCAGCACGCCGCGCACCGGCACGCCGCTCGCGCTCAGGCGACCCATCGCCGCCGGCGCCTGGCCCTTGGTCGCCAGGCTGTGCAGCATGCGGCTGCCGCTGAAGGTGGTCGAGTTGAAGCTCGACAGCGCCGCGGTGATCACCACGAAGTTGATCAGCCCCGCCGCCTGCGGAATGCCCAGCCTGGCGAAGGTGGTGACGAACGGGCTGCCCTGCGTGCCCAGCTCGTTCCACGGGTAGATCGCCATGATCACGAACAGCGAGCCGATGTAGAAGATCAGGATGCGCCAGATCACCGAGTTGACCGCGCGCGGAATGGTGCGCTCCGGATGGGCCGCCTCCGCCGCCGCCATGCCGATGGTCTCGATGCCGCCGAAGGAGAACACCAGCACCGGCAGCGCCAGCACCATGCCGGTGATGCCGTTGGGGAACCAGCCGCCGTGCGTCCACAGGTTGGAGATGCCCACCGGATGCCCGCCGTTGCCCCAGCCCAGCCAGATGATGCCCAGGCCGCCCAGGATCATCAGCACCACGGTGAGCACCTTGATCAGCGCGAACCAGAATTCCATCTCGCCATAGACCTTCACCGCCATCAGGTTCAGGCCGCCGATCATCGCCACCGAGGCGAACGCCCATATCCACTGCGGCAGTTCGGGGAACCAGTCCTTCATGTAGATGCCCACCGCCGTGCTCTCGGCGATGCCCACGCCCATCATCAGCACCCAGTAGTTCCAGCCGGTGAGGTAGCCGGCGAACGGGCCGAGGTACTTGTGCGCGTAGGCGCTGAAGGAGCCGGCGATGGGTTCGTGCGCGGCCATCTCGCCCAGCGCGCGCATGATGACGAAGATCATCGCGCCGCCGAACACGTAGGCAAACAGCACCGACGGCCCCGCCAGCTTGATGGTGCTGGCCGAGCCCAGGAACAGGCCGGCGCCAATGCACATGCCCAGCGCCATGAAGGTGATGTGGCGCGGCGTCAGCCGGCGCTGCAGTTGCTCGCTCATGTAAGGCCCGTCAGGTGTGGAAGGATCAGCGCATCAACCGGCGCTTGGGTTTGAGGGGAAGGCGCCCGCGCCAGTACTCGATCAGCACGTAGCCGCCCAGCATGCCGCCCAGGTGGGCGAAATGCGCCACGCCCGCCTGCGTGCCGGTGACGCCCAGCACCAGCTCGACCACGGCATAGCCGATCACGAACAGCCAGGCCGGCATCGGGATCGGCAGGAAGATCAGCATGACCTTCTCGTGCGGATACATCATGCCGAACGCGAGCAGCAGGCCGAAGATCGCCCCGGAGGCGCCCAGCGTGGGGTAGAAGCCGTGGGTGAACCACTGCACCACCATCAGCTGCGCCAGCGCGGCCACGACCAGGCAGACGAAGTAGTAGAGCAGGAACTCGCGTCCGCCGAACAGCCGCTCGATCGGTCCGCCGAACATCCACAGCGCCAGCATGTTGAACGCGATGTGCTGGAAGCCGCCATGCATGAAGGCATAGCTCACCAGCTGCCACGGCCGGAAGCCCACGGCGACCAGGCCATCGCCGACCTGCGCCCAATGGTCCGGCCCCCATGGCCACAACGCGAAATGCGCCACCAGCACATCGCCCAGCAACAGCTGCAGCAGGTAGACGGCCACGTTGGCGATCAGCAGGTTGCGGGTGACGGGAGGAAGCTGGAAGGGCATGGTCGATCCGGTGGCGGTCCAGTGAAGGGTAACCCATCGCCCTGCGGCCGCGCTCTGCCGTGCGGACTGGGTCCATCCCCCTCGGCATGAAAAAAGGCCGCCTGTTGGCGGCCCGACTGCGGAAACCCCGTGGCATGTCCCACTAGCCGTTCTGTGCGATGCCCTCGGGCCGCCGTGCGCCGGCGAAGCGCTTGGCCCAGTAGCCTTCGTCGAGGCTGGAGACCTCCACCGACTTGCCCGCCGAGGGCGAGTGGATGAACTGGCCGTTGTCCAGGTAGATGCCTACGTGCGAAATGCGCTTCTTGCCGCGCGTGTGGAAGAACACCAGGTCCCCCGGCTGCATGTCGCCGCGCTTGACCTTGATGCCGGCGAGGAACTGCGCGGCCGAATTGGCCGGCAGGCGCAGGCCGATGGCGTGCGCGAACACGTAGCGGACGAAACCGCTGCAATCGAAACCCGTGGCCGGCGAGTGCCCGCCGCGCACGTAGCGCACGTCCCGCAGCTTCATCGCCAGCGCGACCAGCGCCTGGCGCAGGTCCGAGGCCTCCTCTTCCGGCGCCCCTGCGACCGGCTCGGCGACGGACGCCACCGGCAGCCATGCAGCCGGGTCGGCCGGCAGCGTCGCCTGCGCCAGCGCCGGAGCCAGGTTGGCCAGCGGCATCGGGACCGGCACCGGAGTCGACAGCGGAGCCAGCGCCGGGCGGGTGGCGGCATGCACGGGCGTGATCGCAAACAGCGCTGCAAAAAGGGCGGCGGTTACGATCGGTCGCGGGAAGGGCATGCGGGAAAATCCCTTTGCTGTTCTGGGGCTTGGCCGTCAGCGCCGGTGGGCGAAGGGCCAGGGGACCGAAGTTAGCAAAGGCATCCTGCCAGGTTGTTCGATTGACGTTAACTAAACCCCGCCGTTTCGAAAACTTCACGCAGCCGCGTGACTGCCCGCACAGCCGCCGCTCAGCGACTTCCGAAGATGGCCGTACCGATGCGTACCTCGGTGGCGCCCTCGGCAATCGCCAGGGGAAAGTCGCCGCTCATGCCCATCGACAGCCGCGGCAACTCGTGCCCGCGCGCCGCTGCAGCGTCCCGCAGTTCGCGCAACTGGCGGAAACAGGCGCGCACGGCGCCGGGGTCGTCCGACTGCACGGCCAGGGTCATCAGGCCGCGCACGCGCAGGGCGGGCAGCTCGCCCAGGCGATCGAGGAAACCGTGCAGCTCGCCTGGCGGCAGGCCATGCTTGCTCTCCTCGGGCGAGGTCTTGACCTGCACCAGCACATCCAGCACGCGCCCTTCGGCCAGCAGCCGCCGATGCAGCGCATCGGCCAGCTCCAGCCGGTCCAGCGACTGCACCTCGCTGGCCAGCCGCGCCGCGTCCTTGGCCTTGTTGGTCTGCAGGTGCCCGATCAGCACCCACTCGAGCGGCAGGTCGGCCAGCGCGGCGGACTTGTCGCGCAGCTCCTGCGCCTTGTTCTCGCCGAAGCGCACGAGGCCCAGGGCCGCCGCCTCGCGCACCGTCTCAGCTCCGAAGGTCTTGCTGACCGGCAGGATCGTCACCTCGGCCGGATCGCGACCTGCCGCACGACAGGCCGCATCCACGCGGGCGCGCACGTCGGCCCAGCGCGCGGCGAGCGTGTCGGCCGGCCCGCTCACGGCCTCAACCGCGTTTGGCCTGCTCGCCGTGGCGCGCCACCACCTCGGCCACCACCATGCTCACCTTCTTGCCGGTGGGGATGTGCAGGAACTCGTTGGGACCGTGCGCGTTGGAGTGCGGGCCCAGCACGCCGGTGATCAGGAACTGCGCCTGCGGAAACTTCTCGCCCAGCATGCCCATGAACGGGATCGAGCCGCCTTCGCCCATGTAGGCGGCAGGCTTGCCGAAGTGATGCTCGGACGCTTCGGCCACCGCCTGCTCCAGCCAGGGCGAAAGCTGCGGCGCGTTCCAGCCGCTGCCGTCCTTTTCCAGCTTGAAGGTCACCTTGGCGCCGTAGGGCGGGTCCTTCTCCAGCAGGTCCTTGAGGAACTTGCCCGCCTGGGCGCCGTTGAGCGTCGGCGGCACGCGCAGGCTGAGCTTGACCGCGGTGAACGGGCGCAGCACGTTGCCGGCGCTCTCCAGCGCCGGCATGCCGCCGACGCCGGTCACGGCCAGCTGCGGGCGCCAGGTGCGGTTGAGCACCAGCTCGACCAGGTCCTTGGTCACCGGCTGCATGCCCTCGACGAAGGGGAACTTGTCGTACACCGCCTCGCCCAGCACCTCGGTGGAACGCCGCGCCTGCTCGATGCGCTGCGGCGGGATCTCCACGTACAGCTCCTCGGGCTTGATCCGGCCGGTGGCCGGGTCTTCCAGCCGCGAGAGGACCTCGCGCAGGATGCGGAAGCTCGAAGGCACCACGCCGGAGGCGTCGCCCGAATGCACGCCCTCCTCCAGCACCTGCACCCTCAGCTCGCCGCCGGTCATGCCGCGCAGCGAGGTGGTCAGCCACAGCTGGTCGTAATTGCCGCAGCCGGAGTCCAGGCAGACCACCAGCGACGGATTGCCGATGCGCGCGGCCAGATGGTCCACGTAATGCGGCAGGTCGTAGCTGCCCGATTCCTCGCAGGCCTCGATCAGGATCACGCAGCGCGCACGCGGTACGCCCTGCTCGGCCAGCGCCAGCAGCGCGGCGAGCGAGCCGAACATGGCATAGCCATCGTCGGCGCCGCCGCGGCCGTAGAGCTTGTCGCCCTTGAGCACCGGCGTCCACGGGCCCAGGCCCTCGGCCCAGCCGGTCATCTCAGGCTGCTTGTCCAGGTGGCCGTACAGCACCACGGTTTCATCGCAGCCGGCCAGCGTGGCCGGCACCTCGATGTAGATCAGCGGCGTGCGGCCCGGCAGCCGTACCACCTCGAGGGTCGCGCCCTCAAGCGAGGCCAGCTTGCCGCGCGCCCAGCGCTCCAGCAGCGCCACCGCCCGGTCCATGTAGCCGTGCTCGGCCCACTGCGCGTCGAACATCGGAGACTTGTTGGGAATGCGGATGTATTCGACGAGCTGCGGCACGATCTCGTCATCCCACAAGCCACCGATGAAGCCGGACAGGCGCGCGGTATCCATGGGTGGACTCCTTCTGATGCGTACGGGGAAGCGGCGTAGTGTACCAGCGCCGTCCGCGCGGCCTGGCGACGATACCGACAAGGCGGTGGGCCGACTCCGACATGGGTTCGCGATCGATCCGCGCCAACGTCAGGCCGCGCGCCGACGGCAGCCGGTCGCGCTGCTGGTCACACTGCGGCTGCGGCAACGATGCCGTCGACCAAACCTGTCGTTCCAGATCACCCAGGGAGGGAAACCCATGCAAGCGAAGTTCCGCAAGCTGCTCGTCGCACTGGCCATCGCGGCCTCGTTCACGCTGCCGGCCTTTGCCGCCACGCCGGTGAACGTCAACAAGGCCGACGCCGCGACGATCGCCAAGTCGCTCGACGGTATCGGCCAGTCCAAGGCGCAGGCGATCGTGGCCTGGCGCGAGGCGCACGGGCCGTTCAAGCGCGTGGAAGACCTGGCCCAAGTCAAGGGCATCGGCAAGGGCACGCTCGAGCGCAACCACGACGCCATCCGCTTCAGCGGCGACCTGCCGGCGCCGGCCGATGCCCCGGCCAAGAAGGCGTCGCATCGCAAGGCCAAGGCAGCCCAGGAAGGCTGAGTTCCACGGCACCATGGAGCGCGGAGGCGCTCCTCCGGCCATGGCAGTGGCGGGCCGTCGCCCAGGGAAGGGCGACGGCGGCCTGGCGGGCGCCGCACGGATGCGACTGCAATCCGGCGCCAGGCCGCCGCGGCACGCTACACTCGCGCGCTTTCCACCCCGCCGGCCGCCATGATCCTTCCGCGCTACCGCATCGCCCCGTCCCGCATCGCAGGCGCAGGCAAGGGCCTGTTCCTGGACGAGGACGTAGCCGCTGGGCGCATCGTCACCGCGCCCGACGCCATCGAACGCACCTATGGCGCCGCGGAAGTCGCCGAGCGTCCCGAACTGGCCTACGCCAGCGCGCGCTGGTTCGAGGACCGCTATACGCTCTCGCCCGACTGGCCGGACGAGTGCTACATCAACCACAGCTTCGAGCCCACCGGGTTGTGGCACCTGGGCTTCGTGTTCGCGCTGGCCGACCTGCCGGCCGGCACGGAGCTGACCGTGGACTATCGTCACCTGCTGCCGCCGGGCCAGGCGGAGGACTTTCTCGACGCGGCTACCGGTGAGAAGATCATCGGGTTGGGCTGGGCCGAAAGCCTGGCCTCAAGTACCCGCGCGCTGAGCCGATTGCTCACCTGACGGCCAGTCACACGACCGACGATGTCCAATATTCCTACCCTCGAAACGCCGCGCCTGCGCCTGACTGCACTGGCCGAGCGTCACTTCGACGACTACGCCGCCATGCTGGCCGACCCCGACAGCACCCGCTGGATCGGCGACGGCCAGCCGCTGGACCGCACCGGCGCCTGGCGCTCGCTGGCCATGCTGCTGGGCCACTGGGAACTGCGCGGCTGCGGCATGTGGGCGCTGGAACTGAAGGACACCGGCCAGTTCGTCGGCCGCGCCGGCCTGATGTACCCGGAAGGCTGGCCCGACCTGGAACTGGGCTGGATGCTCAAGCCCGAATTCCGCCATCACGGCTACGCCACCGAGGCCGGCCACGCCGTCCTCGATTTTGCCTGGCGCCGGATGCGCGCAACCCGGGTGATCAGCCTGGTGCGCATCGGCAACGAGGCCTCCGATCGCGTGGCCGAACGGTTGGGCGGCGAGCACATCGAGGACATGGACTTCTACGGCAACCACAACCACGTGTTCGCCTACTACCCGCCCTGCCGCGAATCGCGGCGGGCTTGGGCCTAGCCGGGCGCTGTCGCCGCAAGCCCCCGTTTCAGGGCGCGCTCACAGCACCGACGACATGCCGCCGCGGCGCGGCGCCAGCGAACGTCCCACGGCGGCCAGCGCAAACAGCCGCGCGATGCGGGTCCAGCCCACCGCGAGTACCGCCAGCTCGGCGAGCAGCAGCGCCAGCTGGAAGCCCCCCAGCCCCACCGCAGCGGTCTGGATGCGGCTGACGCCGAAGGCCAGCGTGACCGAGTAGCCGACCGCGCCGATGACCAGGTAGCTCATCAGCGTGCCCAGCGGCCGGCGCAGCAGCTGCATGAAGCCGCGCCCCAGCGCACGCGTCGCCGAACGCAGGCCCGGGTCGACGATGAAGGCCGCACGCGCCGATTCGACCACCGCATGGGCAAGCGCCAGCAACACCGCCAGCACCCACAGCGCGGCGTGCTGAAAGCGGCCGGCTGCGCTTTCCAGCACCGCCTGATCGGCATGCTTGTGCGCCGCACCGAGTGCCATGGCGCCCAGGCCGATGGCGATCGCATACGGCAGCAGCGACCACAGCAGCACGCGGAACATGCGGCCATATTCGATCACACCCGACTGCAGCAGCTGCCCCAGCCCCAGCACGCGCCCAGCGCGCCCGGCCGCCACCGTCATGCCGGTGAGGAGCGGGCCAAGCAGCAGGGCGAGCACCGTGGCCAGCACCAGCGACCCCTGGAGGGCGGCGCCATGCTGGCCCAACGCACTCATCACGTCGCCGAACATCAATGCATCGAACTGGCTGGCCCAGGCCGCCGCATGCACGGAGTGGTCGAGCAGGTCGGACAGCAGCCGCCACAGCGGCAGCGCCGCCACCGCGGTAGGCAGCAGCAGGAACACCAGCCACAGCAGCAACAGGCGCCACTGCAATGCGGCCAGCGGCGCGCGCAGCACGGCGCCTACGTCGGTACGTCGAGCGTTCGAGGTCATCATCACAGCGACACCAGCAACGAGTAGAAGGCCTGCACGAGGGCGGCGAAATCGGCGCTCCAGCGGCGCGAGGCGGCGCCGTCGGGCTTCGTGGTGCGGCTGTCGTTCAACTTGTCCGCATCGAGGTAGACGCGCCGCTGCGGATCGAGCTCGGCCGATGCCACCTTGCTCGGCCCGGTGAAATCGAAGCGCGCCCAGCGTCGGTCGTCGTTCCACTTCAGCTCCTGATGGCTGCCGTCGGCGAAGGTCACCTTGAGTACCTGCGGCACAGGCGCCCCATCGCGCACCACGCTCACCGCGCTGTGCCAGGGGAATGGGCCGGTGCCGGGTCTGGCATTCGGGTGTGCCTTCTTCCAGTCGGCGCGCTGCTTGTCGATCCGCTTGTCCAGCGCGGCGCTGTCGCCGTCGCTGTGCTTGCCGTTGGCGAGCATGCTGCCGGCCAGCGGCAGAACCTCCTCGCTGTCGATGCTGGCGACGCGATCGTCGATGTGTGCGGTGCCGTAGACGTACTGGTCGAACACCTCATTGACGTTCTTCGCGTCGCCCGAGACATCGATCAGCGTCGCGCGCAGGTCCGCTGCGGAGGGATGGCGGAAGCGCCAGCGCCGGTAGTACTCCCGGAAGGCGCGCTCGGTGATGTCGTGGCCCAGCCGCTCCTCCAGGTCGTGCATGGCCGTGGCGGTGCGCGAATAGACGGTGCCGTAGCTGCCGCTGGAATAGCGGTCCCAGGCATTCTCGCCGAGCGGGTCGTAGGGGTGCTTGAGGTCGGCGCCCAGGCGCTCGGCCACGAAGCCAGGCACCGACGGCGCGATGCCGAGGCGGCGCAATGCCGGCACGGTCGCGTCGATGACCTGCCCGCGCGCGCGCAGCATGCGCATGTCCCAGTACTCGTTGAGGCCCTCGTCCAGCATCGGCTCCTCGAACTCGTTCGAGGCGAGCAGGCCGTAGAAGTAGCCGTGTCCGAACTCGTGGATGGTGACGAAGTCGATCGCGTACTGGCTCAACGTGCCCGGCGTGACCTCGCTGTAGCCCTCGGCCGTGAAGAACGTGGGGTACTCCATGCCGCCCGCTTCGGATGCGTTGTACGGCGGCACCACCGCGGTCAGCGTGCGGTAGGGATACGGCCCCAGCGTGTCGGAGAACCAGGTCAGCGAATCGGTGCTGGCCTTGAGCACCGGCTGTGCGCTGGCGGCGTATTCGGGCGGATAGAGCACGCGCACCGCCACCTTCGGGCTGCCCGGCCCCTGCCAGCTGCCGTCCATTACCTTGTAGCCCTTGGCCGCGACCCAGGCGAAGTCGTGCACGTCCCCCTGCACGAAGTGGTATGTGGTCCTGCCGTTGGCGCTGACCGGCGCACCCTGCTGCTCGCCCACCGCACCGACCGTGTAGTCGCTGGGCACGGTCATGGTGACGTCGAAACGGCCGAAGTCGGCGTAGAACTCGCTGTTGAAGTGGAACTCGTGCACGTTCCAGCGCACCTGCGTGGCACCGCGTTCGCCCGGCAGTTCCAGCACGCCGATCTTGGGGAACCACTGCGCGACCAGGTTGAAGTCGCCCCACCAGCCGGTGCGCTCGACCACGCGCGGCAACTGGCTCAGGAAGTCGATGTCCAGCGTCAGCGTGCCACCGGCAGGCACCGACCGGGCCAGATCGATGCGCGCGACGGTCTGGTCGGTCTTCGGACCTCCGTCCGGATGCACGAACTCCCACTTGAGCGCCACGCCATCCTGGCTGACCTGCTTCAGGTCGATCCAGCCCCACTGCCCCTTCTTCAGCTTGGCCGCGCCGCGCGAACCGCTGTGCGCGGTGAGCACTTCGCGCTCGCTGAAGAAGGTGCTGCCTTCGTTCTGGAAGGCGTTGAGGTAGAGGTGCACATAGACGCTGCGAACCTCGCGGTCGCTGCGGTTGCGCCAGGTCAGCTGTTCCTTGCCGGTGATCGCGTGCCTGGCGGCATCCAGGTCCGCATCGATGCGATAGTCGACCACGCGGTCGGACAGTGTCGCCTCCCGACCGGTGCGCGGCCCGCCCCAGGCGTTTGCGGCACTGGGTACGGTCGGCGCGGCGGCATTCGCGGGAGCGAAGGGAATCGGTGCCACGACCGCAGCGGTCGCCGCCGGCGCGGGAGCGGCAACCTGGGCCTGCGCCAGGTGCGGAAAGACGGCGGCACCCAGCAGGGCGAGCACGCCCAGCCACCCGGTAACGGTCGGTCTCATCAAGCGATCTCCCCTTTTGCCGGGCCATCGGCCGGCCGTGATTTCCCCGTGCGGGCGGCCGCCTCCCGAGCGTCCGCCGCAGGCGCGCAGCGTGCGGCATCCCTGCCCGGTCCACATAGGCCAAAGGTCACGCCCGGGCCAGCCGCGCGGCGCATCGGCAACGCCGGCACGATCAGCAGGATGCCGCCTTTCTCAGCGGTCGTCGCGGGTCCAGATGGCGCCCTGCTCCTGGCGCACCGGGAAGGCGGCGATGGGCTCGTAGGCCGGCGGCCGGGTCACCGCTCCCGTGCGCAGGTCGAAGCGCGCGCCGTGGCGTGGGCACTCCACCTCGAAGCCGAACACTTCGCCGCCGGCCAGGTCGCCGCCGTCGTGCGTGCAGACGTCCTCGACCGCATACAGGCCGCCATCGACGTTGTAGACCGCGATCGGCGTGTCGCCGTCGTACACCACGCGGAACTCGCCCGGCAACAGTTCGCCGGTTGCGCACACGCGCACCCAGGTTTCGGTACCCAAGCTCATGCGGCTGCTCCGGCCAGGTCCTTCACCAGCAGCTCGAAGCGCAGATCGTCGCGGCGCGGCAGGCCGAAGCGCTCGTCGCCGTAGGGAAACGGCTTGTACGTGCCGGTGCGGCGGTAGCCGCGGCGTTCGTACCAGGCGATCAGCTCGTGGCGCTGCACGATCACGGTCATCTCCATCGCGCGGCAGTGCCACTCCTCGCGCGCGATCCGTTCGGCTTCGCCGAGCAGGAGCTTGCCCAGGCCGCCGGTCTGCTGCGCGGGGTCGACCGCGAACATGCCGAAGTACGCCGCGTCGCCCTGGCGCTCCACATGGCAGCTGGCCAGCAGCCGACCGTCGCGTTCCAGCAGCACGATGCGGCTGTCCGGCCGGGCGATCACGGCGCCGACGTCGGCTTCGTCGGTGCGCCGGCCGTCGAGCAGATTCGCTTCGGTGGTCCAGCCGCGCCGGCCGGAGTCGCCGCGATAGGCGGACTCGACCAGCGCGACCACGGCGGGAATGTCGGCCTGGGTTGCACAGCGGAACACGGGAGCGAGGGGCGGGGTGGTCATGCGCCCATGATAGCGAGCCGTCATCGCCGCGGCCGCTCCGGCGCACGCCGGAGGAATCGCGGCATCAGGCATTCACGCCGCCTTCGTTCCATAACACGTCCACTGGCGCTCTCGTCGAGGCGTTGCCCGTGCCGATCACGCGTCCTCTCCGGCTGATTCCCTGCCTGCTCGCGCTGGCCGGCTGCGGCGTGCGCGCGCAGTTGCCGGTGACCGCCGGGATGGGGCCGGACCCCACGCTGCCGCCTCCCAGTCCCTCGCTCATCCCCACGGTGGACATCGCACCGGCCGAAGGCTGGCCGCCGGGCGCCAGGCCGGTTGCCGCAGCGGGACTGGCGGTGCAGGCGTTCGCGCGCGGGCTGGACCATCCGCGCTGGCTCTACGTGCTGCCCGACGGCGACGTGCTGGTGGCGGAGACCAACGGCCCGCCCCGTCCGCAGAACGCACGCGGCCTCAAGGGCTGGGTGATGCGCCAGGTCCAGAAGCGCGCGGGCGCCGGCGTGCCCAGCGCCGACCGCATTACCTTGCTGCGCGATGCCGATGGCGACGGCGTGGCCGAGACGCGCAGCGTGTTCCTCGCCCACCTGCACTCGCCTTTCGGCATGGCGCTGGTCGGCGATGCGTTCTACGTAGCCGACACCGATGCGCTGCTGCGCTTCCCCTACCGCGACGGCGAACTGCACATCGACGCCGACGGCGCCAAGGTGGCCGACCTTCCCGCCGGCCCGATCAACCACCACTGGACCAAGAACCTCATCGCCAGCCGCGACGGCAAGCGGCTGTACGTCACGGTCGGCTCCAACAGCAACGTGGGCGAGAACGGGCTGGACGTGGAACGCGACCGCGCGCGCATCCTGGAGATCGATCCGGCCACCGGCGCCACGCGTGCCTACGCCACCGGCCTGCGCAACGCCAACGGCATGGACTGGCAGCCGCAGACCGGCGCGCTGTGGACGGTGGTCAACGAACGCGACGAACTCGGCAGCGACCTGGTCCCCGACTACCTGACCGCCGTCCGCGCCGGGGCCTTCTACGGCTGGCCATACAGCTACTACGGCCGGCACGTGGACACGCGCGTCACGCCGCAGGACCCCGCGCAGGTGGCGCGCGCCGTGGTGCCCGACTACGCGCTGGGCGCGCACACCGCTTCGCTGGGCCTGGCGTTCTACGACGCCAGTCTGATGCCGCAATACCGCGATGGCGCCTTCGTCGGCCAGCACGGCTCGTGGAACCGGCGGCCGCCCAGCGGCTACAAGGTCGTCTTCGTGCCGTTCGCCGGTGGACGGCCGACCGGCCTGCCGCAGGACGTGCTGACCGGCTTCCTGGATGCACGCGGCCACGCCAGGGGCCGACCGGTCGGGGTGGTGGTGGACAAGCGCGGCGCGCTGCTGGTGGCCGACGACGTGGGCAACACCGTGTGGCGGGTGGCACCGGCGCGGCACCCCTAGGGCGGGAACCGGCCCGGCGCCGCTTCGGCGGGTGGACCGCGGCCCGCCCGTGTCCCGTTACATGAGCAGCCGGCGCACCTTCTGCAGCGCGGCGATGAATACGTCGATCTCTTCCATCGTGTTGTAGAACGCCAGCGAGGCGCGCAGCGTGGCCGGCACGCCGTAGTGCTGCATCAGCGGGTGCGCGCAGTGGTGGCCCGAGCGTACCGCCACGCCCTCCAGGTCGAGCAGGGTCGCCAGGTCGGTGGACTGCGTGCCCTCGATCAGGAAGGAGATTACCGGCTCCTTCTCCGCCACGTCGCCGAACAGCCGCAGCCCCGGCACCTCGCGCAGGCGCTCGGTGGCGTAGGCGAGCAGCTGCTGCTCCCAGGCGTGGGCGGCGTCCAGGTCGAGCTCGCGGTAGTAGTCCACCGCCACGCCCAGGCCGACGAAGCCGGCGATGTTGGGCGTGCCCGCCTCGAACTTGTGCGGCGGGTCGGCGAAGGTGGTGCCGTCCACGCGCACCTGCCGGATCATGTCGCCGCCGCCGAAGAACGGCGGCATCGCATCGAGGTGCGCGCGCTTCGCCCACAGCGCGCCGGTACCGGTCGGGCCGAGCATCTTGTGCCCAGTAAAGGCGTAGAAGTCGCAGCCCAGCGCCTGCACGTCGACCGGGCGGTGCGGCACCGCCTGCGAGCCGTCGACCAGCAGCGGGATGCCGCGGCGCGAGCACTCGCGGGCCAGCTCGCGTACCGGGTTGACCGTGCCCAGCACATTGGAAACGTGCGCCACGCAGGCCAGCTTCACTTCGGGTGTGAGCATCTCCAGGTAGCGCTCGACGATCAGCCCGCCGTGCTCGTCGATCGGCGCGAACTTGACCGTCGCGCCGCTGCGCTGGGCCACCAGCTGCCACGGCACGATGTTGGCGTGGTGCTCCATCAGCGTGGTCAGGATCGTGTCGCCGGGCTTCAGCTGCGGCAGCGCAAAGCTGTAGGCCACCAGGTTGATCGCCTGGGTGGTGCCGGAGGTGAGCACCAGTTCGTTGCGCGAGGGTGCGTTGATGAAGCGGGCCAGCTTGTCGCGCGCGCCCTCGTAGGCGAGCGTCGCCTCCTCGCCGAGCTGGTGCACGGCGCGCGAGACGTTGGCATTGTGCTGACGGTAGTGCGCGTCCACCGCCTCGATCACCGCGGCCGGCTTCTGGCTGGTGTTGGCGTTGTCCAGATAGACCAGCGGCTTGCCGTGCACGCTGCGCGCGAGCAGCGGGAAGTCCGCGCGAACGCGCGGGGCGTCGAAGGCGGTGGACGCCGTGTGGGCGTGAGCGGCGGTGGCGGACATCGGTGTCTCGCTTTGTGAAGAACTGATCACGGATGTTTTAGCCTGCCGGATGTGAAGAAAAGTTGGGCTTGCCTCTGGCGAGGGTCTAGGCGGCCGCCCGGCCCGTTCCCCGGATGGCGCGGGACGGACTCCGTCAACCGGGCAACTGCGCCAGCAGCAGCTGCTCGACGTGGTTGCGCAGCGCCTCGTGGGACAGCGATTCGAACGGTACGCGGGCAAAGGCCGCGGTGAGCAACGCGTGCGCCTGGGCGCCAGGAATGCCGCGCGAGCGCAGGTAGAACAGCGCCCGCTCGTCGAGCTGGCCGACCGTGGCGCCGTGCGCGGCCTTCACCTCGTCGGCGTAGATCTCCAGCTCCGGCTTGGTGTCGATCTCCGCCTGCGGGGAGAGCAGCAGGTTCTTGTTGGCGAGCGTGGCGTCGCTGCCGTCGGCGCCAGCGGCGACCACGATCGCGCCGCGGAACACGCCGCGCCCGCGCCCGCCCGCCACACCGCGCCAGGTCGACGAGGAGACGGTGTCGTGCGCCCGGTGGTGGATCGCCAGCTGCGTATCCATGTGCTGGCGTCCGTTCGGCAGGAAGGCGCCATGGGTATGGAACGCCGCCCCGTCGCCCACCAGTTCGGCGCACAGGTCGTGGCGAGCCAGCGCA
Organism: Frateuria sp.; assembly: GCF_013362045.1. Taxonomy (GTDB): domain Bacteria; phylum Pseudomonadota; class Gammaproteobacteria; order Xanthomonadales; family Rhodanobacteraceae; genus Frateuria_A. The sequence goes on along the minus strand of NZ_JABFWW010000139.1, from coordinate 6,594 downwards.
CCGCCCAGCTCCAGCGCGTGCAGGTGCGCCTGCGCGCGTGCATCCAGCCGGTAGTGGCTGCGCCGGAACAGGCTGCTGCCCGTGCCGGCCTGCTGCAGTACGGCGTGATGCAGCTTCGCGCCGGCGTGCAGCGCAAAGTCGCCCAGCTGCGTGCCCAGGTGCCCCTGCTCGCCGGCGCCCAGGTGTTGCTCGACGAGGGTCAGCTCGGCGTCCTCGCCCAGCTCGACGAGGTTGCGAACGTGCCAGGCAAGGTCGCCTTCCGCGCCCGCACCGACGAACACCAGGCGCAACGGCGCCGCAACCCGGACCCCTGCCTCGACCCGCAGCACCACGCCGTCACCGGCGAAGGCGGCGTTGAGCCGCGCGAAAGCATCGCCGGCCTCGCGGTAGTAACGTGCCAGGGCGAAACGCAGCGGCTCCGGGTCGCGCTCCAGCACCCCGGACAGGGGCTGCAGGCTCACGCCGGCAGGCAGTGCGTCGGGCAGGGACAGGTCCTGGCGGAACACGCCGTTGACGAACACCAGCGCGGGCGCGCCCGCGCCAGGCAACGCGAGCAGCGCCGGGTCGATCGGGCGGCTAGCCGCCTGCGCGTCGCCGGCGGCGAAACCACGCTGGGCCAGCGCCCGCAGCGCCGTGTACTTCCAGGCTTCCACGCGCGTATCGGGCAGGCCCGCCGCGACGAAGGCTTCGAGGTTCCCGCGCCGCGCCTCGTCCAGCCAGGCGATGCCGCTGGCCGGCAGCGGCGCCCCGGCCAGCGCCGCCACGAACGGCGTGCGTGCCGGCTGGCTCATGCGGACGCCCCGGCCGGCTCGCCGTGCTCGGCGACCCAGGCGTAGCCGTGCTCTTCCAGCTTGAGCGCCAGGCTGCGGTCGCCGCTCTCGACGATGCGCCCGCCGGCCAGCACGTGCACGAAATCCGGCACGATGTAGTCGAGCAGGCGCTGGTAGTGCGTCACCACGATGAACGAGCGCTCCGGCGAGCGCAGCGCGTTGACGCCCTCGGCCACCTGCTTGAGCGCGTCGATGTCCAGGCCCGAGTCGGTCTCGTCCAGGATCGCGAGCTTCGGCTCGAGCAGCGCCATCTGGAAGATCTCGTTGCGCTTCTTCTCGCCGCCGGAGAAGCCCTCGTTGACCGCGCGGTTCAGCAGCTCCGGCGAGAGCTGCATGACCTTGAGCTTCTCGCGCACCAGCTTGAGGAACTGCATCGAATCGAGCTCCGCCTCGCCGCGCGCCTTGCGCTGCGCATTGAAGGCGGCGCGCAGGAAGTAGGTGTTGTTCACGCCGGGGATCTCCACCGGATACTGGAAGGCCAGGAACACGCCGGCGGCGGCGCGCTCCTCGGGTTCGAGCTCCAGCAGGTTGCGGCCCTCGAACAGCACCGAACCCTCGGTGACCTCGTAGCCTTCGCGGCCGGACAGCACGTTGCCCAGCGTGGACTTGCCCGCCCCGTTGGGGCCCATGATGGCGTGCACCTCGCCCGGCCTCACCTCCAGCGAGAGCCCCTTGAGGATGTCCTTGCCCGCGACGCGGGCGTGCAGGTTGTCGATCGTGAGCATGTACGGGTCCATCAGGAAGACAGGTGCGCGAGCGCGTCGAGCGCGTCCTCGCGTCGATCCCAAGGCACGAACACGTGGTCGTGCAGGAACGCGGAAACCGGGTTGCAGGAAATGCCGCGCGCAGCCAGCGCGGCGGAAACGGCGGCCATCATGCCGACCGCATCGAGGCTCGACTCGACGCCCAGGGTGATCTGCGCCCACAGCAACCGGTCGGCGACCGGCGCAGGGCCTGCCAGGTCGTGGTCGACGATCAGGGTGACGCCCTCGTCCTCGCGGAACATCATCAAGGCCTCGTCCAGGCGATGGGCGGCCTTGTCGTGCGAAAGGAACAGGAAGCGCCGCGGCACCGGATGCAGGCGCGGGCGAAGGTCCGCCAGCAGCGCGTCCAGCTCGGTGCCGCCGGGGTGCAGGTGGGTGGCCGGCGCGCTCATCCGACCGCGCCCTCCAGCGAAACCTCCAGCAGCTTCTTGGCCTCCACCGCGAACTCCATCGGCAGCTCGCGGAAGACCTGCTTGCAGAAGCCGTCGACGATCAACGACACGGCGTCTTCCTCGCCGATGCCGCGCGATCGGCAATAGAACAGCTGGTCGTCGGAAATCTTGGAGGTGGTCGCCTCGTGCTCGACGATCGCGCTGGGGTTCTTCACTTCCATGTACGGGAAGGTGTGCGCGCCGCACTTCTTGCCGATCAGCAGCGAGTCGCACTGGGTGTAGTTGCGCGCGCGCTCGGCGCCCTTCTCCACCTTGACCAGGCCGCGGTAGCTGTTGGAGCTGCGCCCGGCCGAGATGCCCTTGGAGACGATCTTGGACTTGGTGTCGCGGCCGATGTGGATCATCTTGGTGCCGGTGTCGGCCTGCTGGTAGTGATGCGTGAGCGCCACCGAGTAGAACTCGCCCACCGAGCGGTCGCCGCGCAACACCACGCTGGGGTATTTCCAGGTCACTGCCGAGCCGGTCTCCACCTGCGTCCAGCTGATCTTGCTGTCCGCGCCGCGGCAGTCGCCGCGCTTGGTCACGAAGTTGTAGATGCCGCCGACGCCGTTCTCGTCGCCCGGGTACCAGTTCTGCACGGTGGAGTATTTGATCGTGGCCCCTTCCAGCGCGACCAGCTCGACCACCGCCGCGTGCAGCTGGTTCTCGTCGCGCCGCGGCGCCGTGCAGCCTTCCAGGTAGGAGACGTGCGCGCGGTCCTCGCACACGATCAGCGTGCGCTCGAACTGGCCGGTGTTCTGCGCGTTGATGCGGAAGTAGGTGGACAGCTCCATCGGGCAGCGCACGCCCTCCGGCACGAACACGAAGCTGCCGTCGGAGAACACCGCGGAGTTGAGCGCGGCGAAATAGTTGTCGCCCTGCGGCACCACGCTGCCCAGGTACTTGCGCACAAGCTCCGAATGCTCGCGGATCGCCTCGCTCATCGAGCAGAAGATCACGCCCGCCTCGGCCAGCTTCTTGCGGAAGGTGGTGCCGACCGAGACCGAGTCGAACACCGCATCGACCGCCACGCCGGCCAGGGCGGCGCGCTCGTGCAGCGGCACGCCGAGCTTCTCGTAGGTTTCCAGCAGCGCCGGGTCGACCTCGTCCAGCGACTTGGGCGCCTTCTTCGGCGCCGAGTAGTAGCTGATCGCCTGGTAGTCGATCGGATCGATCTTGAGCTTGGCCCAGTCGGGCGTGGGCATGGTCTGCCAGTGGCGGAAGGCGGCCAGGCGCCACTCGGTCATCCATTCGGGCTCGCGCTTGATCGCGGAAAGCTGGCGGATGGTGTTCTCGTCCAGGCCCGGCGGCAGGCCGACGCTTTCGATGTCGGTGATGAAACCGGCCGCGTAGTTGCGGCCGAGCGCTTCGGCGACCTCGACGTTGTCGCGCAGCGCGACGCTGTCGGTCCGGCCTTCGATGGATTCGGCGGTCATGCGTGGGTCCTGCCCTTCAACTCGCTCAGCGCCACGGTGGCGACCGCCGGGCGCAGCGGTTGCAGCATGTCGGCCAGGCTCACCGCGCGCAGCGCGCCGTCCAGTACGTTGCTGATGCGCCGCCAGCTGCCGCGCACGCCGCATTGCGCTTCGCGGTCACACTGCCCTTCGACGCTGCATTCGGTCATGCCGATCGGCCCTTCCATCGCCTCGACGATCTGCGCCAGGCTGATCTCGGGCGCCGGCCGCGCCAGCCGGTAGCCGCCGTTGACGCCGCGGAACGACTCGACCAGCCCGGCATGGCCCAGCGACTTCAGCAGCTTGCTCACGGTCGGCAGCTCCAGCCGCGTTTCCTCGGCGATCTGCGCCGTGCTGAGCACGTCGTGCGGATGGGCGGCGATGCAGGTCATCACTACCGTGGCGTAGTCGGTCAGGCGGCTGACGCGGAGCATGGGGAAGCCAGGGCCTCGTTGAATTCAGACCAAAATGGTACGGATTATCGCCGCCGACGTCAACGCCGCTGCCGCGCCGCACCACGAAAGTGCATGGCTTGCACCGCGACAACGCAGGCGCACCCGGATACCCGCCACGGTGCGCATGCCAGCGTCCGCCCCGCACTGGCACGTCTCGTGCTGTATCGCAACAAACATGCGGGGGAGCGCGCGATGAAGTGGATCACGGCCATCATCAAGCCCTTTACGCTGGATGACGTGCGCCAGGCCCTGGCCGAGGCGGGCGTCACCGGCATGACGGTCACCGAGGTGCGTGGCTTCGGCCGGCAGCGCGGGCACACCGAGCTCTACCGGGGCGCCGAATACGTCGTCGACTTCCTGCCCAAGCTCAAGGTGGAAGTGGGCGTGGCCGACGAGCAGGTCGAACGGGCGATCGAGGCGATCGGCCAGGCGGCGCGCACCGGCAAGGTCGGCGACGGCAAGATCTTCGTGCTGCCGCTGGAGCACGTGGTGCGCATCCGCACGCAGGAGATCGATGCCGATGCGCTCTGACCGGTCGATGCGCGCGCGCGGCGCGGCCTGCCTGGCCATCGCACTGGCCGGCGGCATGCCTGCGGCGGCCTGGGCCTCCCCCGCCCGGCTGGACAGCGGCGACACCGCCTGGATGCTCACCTCGGTGATGCTGGTGCTGCTGATGACACTGCCGGGCCTGGCGCTGTTCTACGGCGGCATGGTGCGGGCGAAGAACCTGCTCTCGGTGCTCATGCAGTGCTTCGCGATCACCGCGCTGGTGTCGGTGCTGTGGATGCTCTACGGGTATTCGCTGGCCTTCTGCACCGCCGGCATGCAGGCGGGCGTCACCAACCTGCATTCGATCGTGGGCGGGCTGGGCCGCGCGCTGCTCGCGGGCGTGAGGCCGGACACGCTGTACGGCACCGTCCCGGAAAGCGTGTTCGTGATGTTCCAGCTCACCTTCGCCATCATCACGCCCGCGCTGATCGTGGGGGCGTTCGCCGAGCGGATGAAGTTCAGCGCCCTGCTCTGGTTCAGCGGCCTGTGGCTCACCTTCGTCTACCTGCCCATGGCGCACATGGTGTGGAGCGGCCCCGGCTCGCTGCTGGGCGACCTGGGCGTGCTGGATTTCGCCGGCGGCACGGTGGTGCACATCAATGCCGGCGTCGCCGGCCTGGTGGCCTGCCTGGTGATCGGCAGGCGCCGCGGCTACCCGCACACGCCGATGCCGCCGCACAACCTCGGCTATACGGTGGTCGGCGCGAGCCTGCTGTGGCTGGGCTGGTTCGGCTTCAACGCCGGGTCGGCAATGGCCGCCAACGGCAGTGCCGGCATGGCCATGCTGGTCACGCAGATCGCCACCGCCGGCGCCGCGCTGGGCTGGCTGACCGCCGAGTGGGCGCTGCACGGACGCCCCAGCGTGCTCGGCATCGTCTCCGGCGCGGTGGCGGGCCTGGTCGCGGTGACGCCGGCGGCCGGCACCGCCGGTCCGGGCGGCGCGTTGCTGCTGGGCATCGCCGCCGGGGTCGCGTGCTTCTTCACCGCCACGCGGCTGAAGTACCGGCTCGGCTACGACGATTCGCTCGACGTGTTCGGCGTGCACGCGGTGGCCGGCATCCTCGGCGGCCTGCTCACCGGGCCTCTGGCCTCGCCCGCGCTCGGCGGTTTCGGTACGGTAGCCTCGCCGCTGGCGCAGCTGTGGATCCAGGCCAAGGGCGTGGGCTTCACCATCGGGTGGAGCGCGGCGCTCAGCTTCGCGCTGCTCAAGCTGCTCGACCGCACGGTCGGGCTTCGCGTCAGCGACGAGCAGGAACTCATCGGCCTCGATCTCGCATTGCACGAAGAACGCGGCTACAACCTTTCCTGAGGCGCATCGGCGGCGCCCGTCGATCGCCGCGTGCGGCACACTCCGGCTTTGCCAAACGGTCACCGCAGCAGATGGACAGGCCCGACCATCCCGCCATCCCCTGGCCCGGCTTTGCCGCGGAGCGCGCCTTCGTGCTGCCGCTGCAGGCCGCGCTCATGGCCACGCCATTCGGCGAGCGGTGCCAGATCGACGGCGTGCGACTGGCGCGCAAGCGGGAGTTCCACGTCACCGTGCTCGATCGCGAAATGGCTCGTGCCGCTGCCGGCTACGGCGAACCGCGGCTGCGTGCGCTGTACGCGTCGCTGCACTGGGCGCCGCGGCGCACCGGCCGCTACGCGCTGCTGCATCGGAGCAAGCACAACGGCACCGATGCGCTCGAGTGCTGGTCGCTGATCGAGTACCTGCACCTGCCCGCGATGTACGCCTTCCGCGCGGAACTTGCCCGCATGCTGGGCCCGGCCTTCGATCATCCGGTGCCGCACGTGACGCATCTCGTGCACGGCGATCCCACCGGCATCGGCGTGCCGGACGTACGCGCGCTGGCGACGCTGCTGGTGCGCGCGGTCGAGCCCTGACCGTCACCCGGCCCGCACGGCCGCAGCCGCACACTGGCGCGGCCCAGCGGGCAGAGGCCGATGCCATGCAAGACACGATCGAACCCGGCTACATGCTCTTCGTCGCCGATGGCGAACTGGGCGTGGGCGCCGTACGCGAGGTGCATGCGGACAGCAGGGAACTGGTGGTGAACATCGAGAACGGTGGCGACTTCACCTTGCCGGCGACGAGCGTCCTCGACGTGCAC
>NZ_JABFWW010000024.1 GCF_013362045.1 Frateuria sp. | reverse complement strand
AGGCTTGTTCCCGGAGCCGCGGAGGGCCGTGCCCGCCGGGTCAAAGAGCGCGAATTATTCCAGAAGCGCGGGGCTGGCGCGAGTTTTTGGCTGAAAGGCAGGGCCGCCGGGGGCCGCCATCGCTGGATTCTGCGCTGCCAAGCGGCCCTCGCGCTCACAGTTCGATCTGGTGCGGCCCCGCTTCTTGGCGGACCGATGGGCCGAAAATGTCGCGCCAAGCAAAGTAGGCGGATGCCACCAGCATCGACACCAGGGCCGCGCCGTATGCCAAGGTCACCCCAAGGGTAAGCAGCGCGGCGACCAATGGATGCAGCGCGTTGCTGACCACGACGAGCACGGCGGTGACCACACTCACCGCGAGCGTCACTGCGAGCACGGACGCGAGGAACAGCAACCCGGCGAGCATGTTCGCACCGATATTGCGGACGGCCGCCTTTAGGCTGTCGCGCACGGCATCGACCAGCGTCGCCCGTGCAAACAGCAGCAGCGGCAGGCAAAACAGCATCAGTGCGGTGCTGAAGTAATTGAAGATCAGCTGCACCAGCGACAGCAGCAATGGATGGGCGGGCTGCGGCGCGACCGGCACGCTGCCGTTCATGGCGGCCTTGACCATCTCGCCGTAGTCGCGCCAGTAGTCCCCGCCGGCGAGCGCGGCCACGATCAGTGTGCTCGCTGCGGCGAGGAGAATCTGCACGCCACCTAGCAGGATCAGGCTGCGCATGCGCCCCTCGCGGATCGGCGCGAACAGGTCGCGCGCCCGGACCGGTCGGCCCGATGCGGCTTCGTGCACGACATGCATCAGCCCCCCCAGCAATACCGGCAGGAGCAGCACCATCACTACGAAGAGGGGAACAGCCGCCATCAGAAGTTGCGAGAAATCCGCGGCGCCCGAGCCGGTATCGAATTTCAACGGCACCAGGAACAGCAGCCCGGTCGCGTATAGCGTCGCAACCAGCAGCAGTCCCGCACCAAATATCGTGCGCGGATGGCGCAGGCCCAGGCGGGCCGCTTGAACGAGCCAGGCGAGGCCGCGATGGGGCGGCACCCTGTTGATTTGCATGAGGCTACGAGATCCTGAAGCGGAAGGGTCAGCGCGGCAGCCCGCACGCGTGGCGAACGAAGCGGCGCAGCACCAGCCGTGCATGCGGGGTCGCGCTCACGCTGCGCGCCAGCTGTTTGTGGCAATGGCCTTCGCGGGCCAACGCTTCCTCGCGGGCGCGCACGTAGCCGCGCATGTGCGTGGCGGAAAACTCGGGATGGAACTGGACGCCCCAGGCCCGATCGCCCCAACGGAACGCGTGGCAAGCGTCATGCACCGACTTTGCCAGCACCGTCGCGCCTTCCGGCGCGCGCAGCACGCTTTGCAGGTGCGTGGCCTGCGCGGGGAACTGCGCGGGCAGGCCGGAAAACAGCGGATCGTTTTCCGCCTGCGGATGCAGCTCGAGCTGCACCGTGCCCATCTCGCGCCCGGCCGGGTGGTAATCGACTTCGCCGCCCAGCGCATGCGCGATCAGCTGATGGCCGTAGCAGATGCCGAACAGCGGCATGCCTTCGTGCGCCGCGTCGCGCAGCCATTGCGCGGAACGCTCGCTCCATTCGTGGCGGTCGGTGACCATCGCGCCCGAACCGGTGACGATCGTGCCGGCGAAGCCTTCGCGCGAAGGCAGCGACTCGCCGGCTTCGACGTTCACCACCACGGCTTCGTCGGCCTGCAGTCCGGCGGCGACACGGATCCAGTGCGGAAAGCCGCGATGGCGGCGCATGGAGGCGACCGGCTGGCCGGTTTCGAGGATCAGGAAAGGAGCATTCACGGGCGCGGAAAGGGCTTGGAAAAAGGCGGAAAACCAGTGGCGGCAAGCCTCGCGGCTATACTACCGCGCTTTGCCCCGCGGCCTTTCCGAACCCATGTCACAAGCCAGCGCGCCGCCTTCCCCGATCACGTTCCAACAGCTGATCCAGCGCCTCAACGCGTACTGGGCCGAGCGCGGCTGCGTGCTGATCCAGCCCCTGGACCTCGAAGTCGGCGCCGGCACCTTCCATCCGGCGACCTTCCTGCGCGCACTGGGTCCGGAGCCATGGAATGCGGCTTACGTGCAGCCCTGCCGGCGTCCCACCGACGGCCGTTACGGCGAGAACCCGAACCGCCTGCAGCGCTACTACCAGTACCAGGTGGTGATGAAGCCCTCGCCCGACAACATCGTCGAGCTCTACTTCGATTCGCTGAAGGCGCTCGGCGTCGATCCGCTGGTTCACGACCTGCGCCTGGTCGAGGACAACTGGGAATCGCCCACGCTCGGCGCCTGGGGGCTGGGCTGGGAAGTGTGGTTGAACGGCATGGAAGTCACCCAGTTCACCTATTTCCAGCAGGCCGGCGGCATCGAGTGCCGGCCGGTGCTCGGCGAGATCACCTATGGCCTCGAGCGCCTGTGCATGTACCTGCAGAACGTCGACAACGTCTACGACCTGATCTGGACGCACGGGCCTGATGGCACTCCCGTAACCTACGGCGACGTGTACCACCAGAACGAAGTCGAGCAGTCGGCGTACAACTTCGAGCATGCGAATGTCGAAGAGCTGTTCCATCGTTTCGATGCGTGCGAAGCCGAAGCGCAAAAGCTGATCGAACTCGGCCTGCCGCTGCCGGCCTACGACCAGGTCTGCAAGGCCTCGCATTCATTCAACCTGCTCGACGCGCGCCGCGCGATCTCGGTGACCGAGCGCCAGCGCTACATCCTGCGCGTGCGCAGGATCGCGCAGGGCGTGGCCGAGGCGTATTACGCGCAACGCAAGAAGCTGGGCTTCCCCGTATTG
>NZ_JABFWW010000227.1 GCF_013362045.1 Frateuria sp. | reverse complement strand
GCCCGCCCGCGCCGCCGCGCCGGCCGAGACCAGCGTGCGCGTGGACACCGGCCGCCTCGATGCGCTGGTGCATCGCGCCGGCGAACTGGTGCTGGTGCGCAACCGCCTGCAGAGCCTGGCGCAGAAGAGCGGCGACGAGGCGCTGGCGCAGGCCGCCGGCGAGCTCGACCGGGTGGCCGACGAGCTGCAGGGCGCCGTGCTCTCCATGCGCATGCAGCCGGTCGGCCGGCTGTTCCAGCGCTTCCCGCGCATCGTGCGCGACCTCGCCCGCCAGCTCGGCAAGGAAGTGGACCTGGTCACCGAGGGCGAGGGCACCGACCTGGACCGCAGCCTGGTCGAAGCGCTGGCCGATCCGCTGATCCATCTGTTGCGCAACGCGCTCGACCATGGCCTGGAGATGCCCGGCGAACGGCTCGAGGCCGGCAAGTCGCGCAAGGGCACGGTCAGGCTTTCGGCCAGCCAGCGCGGCGAGCGCATCGTGATTGCCGTGACCGACGACGGCCGCGGCATGAACCCCGACGTGCTCAGGCGCAAGGCGGTCGAGAAAGGCGTGATCGACGAGGCCCAGGCCGCCCGCCTTTCGGAGGCCGAGTGCTACGAGCTCATCTTCCGCCCCGGCTTTTCCACCGCGGCGCAGGTCTCCGACATTTCCGGCCGCGGCGTCGGCATGGACGTGGTCAAGACGCGCGTGGCGGAACTGGGCGGCACCCTACAGGTGCGCTCGAAGCTGGGCCAGGGCAGCGAACTGGAACTGACCGTGCCGCTGACGCTCGCCATCCTGCGCGTGCTGATGGTGCGCGTGGGTCCGCGGCTGTTCGCGCTGCCGCTGTCCAATGTCGAGGAAGTCTTCGAGCTGGCCCGCGGCCAGGACCACATGCTGGACGGCCGCCTGGTCGCCAACCACCGCGGCCGCGCGCTGCCGCTGGGCGACCTGGCCGGCTGGGCCGGCGTGGTCGGCGCCGCACCGCGCCACGTGGTGGTGCTGCACATCGGCCACCAGCGCATGGGTTGCCTGGTGCACGAGGTGATCGGCCGCGAGGACGTGATGGCCAAGCCGCTGGGCCCGCTGTTCGAGGGCGTGCCGGGCATCGCCGGCGCCACCGTCACCGGCGATGGCCGCCTGGCGCTGGTGCTCGACCTGGCGGGCCTGGCCGACGACGGCGGGCAATTGCTTCCATCCCTGAGGGCGGCGTGCTGACATGGATTTGGTGAGCCTCATCGGCACGATCCTGGCCTTCCTGGTCATCATCGTCGGCACCATCCTCAAGGGTTCCACCATCGGCGCGCTGCTCAATCCGGCAGCGTTCGTGATCGTGTTCGTCGGCACCGCCGCCGCTTTGATGGTGCAGACCCCCGGCAGCGTCCTCAAGCGCGCGCTGGGCATGCTGCCGATGGTCTACAAGCCGCCGCTGTTCCATCCTTCGGACCTCATCGCCCGCATCATCGGCTGGAGCGAGGTCTCCCGCCGCCAGGGCCTGCTCGGGCTGGAGCCGCAGATCGACGAGGAACCCGACGGCTTCGTGCGCAAGGGCCTGCAATTGCTGGTCGACGGCGGCGAACCGGACGCGATCCGCGGCGTGCTCGAGGTGGAACTCGAGGCGCGCGAGCACAACGAGCTGGTCGCGGCCAAGGTGTTCGAGAACGCCGGCATCTATTCGCCCACCATGGGCATCATCGGCGCGGTGATGGGCCTGATGGCGGTGATGCAGAACCTGGCCGACCCCAGCAAGCTCGGCCACGGCATCGCCGCCGCCTTCGTCGCCACCATCTACGGCGTGGCGCTGGCCAACCTGCTGATGCTGCCGATGTCCGCACGGCTGAAGGGCCTGGTGCGCAAGCAGGCGCAGATGCGCGAGATCTTCGTCGAGGGACTGGTCGCGATCGCCGAGGGGGACAACCCGCGGCAGATCGAGGCGAAGCTGCAGGGCTACCTCCTATGAGGAAGAAACGCCACGAGGACCACGTCAACCACGAGGCCTGGGCGATCCCCTACGCCGACCTGATGACGCTGCTGCTCGCCTTCTTCGTGGTGATGTATGCCGTCTCGGTGGTCAACGAGGGCAAGTACCGCGTGATGTCCGAATCGATCATCGAGGCGTTCAACGGGTCCAGCCACGTGATCGCGCCGATGCCGCCCGAGCGCGCCAAGCCGCACAACGTCGATCCCGCCATCGCCGCGCCGCAGAGCCAGCCCGGCGCGGCCGCCGCGCCGGTCGCGGTGCCGATCCCCTTGCGTCCGGCACCGGTGCGCACGGTCGCGCAGCGCTCCCCGCACGCAACCATGCGCGATGCGCAGACCGCCCAGGAAGAACAGCGCCAGGCCAACCTCGCTCGCATCCAGAACCAGGTCGAAAAGGCGCTGCAGCCGTTGATCGACAAGCAGCAGGTGGCGGTGCGGCGTACGCCCAACTGGCTGGAGATCGAGATCCGCACCGACATTCTTTTCCCCAGCGGCGTGGCGCAGCTCTCGCATCCGGCGGACGCGGTGCTGAGCAGCCTGGCCAGTATCCTGGGCCCGTTCGGCAATCCGTTGCGCATCGAGGGATATACCGACGACAAGCCGATCAACACGGCCGTCTATCCGTCCAATTGGGAGCTTTCCGCCGCGCGCGCCGCCAGCGTGGCCCGGCTGTTCAGCGAGAAGGGAGTCAGCCCTGACCGGCTCGGCATCATCGGCTGGGGCCAGTTCCGGCCGGCGGCCGACAACGCCACCGCGGAAGGCCGCAACCGGAACCGCCGCGTGCTGGTGGTAGTGCTGAGCGACCATGCCACGCCGATGCGCTACTCCGGCGACGCCGACCAGGCCGGCCAGCTCGCCGCGGCGGAGCCGCCCGCTCCGGCAACGCCCGCGATCGGCGCCCTGCTGCCGTCGGCCAACCTCATCGAGGCTGCAGTCCCGCGCGAGGCACCGGCGCAGGCCCGTCCGGCGCACGGCGAGCCGCCGCTGATCGTCACCCCGGAACGCGCCAAATGAGCCGCGCGCCATCACCCTGGAGCCTGAAGCCATGACTGCGCCGGCCGCCTCTTCGACCGCACTGCACTGGTTGACCTTCCAGCTGGATGGCCAGGCCTACGCCGCGCCGCTGGCGCAGGTGAGCGAAGTGATCCGCATGGGCGAGGTGACTCCTGTGCCCGGCGCTGCCGCCGACCTGCTCGGCGTACGCCACCTGCGTGGCCGCGTGGTGCCGGTGCTCGACGGCCGCCGCCGCTTGGGGCTGAACCCGCGCGATGCGGATGGCGACAGCGTGCGCGTGGTGATGCTGGCCCATGGCGCGCATTGGGTCGGCCTGCGCGTGGACGCGGTGGGCGAACTGCTGCTGCCCGGCGACGCCGTCGCCGTGCCGCCGCCGCCCGGTCGTGCGGCCCGCATCGAAGACCCCGTCACCGGCGTGCTGCCCTGGAAGGGCGGCTTCGTCGCGCTGCTCGACGTGCGCCGGCTGTGCCGGCTGCCGGAATCGGACGCCGCCTGAGCGAACCGGGCGCCGGCGCCGGCGGATCCCCGCTCGCCCGCGGCCTCTTTGCCTGCCTTCCCATGTGGTGCCGCGCGCCAGCGCGCATGGCCTGCGCCCTCATGTCCGCAACCTGATCACTTGCCCGCCTGCGGCACTGTCGCGGCGCCTGTTTCTCGCATGAAGTTTCGATTCATGCTTGCGATCGGTCGAACTTTTGTCGATAAAATCCATATATTTCAAATATATGATGATAAGTTCACAAAACGTTGACGTTTCGCATGATCTTGCGTTAGGGTGAACTCATCCTTGGGGCCGTCAGCGACGGTCCCGCGTCCGGGTTGCAGGGGGAAGCGCCAGGCGTGCCGCGCGGGATTGGCTGGGGTAGGACGCGTCGCGTCCTCAATCGAACACAAACTTATTGACGCCGCCGACCCTCCGGTGGCCGGGGGAGTTATGTCGATCATGTATTCCAGTAGCCGCTTCACCAAGTTGCAGCTGCGCCGTACCACCCTGGCGATCGGGTTGGGCATGGGCCTGGGGCTGTTTGGCGCCACCGCGCTCGCGCAGTCCGCCGCGGGTGCCATCTTCGGCCAGGTGGGTACGGCCGAGAACAGCACCATCGTCATCCAGAACGTGGACACGGGCCTGAGCCGCACCATCCCGGTCGACAGCTCCGGCCGCTACCGCGCCGCACAGCTGCCGACCGGCCGCTACAAGGTGACGCTGCAGCAGAATGGCAGCACGGTCAGCACGCGCGACGATGTCGTCGTCAGCATCTCCGGCGGCACCGAAGTGTCCTTCAATGCCGGCGCCGCGGCCGCCAAGAACCTCGAGGGCGTGGTCGTCAGCGCCTCCGCGCTGCCTTCGATCGACGTGTCCTCGGTCGATACGCGTACCGTGTTCAGCGCCGAGCAACTGGCCAAGCTGCCGGTCACGCGCGACGTCGCCGCTGCCGCGCTGCTCGCTCCCAGCGTCGTTACCAACACCGCCTATGGCGTGCCCAGCTTCGGCGGCTCGGCCTCGTCGGAGAACGCGTACTACATCAACGGCTATGCCGTGACCAACCCGCTCACCTCGATCGGCTTCAGCACGCTGCCGTTCGACGCGATCGATGAAATGCAGGTGATCACCGGCGGCTACGGCGCCGAGTTCGGCCGCTCCACCGGTGGCGTCATCAACATCACCACCAAGCGCGGCACCAACGAATGGAAGGGCGGCGTGGCCGCCTACTGGTCGCCGGAAGCGCTGCGCGCCAGCCCGCGCAACACCTACTACCCCAAGACCGGCTTCTATCCCAAGACCGACGGCACGCTGCTGACCCTGCGCAACCAGAACCAGTACTGGGAAACCTCCTACGGCGCGTACATCAGCGGTCCGCTGATCAAGGACCGCCTGTTCGTCTACCTGTCCGGCGAGATCAACAAGAAGGAAGGCGCGGGCGTCGGCTCGTCCTCGACCAACCCCAACTCGGCCAGTGGCTACACCCAGTACGCCTACAAGATGCCGCGCTGGATCGCCAAGGTCGACTGGAACATCAACGACAGCAACATCGTCGAGTTCACCGGCGTCTCCGACAAGACCCAGTACGAGAGCCAGCTGTCCCGCTTCAACTATGCCGACTACAGCCACAACGACGTGCAGGCCGGCGGCGAAAGCACCAAGAACGGCGGCAACCTCTACATCGGCAAGTACACCGGCTACCTCACCGACGACCTGACGGTGACGGGCCTGTACGGCAAGCAGACCATCGACCATGTGAGCAATCCCTGGCACTACGACCCGAGCTGCCCGCGCCTGTCGGGCAACACCGCCGCGGTCAACCAGATGCCGGGCATCACCTACTACCCGACCTGCCAGTTCACCTCGACCGTGCGGCCCAAGGGCGCCATGGACGAGACCAAGGGCTGGCGCCTGGACGTCGAATACCGCCTGGGCGATCACAGCCTGCGGGTGGGCGCGGACAACCAGAAGGCCCAGTCGATCACCGGCGACGAATACGGTGGCGGCTATGCCTGGATATTCATGCAGACGGCCGACAAGGACGCGCCGGTGGACGCCGGCCGCGGCGTCGGCGCACCGTCGTCGGCCGGCGGCTCGGGCCTGGGCGTGCCGGGCAGCAAGAAGGGCTACCTGGCCCGTCGCCAGTACTACACCCACTTCGCGGACGTCGAGGTCGAGCAGTCCTCCCAGTACATCGAGGACCGCTGGCAGGTGACCGGCAACCTGCTGCTGTCGCTGGGCCTGCGCAACGAGCAGTTCACCAACTACAACGGCGACGGCCTGCCCTTCGTCTCGCAGCGCCACCAGCTGGCGCCGCGCTTGGGCGCATCGTGGGACGTGTTCGGCGATTCCACGCTGAAGGTGTTCGGCAACGCCGGCCGCTATCACCTGGCTCCGCCGAACAACGTGGCGGTGCGCGGCGCGGCCGCCTCGCTGTACACGCAGGAGTATTTCACCTACACCGGTACCGATCCGCGCACCGGCGCGCCGACCGGCCTGGTCAACATCCCGGTCGACGCCAGCAAGGGCTACACCTGCCCGAACAGCCAGGCGGTCTCCAGCAACCTGGAGTGCGGCCAGTCGCCGGATCCGCGCACGGTTGCCGCGGTGGGCATGAAGTCGCACTTCCAGGACGAGTACATTCTGGGCATGCAGCAGCAGCTCAACCCCGCTTTCAACTGGGGCGCCAAGCTGACCTACCGCGTCCTGCGCAGCGCGATCGACGACACCTGCACGCCGACGCTGGGCGGCTCCTGCTTCCTGTTCAACCCGGGCGTGTCCAACACCTTCGACCAGGAACAGGCGGACGGCAGCTTCAAGCGCGTCACCTTCACCGCTGCCGACCTGAAGCTGCCCAAGCTCAAGCGCAAGTACTACGCGCTCGACCTGTTCGCCGAGCATCCGTTCGACGGCAAGTGGTACGGCAAGCTGGAATACACCTTCTCGCGCAACTGGGGCAACACCGAAGGCCAGCTGGCCTCCGACCTGGATACCGGCAGCGGCGGCCAGGCCGACGTTTCGCAGACCCAGGACTGGGACCTGCCGCAGCTGATGGTCGGCGCCAACGGCCTGCTGCCGAACCACCGCCGGCACCAGATCAAGGCGTTCGGCTACTACCAGGTCACCCCCGAGTGGCGCGCGGGTGCGACGGCGATCATCGCTTCCGGTCGTCCGGCCAGCTGCACCAGCTTCTATCCGACTGCGGACAAGGGTCTGTACAACGGCGCGTACTACCACTTCTGCGGTATCGCCGGTTCCGACACCGCACCGGGCAGCAAGGGCTATGCTCCGCCGTCGGCCGACTACCGGTTCTCCGGCCGCGGCACGGCCGGCAGCACGCCGTGGACGTACACCATCAACCTCAACGTGGCCTACAACCCGGGCTGGGCGAAGGGCCTGACGTTCCAGGCGGATGTGTTCAACGTGCTCAACCGGCAGATCGCTCAGGGCTACGTACAGGGCTATGCGTCCGACCGTGTCACCCCGAGCGCGTACTACCACCAGGCACTCAACTACACGACGCCGCGCCAGGTGCGCCTGTCGGCGCAATACGATTTCTCGCTGTAAGACTGCCAAGCAGCACGGCGGCACCCCCCCAGGGTGCCGCCCTTGCGGGAAAAACAAACCATCTCCCCAGCCGCCGCTCTCCCCCGGCGGTTTTTTTTGGCCGTTATTCCGGTTCCTTCGGCACCGGGCCGTAGCCCACGGCCTGCAGCTCCTCGCGTGCGGTCAGCGCCGAGAGCGCGAGCGTCATGCCAGGGCGGATGTTGGAGGTGATGAAGTTCTGGTGGCCCAGCGCCTGCCCGCACACCACCATCGAGACGTTGGCCTGGCGCAGCTGCTCGATCACTCCGGCATTGGGATTGGGATGGCCGAACTTCTTCTCGTAGGCTTCGTCGGACAGCGCCAGGTCCACGCCCTTGCCGTAGAACAGCACGACCAGGTGCACCTTGTCGTCGGGCACGCCCGCCAGTGCGTAGAGGTTGAGCAGCTTGGCCGCGGTATGCAGGCGCGCGTTGATGTCGCCGTGGTTCGGGCCCGCGCCATCGACGTCGACGTACAGGCGATGGTCCGTGGTGACCGAGGGGAACAATGCGTTGGGCCCCACCGGCAGCACGCCGCCGGCGCCGTGGATGCGTGGATAGGTCAGGCGAGGGTCCGGCTCGGGGCTGCGGGTGGCCAGGGCGACCGTGATGGCGCAGGCGACCAGCAGCAGTAGCGCCAGGCCGCTCCACAGCAATACGCGGCGAGCGGGTGACGAGGCGAGCTCATCGGACATGGCTGTGGCTTTGCTGTAGGACATTTCGATCTCCGTTTCGAACGGCGCCAGCGTCGGGCACTCGCCAGTGTAGGAAAGGCATGTGAAATGCCGGGCAAGGCCGGCAAATTCGGCCTTGGGGCGCCTGCCGCCTCAGCGGGCTGGCTCCGAGCCCAACAGGCGGCCGTTCACGCGCCGGCCGTACAGCGACATGGGCGTGTCGTGGTAGGCCTTGCGCGTGGCCGCCAGGTCGCCGCCGTAGCGCGGGTCCTGCGGACGCTCGTGGGCGTCCATGAACATCGCCACGTCCCAGGCATCCTGGTCGTTCAGCATGCCGCCGCGACCCAGCGGCATGTTCGCCTTGATGAACGCCGCGGCCTTGTCCAGTTCGTGCATGCCAGCGCCCCAGTTGAACGAATCCGGGCCCCACAGCGGCGGGAACACGTAGTCGCCCGCCACCTTCTGGCCCTGGCCGTCGGCGCCGTGGCACAGCGCGCAGTCGCGGGCGAATACCGCCTGCCCGCGCGCATAGTCGGGCGCCTTTGCCGGCGCCGGCACCTTCGGATAGCCGGCGCCAGGCAGCTTCACGCCCAGTGGCGCGCCTTGCGCCATCCAGTACGAGTAGGTCTCCAGCGCCACGATCACCTTGTCGTCCAGCGGCGGCGCCTTGCCGTTCATGCTGTACATGAAGCAGCCCTGCAGGCGCTCGCCGTAGCTGTTCACGTGGCCGTTCTTCTTGCGGTACTGCGGATACATGCCGTACGCGCCCCACAGCGGCGAGGAGTCGGCCAGGCGGCCGGCGTCCAGGTGGCAGTTGACGCAGTTCAAGCCATTGCCCACGTAGGCCGGCGCGTTCTGCCGGGTGTGCCGGAAGATCTCGCGGCCCAGGCGCACCACGTCGCCGTACGGGCCTGCGGGAATGGCCGCCTCCGCCGGCGGAGCGAAGGCCGGCGTGCCCTGCGCCGCCGCGGCAGGGGGAGTCGGGGCGGCGTCGGTGGCGTGCGCGTCGATCGGCGTGCGGCCGGTGCATGCCGCCAGCACGAACGTAGCCAGCACCACGGCGGACAGGCGCACGTTCATGGGGTGCTCCTTCCGTTCGGCAGCGGCTGTGCGGCGAACCATCGCGACACCGCCTCGATGTCCTCTGCGCCCAGCGCGCGGCTCAGGTGCTGCATCAGTTCCAGCGGATCGTTGCGGCGCGTGCCTTGCTGCCAGGCCTTGAGCTGGGCAGCGATGTACGCCGCCGGCTGCCCGGCCAGCGGCGGGAAGTGCGCTCCCACGCCGACGCCGCCCGGTCCGTGGCACTGTTCGCAGGCGGGTACACGGTCGGACCAGCGCCCGCGCGTGGCGAGCGTCGCGCCCGCGCCATCCGTCGCCTCGGGCCTTGCGGGAAGGGGCGCCATCGGAACGGGCAGACGGCTGTAGTACGCCGCCGCGGCCTGGCGCTCGTCCGCCGACAGCGCGCGCGCGATCGGCTGCATCACCGCATTGGCGCGCGTGCCCGCGGCGTAGTCGGCCAGCTGCTTGGCGAGGTAGCCGGCGTCCAGCCCCGCCAGCCGCGGGAACCCTGCCGCCTCCTGGCCGCCGCCGTCGGCGCCATGGCAGGACTGGCACGGCGGTGCACCGCGCCCGTTGCCCTCGCTCGCCAGCGCCCGTGCGCCGGTGCTTCCCGCCAGCACCGGCCATGTGGCTGCCAGCAACGTCCCGCCGGCAACCCACGCCATCCATTTGCCGCGCATCCTTCACCCCCGAGCATCGGCCCCGGCCTCAACCGGCAGGCACGCCCGCCCGTGCCGGCTGCAAGATTCAACGGATAGCGAGAGCCACGTGCAGAAAACGTCAGCGTACTCGACGGCGCGGCCGCTTCGGTGTCCGCTCAGGCCGCCGGTTCTTCCGCCCCGTCATAGACGCTTGCCAGCACCGCGGCGGCGGCCGCGTAGAGCAGTACCGGCACGTCCTCGCGCAGGCGCAGGGCGGCCAGCACCGAGGCGATCTGCGGGTCATGGTGCAGCGGCAGGCCCAGTGCGCGGGCGCGGGCCAGCAGCAGGTCCAGCGCCTCGGGCGGCAGCGGTGCGACCTTGGTCTCGGGGCCCGCCAGGCGCAGGGTGACGCGCCGCTGCGGCGGGGGGAGGCCGGTGCTCATGCAGTGGCCTTCAGCAACAGGGCGCTGGCCTGGCCCTGGCCCTGCGGCAGGCCGGTCTGGCAGCTCAGCTGGTCCAGCTGCAGGCCGCTGGCGGCCAGGCGCTGGCGCAGCGGGGTGAACTGGCGTTCCAGGCGCTCGGTGGTGGCGCTGCGCTCGGCCCACAGGCGCACGTTCAGGCGCAGGTCGCGCAGCTGCAGCTCGCCCTGCAGGGGGCCGAGCGCGGGCAGGTCGAGGGCAAAGCCCAGCGTCCAGGTCTGGCCGCCGGTTTCGGCGTCCTGGCCGTGCTCCAGGTGGATCTGCAAGACGTCGCGCCCGTGCGCGCCCTGCAGGGGGATCTCGATCATCCAGGCCTGCGCCGCGGCGGCGTCGAGCTGGGCGATTTCCAGTCGCGCGAGCGCCGCGTGCACGTCGCTGCGCAGGCGGGCCAGCAACTGGCCGATGTCATCGTCGGCCGGCGTATCGGTGAAAGCGGACACCAACGGCGCGCGCGGTTGCGCCTGCAGGCCGCG
>NZ_JABFWW010000109.1 GCF_013362045.1 Frateuria sp. | reverse complement strand
GGCGGTGCCTGCGGCGGCGCGGGCGGCTGCGTGATCGGCGTGGGCCGCACGTTGCCGCCGCCACCGCCACACGCGCTCAAGCCCAGCGCGATCAGAACCCCAAGCGCCACGTCCCGATGGCGCATAGCCTGCGTGTTCATACCCCGTACTCCCCTCGATCCTGCGAGCGTTGACCCGCGGGCCGTCCACACGATCGTGCGAACCCTTGCCCGCAACCGTCGGCTAGTCTCCCACAACGGCATGCGCGAGCGTGCATGGCCGCGCGCGACCGCGGTTTGCCGCACTGCCGCATGGACTGCGATAATGGGGCATCGTCCACGGCGCGCCAGGCGCGCCTCAAGCCTCGCGGAGTATTCCCATGTCCGACGTCGTCATTGCCGGCGCCAAGCGCACCGCCATCGGTTCCTTCCTCGGCCAGTTCACCGGCGTGCCCACGCCCACCCTCGGCGCGACGGCCATCCGCGCGGCGCTGGAGCAGTCCGGCGTGGCGCCGGCCGACGTCAGCGAGGTGATCATGGGCTGCGTGCTGCCGGCCAACCTCGGCCAGGCGCCCGCGCGCCAGGCGTCGCTCGCCGCCGGCCTGCCGGTCGCCACCGGCTGCACCACCATCAACAAGGTGTGCGGGTCGGGCATGAAGGCGATCATGCTGGGCCACGACCTGATCAAGGCCGGCTCGGCCGCGGTCGTCGTCGCCGGCGGCATGGAGTCGATGACCAACGCGCCGCACATGGTCAACGCCCGCTCCGGCATCCGCTACGGCGACGGCCAACTGGTCGACCACATGGCTTGGGATGGCCTGACCAACCCCTATGACGGCAAGGCGATGGGCGTGTTCGGCGAGCAGTGCGCCGACAAATACCACTTCAGCCGCGAGGAGCAGGACGCGTTCGCGATCGAGTCGGTCAAGCGCGCACAGGCCGCGCAGACGTCGGGTGCGTTCGCCGGCGAGATCGTCCCGGTCACGGTCAAGGGCCGCAAGGGCGACGTGGTGGTGGACACCGACGAGCAGCCCGGCCGCTCGGACATCAACAAGGTGCCCACCCTCAAGCCGGCCTTCCGCAAGGACGGCACCATTACCGCCGCCAGCTCCTCGAGCATCTCCGACGGCGCCGCCGCCGTGGTGCTGCTCTCGGCGGACGACGCCAAGGCGCGCGGGATCGCGCCGCTGGCGCGCATCGTGGCGCATGCGACCAACTCGCAGGAGCCGGAGTGGTTCACCACCGCGCCAGTCGGCGCGATCAAGAAGGTGCTGGGCAAGGCCGGCTGGAAGGTCGAGGACGTGGACCTGTTCGAGGTCAACGAAGCCTTCGCGGTGGTCGCCATGGCGCCGATGCGCGAGCTCGGCATCGCGCACGAAAAGCTCAACGTCAACGGCGGCGCCTGTGCGCTCGGCCACCCGATCGGCGCCAGCGGCGCGCGCCTGGTGGTCACGCTGCTCAACGCGCTCAAGACCCGCGGCGGGAAGCGTGGCGTGGCCGCGCTGTGCATCGGCGGCGGCGAGGCGACCGCGATTGCGGTGGAGCGGCTGGATTAAGGCAACCGTCACCCGCTGTCCACGGCGGGAATGAAAGCCGCTTAACCGGGTTTTTAATACGTACTGAAGGCCATCGTATAAACATATGGCGCGTCTACGGCGAAAGCGCTATTAATACGCGGCCAAAACGGCATTCCACGGCAAAGGAGATCCACCATGAAGTTGACGCGTACCCTACTCGCCTCCGCGCTCGTCGCGCTGCTGGCGGCTTGCAGCAACGGCGCGCAGGATTCCGCGCAGGACGCCCAGAAGTCGGCGGACCAGGCCCAGCAGTCCGCTGACCAGGCCCAGCAGGCTGCGGCGCAGACCCAGACCCCGGCTGCTGACCAGGCTGCCCAGCAGGCCACCACGGCTGCCAATGCCGCCGGCCAGGCTGCCGACCAGGCCCAGCAGGCTGCCACCGCGGCCTCGGCTGCCGCTCCGGCTGCCAGCTCTTCGGCCAACAAGGACGCTATGTCGCAGGCCAAGGACGCCGCTTCCAACGCCGCCGACCAGGCCAGCAAGGCCGCCGACGCCGCGAAGAATGCTGCCAGCAATGCCAAGGATGCTGCCAAGGACGCGACCAAGGGTCATTGATCCTTCGTTGTTCCAAAAAAACCGGCCGCTTGCGGCCGGTTTTTTTTTTGCACGCCGGCATTGCCGGCCGCAATCTTCCGCGGGCGGTTATCATCTGGTGTTTGGCTGGTGCAGAAGGCTCTGCGTGCAGGGCCCGGCGCCAGGGATGACCGCCGCCGGTACGCGGCCCGCACCAAGACCATGAGTCCCGTCCGATGAGCAGCATCGCCTCGCAGATCGACCCCCGCTCGCCCGACTTCCAGGCTTCCAGCACCGCACTGCGCGCGCTGGTCGACGACCTGCACCGGCAGCTGGCGCGCAACGCCGAAGGCGGCGGCGCCAGGGCGCGCGAGAAGCACACGGCGCGCGGCAAGCTGCTGCCGCGCGAGCGCATCCGGGCGCTGCTCGATCCGGGCTCGCCCTTCCTCGAACTCTCGCCGCTGGCCGCGCACGGCATGTACGAAGACGCCGCGCCGGCGGCCGGCATCATCACCGGCATCGGCCGCGTCAACGGCACCGAGGTGGTAGTGGTCGCCAACGACGCCACCGTCAAGGGCGGCACCTACTTCCCGATGACGGTGAAGAAGCACCTGCGCGCGCAGGAAGTGGCGCTGGAGAACCGGCTGCCGTGCGTCTACCTGGTCGACTCCGGCGGCGCCTTCCTGCCGCTGCAGGACGAGGTGTTCCCGGACAAGGAGCACTTCGGCCGCATCTTCTACAACCAGGCGCGCATGTCGGCGCTCAACATCCCGCAGATCGCCGTGGTGATGGGTTCGTGCACCGCCGGCGGCGCCTACGTGCCGGCGATGAGCGACGAGACCATCATCGTGCGCGAGCAGGGCACCATCTTCCTGGGCGGCCCGCCGCTGGTGAAGGCGGCCACCGGCGAGGTGGTCGATGCCGAGGCCCTCGGCGGCGCGGACGTCCATACGTCCATCTCCGGCGTGGCCGACCATTACGCGGAAAACGACGCGCATGCGCTGGCGATCGCGCGCGACGTGGTGGCCAGCCTCAACCGGCGCAAGGCCATGCCGCTGGCGCTGAAGACCCCGGCCGAACCGAAGTACCCGGCCGAGGAGCTCTATGGCGTGATCCCGCAGGACACGCGCCGGCCGTTCGACATCCGCGAGGTGATCGCGCGCATCGTCGACGGCTCCGAGTTCCACGAGTTCAAGGCGCGCTACGGCAAGACGCTGGTGACCGGCTTCGCGCACATCCACGGCTATCCGGTGGGCATCGTCGCCAACAACGGCATCCTGTTCGCCGAGAGCGCGCTCAAGGGCGCGCACTTCATCGAGCT
Source organism: Frateuria sp. (assembly GCF_013362045.1). GTDB lineage: Bacteria > Pseudomonadota > Gammaproteobacteria > Xanthomonadales > Rhodanobacteraceae > Frateuria_A. Next base: position 6,989 of record NZ_JABFWW010000109.1, on the reverse strand, counting down.
GTGCAACCAGCGCAACGTACCGCTGGTGTTCCTGCAGAACATCACCGGCTTCATGGTCGGCAAGAAGTACGAGCAGGCCGGCATCGCCAAGGACGGCGCCAAGATGGTCACCGCCGTGGCCTGTTCGCACGTGCCCAAATTCACCGTGGTGATCGGCGGCAGCTTCGGCGCCGGCAACTACGCCATGTGCGGGCGTGCCTACGGCGCGCGCTTCCTGTGGATGTGGCCCAACGCGCGCATCAGCGTGATGGGCGGCGAACAGGCGGCCAGCGTGCTGGCGACGGTGAAGCGCGACGGCATCGAGGCCAGCGGCAAATCATGGAGCGCGGGGGAAGAGGACGCCTTCAAGGCGCCGATCCGCGAGCAGTACGAGCGCCAGGGCCATCCCTACTACGCCAGCGCGCGGCTGTGGGACGACGGCATCATCGACCCGGCCGATACCCGCCGCGTGCTGGGCCTGGCGATCTCCGCCTCGATGAACGCGCCGATCGAGCCGCAGCGCTACGGCGTGTTCCGCATGTAGTGCCTGCGCCCTCACGCAGGCCCAGCGGGAACGGAGGGCGCCGGAACTCACCCCTCCAATCGATCGGCGCCGTGGATCGGCGCCGGCCGCGTGCGGTGCAGGTCGAGCACCAGCACCTCGTTGGCGCCCTTGTGCAGCCAGCATCCCGGGCAGAACAGGCGCTGCTGCGGGCCGATGTGCCAGTAGCGGCCGAGCAGGCGGCCGTTGATCCATAGATAACCCTTGTTCCACTCGCGCATGTCCAGGTAGCCGTCGCCCGGCTCCTCCAGCGCCAGTCGAGCGCGGAAGAACTGGCCCGCCCGCCGGATCGACGGCGTTGCGGCGCGGATCCGCTGCAGGTGCGCCTCGTCCAGCGGCAGCCCGTGGACCTGCCAGTCGCGCAGCGGCCGGCCGTCGAGCCGGACCTCGCCGACCAAGCCCTTGCGGTCGTCCGTGAAGCGGCCGTAGCCGACGTGGCCGAAGGTGTCCACCAGGATGTCCAGCGTCGCCTTGCCGCTGGCCGGCGGCAGCACGACGCTTCCGTCGCTGTGCAGGCCTGCGTGGGCCATCCGCGATACGTGATCGAGATAGCGCCCGTCCAGGAAGACGGTGGCGTAGTCGCGCACGCCCTCGATGCGCAGGCCGCCGCCGTGCGGGATGTCGACCTGCGTGCGGTACAGCGCCAGGCCCTGCAACTGGCCCAGCAGGGACTCCATCGGTTGCGGCCGCCCGCTGGCGACCGGCGCGGGCAACGCGTCCCACAGCGACGCGATCGGCTCGGGCGTGAAGGATGCGAACCGGGTGCCTGGCGGCGATGGCGGCAACGCGGGCAGGCGATGTCCCAGGGCGGCGCCGATGGCGCCGCGGAAGTCGTGATAGGCGGCCGTCGGCGCACCGCGTTCGTCGATCGGCGCGCCGTAGTCGTAGCTGGTCACCACCGGCTGGAAGTGGCTGCCGTCGTCGTTCGCGTTGGCGCCCGCGCCAAAGCCGAAGTTGGTGCCGCCGTGCGCCACGTAGAGGTTGAACGACCGTCCCTCGCCCAGCAGCTTGCGCAGCGTGGGCAGGTAGTCGGCGTGCTGGAATGCAGGCTCGCCCCAGTGCGTCAGCCAGCCCGGATAGCCCTCGCCCACCCACACCGGCGCCTCGCCGGCGATCGCCTGCGCGCCGGCGAAGTCGGTGTCGCCGTCCAGGCCCAGCGCGGCGCCTTGCAGATAGGTGTGCGCCTCGCGGATCTGGCCCAGCCCGTCGGATACCGAGAACGGCCCCGTGACGCCGCGCCCGACCCACATGCGGCGCAGCGCTTCCAGGTACGCGCGGTCCTTGCCGAAGGAGGCGTACTCGTTCTCCACCTGCACCATCAGGATGGGGCCGCCGTTGGCCGCCATCAGCGGCGCCACGCGCGGCGCGACGGCGTCCAGGTAGCGCGCCACGGCGTCCATGTAGCGGCGATCGTGGCCGTCGCGCACGCGGACGTCCGGCTCGCGCAGAAGCCAGGGCGGCAGGCCGCCGAAGTCCCACTCGGCGCAGACGTAGGGACCCGGCCGCAGGTAGACCCACATGCCCTCCTCCGCGCACAGTGCGATGAAACGCGCGAAGTCGTTGCCGCCATCGAAGTCGAAACGCCCGGGCGCCGGTTCCAGCGCGTTCCACATCAGGTACAAGGCAACGGTGTTGAGGCCCATCGCCTTCGCCATGCGGATGCGGTGGCGCCAGTACGCCGCGGGAATCCGCACCGGGTGCATTTCGCCGCTGCGGATCTGGAACGGCGCGCCGTCGAGCAGGAACTGCCGCTGGCCGAGCTCGAAGCGATGCGGCCGGCCGTCCGGCGCGGGCGCGACGACAGGGACCGCCGGCATGGCTTCGAGGCGCCAGCCCGGGGCCGCCAGCGGCGCGAGGAGGCTCAGACGCAGGAAGGTTCGGCGTTGCATGGGTCCCTCGGTGCTAGCGGATGGATGGCGGGTCGAGCGGATGGACGCGCAAGGGATGCGGCCAGCGCACCCGGCCCTCGTCCAGGGGATGCTTGCACATCCGCGGGCCGGACTTGCTTGGCGCGCATCGTCAGCGTTGCGGCGCCAGTTCGAGCGTCAGCACCTGGAACGGCGCCAGCTCGATCATCTGCGGCCAATCCGCGTCCAGCTCGCGCGCCGGCTGCGCCACGTCGGACCGCCACGGGCTGTGCGCGCGGAAGCGGCGCGCCGCGCCCGGCGGCAGCTCCAGTTGCCTGGCCAGGTCGATCACCGCCGGCTGCGGCTTGTCGCTGGGATTGCGCAAAGTGAGGATCGCCTTGGCCGGCGTCCACGCCGCCCAGCCGTAGACGTCCAGCCGTCCGGGATCGCCGCCGACCCAGTGCGTGTCCTTGAGCACCTGCGCGTTGGCGCGCGACCACTTCGCCGCCTCGGCCAGCACGTCCCAGTCGGCCTGGGTCAGCAGCGACGGGGTGATGTACAGCTCCTGCAGCTGCGTGCCGCTGCCGAAGTAGGAGTGCACCTCGTTGGCGAAGTCGTGGCCGGGATCGGTATTGAGGCGCTTGTTCTCCTTGGCGTAGATGATGCCGTGGAGCATCAGCGAGTTGAGCGGGAACAGCGGGCCTTTCTCGACGATGTTGCGGTACGTCTCGCGGTCGCGGTAGGTGATCCAGCGCTCGCGCTCGGTGCCCACGCCGGCGTGCCAGTCGTCCTCGCCGTCGCGCCAGATCGAGTCGGCGTAGGCCAGCCAGAACGGCGAGGCCTGCGTGCCGGTGGTGAGGTTGACGAACAGGTCCGGCCTGGCCTTGCGCAGGTCCTCGATCAGCTGGATCGCCGCGTCGAAGTCGCTGGGGAAGCGGCTGCCCGGGAACACCTTGTCGGCGTTGCCGGTGCCGTCGAACTTGAACTGGTTGATGCCGTCCTTGCGCACCAGGTCCATGGTCACGTCATGGAAGCGCTGGTAGTACTTCGGGCCGGACAGCGCCAGGCCGCCGTCGATGATCTCGTAGCCGTGCGCACGGCCGTTCTTCACCCGCTCCTGCTTCGGATGCCCGTAGCCGCCCCAGGGCGAGAGCCACATGCCGGGCGCGGCGCCGTACTTCGCCGCGGCCTCGCGCAGCGGAACGAAACCGTGCGGGAAGTCCTTGCTGAAGTTCCAGTTGCCGCTCAGGTTGTCCCAGCCGTCGTCGAACAGGAAGGAGTCGAGCTTGACGCCGCGCTTGACGGTCAGCTCCTCGCCGAAGGCATGGATGCGGTCCAGCGCCTGGGCCTGCGTGTAGGGCGTGAAGTAGCCGATGTCGTACCAGGAGTTGTAGTGCAGGAAGGTGCGGTACGGATGCGCACGCTCGCGCTCGACGTAGGCCAGGAAATCGCGCCGCAGCTGGTTGCCGTGCGTGGCGCCGACCACCGCCGAGTAGGTCATCGACTGCCCCTTGGGCAGCGGCAGGCCGCGCTCGATCCACAGCTGCACGCGGTTGCCCCAGGCGTTGCTGGAAGACAGCGGATGCTCGAAGCCGAAGTAGTCCGGCCCGGCCACCACCGGCGAGCCCGGCACCGAGCCGACCACTTCAACCTCCTCGGCCTTGGCCTGCAGCAGATCGACGCGCGCGATGTCCTCGTCCTGTTTGAGCGCGGTGACGGTGACGATCTCGCGCAGGTAGTCCGAGCCCTCGCGCTGCACCCACTGCCAGTCGATGCGCAGGCGCCCGTCGGCGTCGGTGAAGCTGGCGGCGACGGCGCGGCCCGGCAGGCGCTCGGCCTCGCGCGAGGCTTTCGGATCGGCCTTCAGAACGGTGTCCTGCGGTGGCGAGAGCAGCTTCAGCTGTGCGGTATCGAGCTTGCGGCCGTCGCGCCAGGTCAGCACGAAGGGCGCGGTGACCGGGATCGTGCGATGGTTGATGCGGTCGGTGACGACCATGTCGGTGAACCGGCCGTCGGCCAGTTGCCACTGCACGGCGATGGCGGCGTTGCCGAAGTCCTGCGTGGCGGCGAACGCGGGTGCGGCGATCGCCGCGGCGACGGCGACGGCCAGCGCAAGAGCGGCCCACCGATGCGGCCGCGGCGGGGTGGCACCTTGCATCCAACGTGCATGGCTGCCGCTGCGACCTGCGCTTGCCCTTGGGTTCATGCCGTCAACCTCGCTGAAGATTCCTTGCCCGCGCTCCACGCGGTGCAGGAAAGGTCTTTTGAAGTGCCGCGTTCCCTCGCGGCTCGTGGCGTTGCCCTACGTCTTGCTTCTGGCCCCATGCCCGCGAACGCGGGAACGACGGCCGCAAGGCGCAGGGCCGCCCGCGGATGCTCACGCGTCCAGCCCGCGCAGGCTCACCTCGCCGAGCAGTGCATCGACCTGCTCGCGTCGCGCGTAGCCGGTTTCCTCGTCCATCGCGTTGGCGCCGCCGCAGGCCACGCCGAGGCGCAGCGCGTCTGCCAGCGGCTCGCCACGTTCGAGCGCCACCGCCAGGCCGGCGAGCAGGCAGTCGCCCGAACCGACCGGATTGACGCTGCGCTCCAACGTCAGCGAGGCATGCCAGAGGTCGCGGCCGTCGAAGCCGACCGCACCCTCGGCGCCCAGCGTCACCACCGGCAGCACGATGCCCTGCGCGTGCAGCGCGCGCGCCACGGCGGCGGCGTCCTGCGGCGTGCGCACCGGCCGGCCGGCGAGTTCGGCGGCTTCGTCGCGGTTGGGCTTGAGCAGGAACGCGCCGGAACCGGCCACGTGGCGCAACGCTTCGCCGCTGGCGTCGACCAGGCAGGGCCGGCCGGCGGCACGGCGCACCATCCATGCGTAGACGTCGGCGTCGAAGCCGCGCGGCAGGCTGCCGGAGAGCACCAGCAGCGTGCTTTCCTCGGCACAGCGCCACCATGCGCGCAGCAACTCCTCGCGCTCGGCGAGCGCGAGCTCCGGGCCGGAGCCGAGGATCTCGGTGACGCGTCCGTCGCGCTCGCGCACCGCGATGCAGCGGCGCAACGGCTGCTCGATCTCGATGCCGTGGAACAGCACGCCGCGCCCAGCCATGCGCCGCGCGACCAGGTTGCGGTGCGCGGCATCGACCAGGCCGACCAGCTGCACACGCTCGCCCAGCGCGGCCACCGTCTGCGCCACGTGCAGCCCCTTGCCGCCGGGATAGATCTCGTCCCGCGCGGCACGCTGCACGGCGCCGGGCACCAGCGCGTCCACCGTGAACAGGTGGTCGATCGCGGTGTTGAAGCCGGCGACGGTGATCACGGATGGTCCGCCAGCAGGCGCTCGACGTCCGCCTCGTCAGCCTGCGAGGCGGTGCCGCCGATGCCGCGCGTGGACAGCGCACCGCAGGCCGCACCCCAGCGCAGGCAGTCGCGCAGCGGCCGACCGCGGCGCCAGGCATGCAGGAACCCCGCATCGAAGGAATCGCCGGCGCCGGTGCTGTCGAGCGCGTCCACGGCAAACGCGGGGACCGCGAGATGCCGGCCGTCGTCGTCGAGCGTGATGCAACCCTCGCCGCCACGCTTGACCACCGTGCGCGTGCGGCCGTTGGCGAAGGTCTGCAGCGCCTCCTCCGGCGACGGCTTGCCGCTGATCGCGCAGGCTTCGAGTGCGTTGGGCAGGAATACGTCGACCTCGGCGAGCAGGCCGATCAGTTCGTCGCCGCCCCAGCGCTCGTCGGGATCGAAGCCGGGGTCGAGCGAGGTGGTGAGGCCGAGCTTATGCGCGCGCTCGAACAGGCCGCGCAGGCCCGGGCGCAGGGCGCTCTGCAGGTAATAGGAGGACACGTGCAGGTGGCCGGCGCGCGCGAGCAGCGCGTCGGGAACGTCCTGCGCGCGCAACGCGGCGATCGCGCCGGGATAGGTGACCAGCGCGCGGTCGTGCGCGGCCGACAGCGCCACCGTCAGGCCGGTGCGCAGGCCCGGCCGCAGCTGCACCGCATCCACGTCGATGCCGGCCTCGCGCAGGGCGGCGACGCAGTAGCCGCCCCAGCCGTCCTGTCCCGCCACGCCGGCGAACAGCACCGCCTCGCCCAGCCGCGCCAGGCCCATCGCGCAGATCATCGAGGAGCTGCCCGGGCCCTGTCGGAAGCCGCTCGCCAGCACCTCGCGGCCGAACGACGGCAGCGAGGTGCAGCCCGAGAACACCAGGTCCGCATTGATCTCGCCGGCGACCAGGACGGGTTTCATGCGCCGGCTCCGCCGCCGTGGATCGCGAAGGCCTCCACCACGCGGGTGAGCACGCCCTGCGAGGGCGCGTCCGGCTTCTGCTCCAGCGCCAGGCAACGGAAGAAGGCCAGCAGCTGCCCGACCATGACGTGGATCATCAGCTGCTGCGCTTCCTCCAGCGCGTACAGGCCGGGCAACTCGACGGCCAGCCCCTGCGGGCCGACGACATCGGCCGGGATCGATTCGCCGACGACGATGCGCTGCGCGCCCAGGCCCTTGCGGGTGAGCTCGCGCAGCAGGTCGTACTCGTAGCCGCGCACGCTGGGATCGGCGGCGAGGAAGGCCACCGCCAGGCTGTCCTCCCCCAGCCAGGACATCGGCCCGTGGCGCAG
>NZ_JABFWW010000034.1 GCF_013362045.1 Frateuria sp. | reverse complement strand
CGGCATGCCAACGCCGGCATCGCCGACGTGCTGTGGGCCGCCGGCCTGGGCGGCGCGGCGGTGCTGCTGGCCGCCTTCGGTCGGGGCGCGGCCACGCCGCGCGTGTGGATGGGCCTGCTCGGCGGCCTATGGGGCGCGCGGCTGGCTCGGCACCTGTGGCGGCGCGTGCGCCACGAGCCGGAAGACGGCCGCTATCGTGCCCTGCGCGAGCACTGGCACGGCGACCAGCGCCGGCTGTTCGCCTTCTTCCAGTTGCAGGCACTGACGGTCGCGCTGTTCGCGCTTCCGTTCGCCGCGGTGGCGGCCAACCCGGGCGTGCGCATGCCGTGGCTGGCGGCCGGCACGGCAATCTGGCTGTTCGGCGTGGGCGGGGAGAGCCTGGCGGACGCCCAGCTCGCACGTTTCCGCGCCGCTCCCGGCCACCGCGGCCGGACCTGCCGCGCGGGACTGTGGCGCTGGTCGCGCCATCCGAACTACTTCTTCGAGTGGTTGCACTGGTTCGCCTACGTGGCGTTCGCGGTGGGCTCGCCGCTGGCCTGGCTGGCGTGGAGCGGGCCGCTGCTGATGTACCTGTTCCTGCGCTACGTCAGCGGCATCCCGTTCACCGAGGCGCAGGCGCTGCGCTCGCGCGGCGCGGACTACCGCGCCTACCAGCGCAGCACGCCGATGTTCTTTCCGTGGTTCCCCAAGCATCCGCCCGACCCGAGGATGGACTCGTGACCGACACAACGACCCTGGACGCCGCCGAACTTCCCCACGACTGCGCCGCGCCCGGCCTGCTCGGCCTGGCCGAGCGCGGTTGGATACCCGATCCGCTGCTGCGCCAGGGCGTCCGCCGCCTGTGCGCCGCGCGCCTTCGCGCAGAGCGCGCCGGCGGCGCGTCCCTGCAGGCCGAGCGCCACGCGCAACGCATCGATGCGCTGCGGCACAGCGCGGTGGCGATCCACACCGATGCCGCCAACCGCCAGCACTACGAGCTGCCGCCGGCATTCTTCGAGCGGTGCCTGGGGCCGCGGCTGAAGTACTCGGGCTGCTACTACCCCCACGGCGACGAGACGCTGGCGCAGGCCGAGGAAGCCATGCTGGCGCTGTACGAACAGCGCGCGGAACTGGCCGACGGCCAGCGCATCCTGGAGCTCGGCTGCGGCTGGGGTTCGCTCACCCTGTGGATGGCCGAGCGCTACCCGGCCGCGCACATCACCGCCGTCTCCAACTCCCAGGCCCAGCGCCTGTACATCGAGGCGGCCTGCCGGGCGCGCGGCCTCGCCAACGTGCGCGTGCTGACACGCGATGCCAACACCCTGGTGCTGGAGACGGCGCAGTTCGACCGTTGCGTGTCGGTGGAAATGTTCGAGCACATGCGCAATTACCAGCTGCTGATGGAACGCATCGCCAGCTGGCTGAAGCCCGGCGGCAAGCTGTTCGTGCACATCTTCGCGCACCGCACCCTGCTGTATCCGTTCGAGACCGGGGGCGAGGACAACTGGATGGGGCGGCATTTCTTCACCGGCGGACAGATGCCGGGCATCGACACCCTGCTGCACTTCCAGCACGACCTGCACATCGAGCGGCGCTGGCTGGTGGACGGCACCCACTACCAGAAGAGCGCCAACCAGTGGCTGCAGCGCCAGGACGGCCAACGCGAGGCGGTGCTGGCCGTGCTGCGGCAAGCCTACGGCGAGCAGGCGCCGCTGTGGTTCCAGCGCTGGCGCATGTTCTGGATGGCCTGCGCGGAGCTGTTCGGCTATGCCGGCGGCCAGGAGTGGCTGGTGGCGCACTACCGCTTCGTCCGGCCTTAGCCCGATGGCATTCGCCCGCATCCTCGCCGGCGCCTGCCTGGCGCTGGCATTTTCCGGCAGCGCATGCGCCCGTGGGCCGATCGCGCCGGTTCAACGGATGGACCTGCCGGGCTTCATGGGCCGCTGGTACGTCATCGCCTCGATTCCCACGCGCTTCGAGAAAGACGGCTACGACGCGGTGGAAACCTACCGCCTGCAAGGCGATGGCAGCATCTGCACTTCGCTGCGCTTTCGCCCCGGCGGCTTCGATGCGCCGGTCAAGCTGATCCATTCGCAAGCCACCGTGGTTCCGGGCCGCGGCAACGCCGAATGGAAGGTGCACCTGTTCTGGTTCATGCACGCGCAATACCTGGTCGGCTGGCTCGCACCCGATGGCAACCAGGTGCTCGTCGTGCGCGATGCGCGCGACTACCTGTGGTACATGGCGCGCACGCCGACCGTCGGCGCCGCCGACTACCGCGCCATGCTCGCGCGAGCGGAGGCGCTGGGCTATGACATCGCCAAGGTGCGCCGTACGCCGCAGCGCTGGCCGGAGAAGGACCGCGGCAGCAAGGTGTTCGAGTCGCCCTGCCGCTAGCGGGCGTGCGGTACGGCATGCGGTCCCGGCCGCCTGCTATTCCTCGGTGGCCTGGGTCAGCTGCCTTTGGATGACATCAAGATAGGCGTCCAGTTCGCCCACGCTGGCGAACACCTCCTTGACCGGCACCGCCTTGACGATGTCGAACACCTTGCGCACCTGCGGCTGCGGGTTGAGCACGAGCGTGTGCCCATTGCGTTCGCGCATGCCCTTGCGGGCCTTGGCGAAGCTGCGCAGTCCGGCGCTGCTGATGTATTCGAGCGACGCCAGGTCGAGCACCAGCGTGCCGCCGTCTGCAAGATCCTGCAGCAGCGCTTGCGCGGCCTCGTCGAAGGCGCCGAACGTGGCGGCGTCGAGGCGGCCGCGAAGGTGCATCGTCGCCCGCTTCGACGTGGGGATCTCGGTGTGGATGATGAGGCTCATGCGATGGTCACGTCCTGTTCGTTGGGGAAATGCAGGCGCAGGTGATTGCCACCGGCGTCGTGGGAGTAATCCATCTCGCTGACCATGGCGCGCACCAGGTGGATGCCCAGCCCGCCAACCTCCTCGCGGTCGGCCACATCGCCTGTCAGGGCAGGCGATGGCGCGCGGGTGGGATCGAAAGGCACGCCGTCGCTGTGCAGCTCCACGACGATCGCGCCGGAATCCATCTGCAGCTGTACGCCGATGGTGCCTTGGCGCTCGTCCGGATAGGCGTGCTGGACGATGTTCACCATCATCTCCTCCAGCACCAGTTGCACGTCGCTGCGCATCGTTTCGCTGACGCCTGCGCGGTAGAGCGAACGGTCGCAGCGTGCGATCGCGTCGAACACGTCTGGCAGCGTGTTGCGTACCTCCATGGTGAGCACGGGCGAATGCCTCCCGGGTTGCAGGTGGAGCCAGCTCAGTGCGAGCACGGTGATGTCGTCCGCCTGGCTCGCGCCATCCACGAAGCGGTCGACATCGGCCAGCAGCCGGCCGGTATAGCCGGCTGCGGAATGGGGCAGGGGAGGCGCGAGCAGGCTGTCGAGCAGGCGTTGCATGCCGAACATGGCCTGGGTTCTATCGGAGGCCTCGGTAATGCCGTCGGTGTACAGCAGCAAGGTATCGCCCGGCCGCAGGGTCAGCTGGTGGACGGGATAGCTGGCCTCCTCGTCCAGGCCGACGGCCGGCCCGGTCTCGAACTCGAGCAGGCGGACGCTGTCGCCGCCGCACAGTGCCGGCGGCTCGTGGCCCGCGCTGGCCAGCGCAAGCGTCCCATCGAGCGTGTCGAGCACGCCGCAGAGCAGGGTGACGAACATGCAGCCGTCGTTGTTGCGGCAGAGCTCCTGGTTGAGCAGCCGCAACAGTTCCTCGGGCGACTGGCTGCGCGGCGCCAATGCCTTTGCCAGGGTGATCGTGCGCGCCATGAAAAGCGCGGCCGGAATGCCCTTGTCCGAGACGTCGCCGACGAGCAGGCAGAAGCGCCGCTCGTCCAGCATGAAGTAGCTGTACAGGTCGCCGCCCACGGCGCGCGCGGGACGCAACGCGGCGTGCAGTTCGAAGTTGGCGCAGTGCGCGTCGAGGTAATGCTCCTTCGGCAGCAGTGCGGTCTGGATCTGGTGTGCGATCTCCAGTTCGCTTGCCAGGCGCTGCTGTTCGCGGGTCGCCTCGGTCAGCTGCCGCAGATGCGCCGCCAGTTGATGGCGCATCTGGTCGAAGGCGCCGGTCAGGCGGCCGATCTCGTCGCGGCGGTCCGTCGCGGGCAGGTCGAAATCCAGTTCGCCCCGCGCCACGTGCTCGGCACGGTGCGCCAGCACGCCCAGTGGGGCGAGCGTACGCCGCAGCGTGACCACCGTGATCAGGGTGATGCCGAGCAGCGCGAGCAGGCCCAGCGTCAGGCCGGCAAGGAAAAGCTGCCGCACGTCGGCGTAGATGCGCGCTTCCGGCATCACCAGCCCGAGTGACCAGAATGTGCCCCGGATCGGCGAAGGGTAGATCCAGACCGGGCCACCGGGCGCATCCGCCAGCCGCACGGGCGCGCCGTCCTGGCGCGCCATCGCCTGCAGCAAGCCGGGCGAGCCTGCCACGCCGACGAGTCCGGCGCGGGCATGTGCCAGGTAGCGGCCGTCGCTGCCCAGCACGAAGGTATAGGCGCCCGCGGGCGTGTGCAGCGTATCGAGGATGTTCTGCAGCCACTCCAGGGTAACGTCCGCGTTCACCACGCCGCTCGCGCGGCCGTCGCGCTGCACCGCCACCGAATAGTTCACCAGCAACCGGTGGCGGGAACGCGAAAGGAACGGCCGCTGCCAGCAGCCCTGGCCGCAGGCCAGGCCGCCGAGGAACCAGTACTGCTCCCAGTAGTGCGTCGCATCGCCGGCCAGGTCGCGTTCCTGCAGCGTTCCGCCGGCGAGCCGGCTCACGAAGGGGGCAGCGGCCAGTGGCCGGTCGCCCGTCGGCGCCGGTGCGATCGCAAGCCCTGCGATGTCGGCATTGGCCTTAAGGCTGTCCCGCAGCAGCGCTTCGGCGTCGCGGGTACCCGAACCGGCGAGCGTGGCCAGCAGCTGGGTGGCGGCCGCCACTCGGCCCAACCGCGCTTCGATGCGGTCGGCGGCGGCGCGGGACAGTGCGGTGGCTTCACCGTGCGCATGCTTGAGGATCTGCGCCCGCGTCCGTGCGAACAAGGCTGCACCGACGACGACCAGCACGAGCACGGACCCGGCCAGCAGCCACAAAGCCAACCGCGAAGCGACGCTGCGCCAGGCCATCGTTCCCCCTTGATCGCCGGCATGAAGCCATGCCTGGCCGTACGGGACAAGACACGCGCGTGTTGGAAGCTGCCGAATGTGATCGCGGTCTCAGCGGACGGTATCCCCGTGGTCCCCGCCGGGCTCCGCACAGCAGATGCGCTGTCTGCCTAGGCCTATGTCGCAGATCGGCCGGCCTTGGGTCCTGTTTTCGAAGGCGCATGGTGTTGCGTGGATCTGCGCGCCATCCGCGCCCGGTTGAACCAACGGGCGGAGGCCAAGGCAGCGCCGGTTGCATCCATGCCTCGAGTGTCCAGGGCGTCGTTCATTCCCCCATAAGGGGCATATTTGGCCGGGTCGGTAGACGAAAACAGCCCTAGGGTGGGAGCCCCGCTAGCGGAAGCCAAATGCATGACCCCACAGTCTGCGCTGATGAAGCCGTCCATGCCGGCGATCATCGCAGCCATCCTCCGCAGGTTCCGGGTATAGAAAGGAACGAAACGCTCGCCAAGGTGCGAGCACCCGTGGGCAGCAACGAGGTCTACCACCTGTACGTCCGGGCATTGCTCCTGGAAGACATGCAGGAATTGAATCCACCATGCTTCGCTGTATCGCTTCGCGCCGGTTGCGTTGGTGAAAATGCCCAGGACCGGCGTAAACGAGGATTTTCGGCAGAGCGTCCTTAGAACCTTCGCCGCTTCCTCTTTCTCGCGCGCGGACAAGCCGATTCCTAGGTTCGGATAACGATCGTCGGTCCGTCCGGCATATGCCGTGCGCAACAAGAACACGCTACGGTGGGCCAGATGCTTCGGCCACGCCAGGCTATGCCATCGTGAAGCCGGGCTTGTCGCCTCATCCGGAAACCCGAGCTTGTACTTCGCCCTGGTCAGCGCCAGGATCAACTGCCCGGATTGGGAGCCATTGCATGCGTCGATGGCCAGGTCGTACCTGCCTGAACGCACATTCCGCAGGATCTTTGCACTGAACAGCACGTGCCGGGCGACGCGACGAGGAAGCGCGAAAACCCTGCGCACGTGAAAGCGATCGGCAAAAAGGCTGACGGCGGCGTCGCTGCCCACGATGTCGATCTCCGCTCCCGGATAGAGCGCTTCGACTTCCTGGATCAAGGGGCTGAGCAGCAGGGCATTGCCCAGACGGTGGTTCGGGCGGCAAACGAGCACACGGTGGACGCCATAGACAGGCAGGCCACCCGGCTCGCACAGGCGTCCGCCGGCGTCGCGCAAAGTGCGACGGAAGGCGCTCGTGACCAGAGACCGGCGCCATCGATCCCAATGCGACGTGCGCGAGCTGTCGGTCAGGCGATCAGTCGCCTCGGATGGAATGGACGAGGTGGGAGGGGAAGTAACCATGGGGCCAACGATAGGCAACCCAGCTTATGCCGGACTTAATAAAGGAGGGACCTCCAGTGAGATCCACCTGCAGGTGTGATTCCCCTGCGAACGCTTCGTCAACATGGGCCGCTGCCGGTTTCACGGACACCAAGTTCGGGGAATGCTGTGGTCTGTATTGCATCGAGCGCCCGATGCGTACGCAGGCCTTGCGGACACGCCGCGGCGGCGCGGTCTGCCGGTCGATCGGAGCGAGCACTCCAGCGCGTTGCTCCACGCTACGGGTATTCATCGTGTAGGCTGCATCCAGCCGCTGAGCGCGAATGACACTTATCAAGGAAGTCCAGCATGACTTCAAACCGGATCAACGGCGGACCGCCCATCGTTTCTTGGTTCCGCGGTGTTTCGCGCAAGTCAGGCAGCGGAGTTCGTGCGGATACCTCCATCGATCCCTCCGTGGACGGGGCGGAGCAGAGCCGTTCCCTGAAGACCGACCTGGCGACATTGATCAGCGAAGTGGACCTTGATTCCGAAGAGGCCGTTCGCCGGTTACGGCGCCCGATTCTTAGCCGCATCCTGTTGAGCGAGTTCGGCGAAGGGTTTGCCGAGCACCCGGATTTCGCGGCAATGATGGAACGGATTGAATTGGCGCTGGACGTCGATCCGGCAATGCCCAAGCAGTTCCTGGCGTTGCTCAGGGACTTGAAGCATCCGTCACCTCCTTAAGCTTTCCACGCTCCTGATCCGGGCACGCCCGGCCAGGCCCTGGCTATGACAAGGCGCGCAGCGAGGATTCGAGCGTGGGGCAGCGGGCTCACGCATTCGCCTGTGGCCGTGGAGTGGTACCGGCCGCCTACCTCAGGGCGTGTTTCGCTGCGTGCCGCGCAATTGCTCCACTGCCGCCGCGGCGTTCACCTGCAGCATGCCGTCGGATACCCTGCTGCTGGCGAGCAGCAGATCGTGGGCGCTGCGCGCGTCGAGTCTCGGGGCGAGTGCAAGCAGCAAGGCGATAATGCCGCTCACGTGCGCGGCGGCCATGGACGAGCCGGTGGTGAAGTCGTAGCCGTTGCCGGGCTGGATGGAGAGGATGTCCATGCCGGGGGCGCTCAGCACACCAGGCGGGGCCGCTGCTGCGTCGGCCACGCGCACGACGATGACGCCCGGCACGTCGTTGGGGAAGCCGTCGGGTGCCCCGTCCGGGGGCATGGCGGTCACCACGATGCGCCCCTTCTCGAGCAGGCGCGTCAGCAACATGCGCAGCAGCGGATCGGCCGGGCCGCCGAGGCTCAGGTTGACGATGCGGGTTCTGGTATCGAGGATCGCCGCCAGCGCCTTGGCCAGGGTGAAGGAGTTGCAGCGTGCACCGCTGCCCGGCACCGGATACCAGCAGGTCTTGTAGACGCTGAGCGTGGCCTCGGGAGCGATGCCGACGATTCCCTGGCGGTTGTTGCCGTCGGCGGCGATGATGCCGGCCACCTCGGTGCCATGAGAATCGGTGTCGAACACGCGGTCGCCGTCGTCCACCAAATCGTGCACATCGCGGATGCGTCCCTGCAGTTCGGGATGACGCACGTCCACGCCGGTGTCGACGATCGCAACGTCCACCCCGTTGCCCTGGCTGAGCGCATGGGCGCGCGCGGCGTCGGTTTCGACGAAGCCGCGCTGGAGATCCACATACGGATCGTTGTATCGACGCGTGGGCGCGACCTGTTGCGCATAGACGGCGAAATCCTGCAACGGCTGCGCAAGCCGCACTCGCGCGTCCGCGGCGAGCGTCTTGAGCAGGTCGTCCCGGGGCGTGCCGGACGGAGGCTCGAACACGGCACAGTACAGGCCGAGTGGCTTGATCGGCCAGCTGGCGATCTCGCGCAGGCCATAGCGCCGCTTCAGCGCATCCATGACCGACAGCGCACGCTGCCCGGCGCCGTAGCGCGCAGGCGGCGTGTAGCCCAGCAGGCTGGAGCCGGCCCGCGTCGAGGGCGGCTCCACAGGGTTGTCGACCGCCAGCACGATGTCGCGGCGCGCATCCATCGCCGCCACCGTTGCGGCTGGCGCGCTTGCGCTGCCGGGCCGTCCATCGCTGGCCACGGCCCGATGCACTGGCATCCCCATGGCGATGACCAGCGCGACGAGGGCGAGCGCACGACCGCTCATGGTGCGGCGGCGCTGACGGGCTCGGCCAGGCGGATGCCGCGGGCGGCGCGGAGCTTCGGCAGGATCTGCCCGGCTGTCGCCGCATCCGCCGGCACGACCGTGTAGGCCCCGACGCTATTGGGGCCGTGCACCACCTGGAGGTGCAATGCGCGCAGCAAGGCGTTCCAGTCGGCCAGCGTCATGCCCGCATCGGGCACCACGTGGATCGCACCGGGCGGTGCGGGCGGCGGCGTCTCGCTGAGCGTGCGGTACGGCGGATTTTCGACGGCGGCCAGCTTGACGCCAAGCACGCCGAGGCCGACCGCCTGGGCGAACACTGCGGCGGCCAGCGCCCGCACCAGCCAGGCTCTCGGTCGTGGCTGCCGGGGAGTTTTCAGGGGATCGGACGCGTCGAGCCGGACCAGCAGGCGCTTCAACCCGGCTTCCACATTGAACGACAGGTCATGCGGCAGCGACAGCGCGAGCCGCAGGCGGCTCTGCTGCGCAAACTCGGCGCGGCACGGCGCGCAGCCGGCCAGGTGATTCTCCAGCCAGGCAGCCTGTTCCTGCGAGGCGCTGTCCTGCAGCACCCAGGGCATCAGTTCCCATGCGTGCGGACAATCCGTGCCGGAGTTCTCGGTGCTCCTCATGACGCACCTTCCTTGCAGGCGACCGGGTTGCCGGCCAGGGCGGGCAGCACGTTGCGAAGCTTGACCCGGGCATAGAACAGCCGCGCCTTCACCGTGCCCAGCGGGCACTGCATGATGGCCGCGACGTCGTCCAGCGAATGCCCCACGCCGTAGACCAGCTCGATCACCACGCGCTGGTCCGCCGACAGGTGCTCGAGCCCCTTGCCCAGCCAGTCGCGCAGCTCGCGATCCTCGTCCGGATCGTTGGACATGGCGCGCTCGTCCGTCGGCAGCTCGTATTCGACCGGCTCATCGCCGTGTTGCCGCAGCGCCTTGAGGCCGCAGCGGTAGGCGATGCCCATGATCCAGGTGGAAACGCGCGAGTCGCCGCGGAACTCGTCCGCCTTCTGCCAGGTGATCCAGAAGCAATCATTAACAACCTCTTCAACGACGTCGCTGCGTCGGGTGAGACGGGACAGGAAGCGACACAGCCGGCCGTGGTAACTGCGGTACAACGCCGCCAACGCGGCGCGGTCACCCATCGCCATGCGCTGGAGCAGCATGCGGTCGATGACATCAGCGTCGGTGTCGGCTTGGTTCATGGGCTGCCAGTTTGGTGCCCCTCGGGCGCAAAAAGGTTGCCTCCGGATCAAAAGGACCATGAAACCGTCGCGACCCATGGCGCGAGGCTCGGCGCGCCATGCTGCCAGCGCGCGCGAGGGGTGGTCACCACGCGGTCGAGTTCCGCGCGCCAGTCGCCCATGGCCCATATCAGGCCCAGATGCCCGTAGCGATACGAGCTCGGGGACTCGCGATCGTAGCGCTCGTGGTAGGAGCCCGTGTACGCATAGGCCCGGTAGGGCGCGGCGGAGGTCTGGGCGACGCCCGCCCCGGCGGAAAGGTAGAAATGCCCTGGCAGCGGCCAGTGGAAATCAACGTCGGCCGCGCCCCGCAGCCGGTGGTCGTTCCTGCCCAGGACGCGCACCGCCGACAGGCCGAAAGTCAGTACGTCGCGGTACATCCACTGGATGCCCGCTTCAGCCCGGTCGAAGGCGCGCGTGCGCGGCGAACCGGGGTGGCGGTAATACAGGAGACCTGTCTGCATCTGCCAGGCATCGGACAGCGGCCAGTAGCGCGAGGCCTGCACGGAGGCTTCGGCCAGCTGGCCTGGCGTGCGCAACGGGGCGCCTGCCGACAGACCCAGCGACCAGCCGGTCGGCGAGGTCCAGGAGGCGGCTGCCTGCAGGATCGGCGTTTCGGCAGTGATCGGCTGACCGCGATCGACCAGTTGCGAACCGAGCGCCATGGCGCCATGGAAGCCCATCGACTGGGCGTGCAATCCCCACGGAAGGCAGGTGCCGAGCGCCAGCGATGCCAAGCCGAATACGGATCGATTCATGGCTCGAATGGTCCGCTCCAAGCCACCCGAGTGGCTCCCAAGTTTGCGGAGCCTAGCGCGAATCCCGGGCGGCAGCTTCGTTGCAGGCGGTGCCCGCCGTCCCTCATGCCTGCCTCGACGAAGCAGTCATGCTCGAAGGTGGTGCAACCCATCCATGCAGGCTCGTCCATACGCCGGTGATGCAGGCGGCTTCCTCGCCAGTCGTCCTGCCCGGGGTATGGGGCAGGTGAAGCCGCGCAGTCGCGATGGCTGTGCTGTCGTAGCGGTTGGTGCGCTCGCTGCGAGCGGACAATCAGGTGCTCGGACATGCATTCTGCATCGAGGAGTGGAGTACATGAGAGGAACCACCCGGGTCAGGCACAGGGGGCTGCCCGCCTGGTGAGCGGCCGGACGAGAGGCGCAAGGGTCATTGCGTCGCGATGTAGTTCGACAGTGCCTGCATGTCTGCATCGTCGAGCGTCTGCGCCACGCCGTGCATGATCAGCGCGTTGCTGGTACCGCTGCGGGCGCCGTTTCTGAAATCATGCAATGCCTTCGTCACGTAGATGGCGGACAGGCCATGCAGCCGCGGAAAGGTCGACCAGGGCGGCTGCGGCGCATCGCTGGGATACGTCCGTGGCCCGTGCCCGGTCGGGCCGTGGCAGGCCTGGCAGGGAGGTATCCCCCGGGCCGGATCGCCGCCGAGAAAGAGCTGCCCGCCGCGAGAGGCGGCCTCGACGCGGCCGGGCGGCTTGGCCGGGAGCGAGGCGTAATAGACCGCCAGGTTGCGCATGTCCGCATCGCTCAGCGCGGCAGCCTGGCCGCTCATGATCGGGTCGCTGCGCTGGCCGCTCCTGAAGCTTTTCAACTGCACGTAGAGGTACGTCGCCGCCTGTCCGGCCAGGTTCGGGAAGTTCGGTGCAATGGCCAGACCCTGCGGTCCATGGCAGGCCGCGCAGACGGTCGACCTTGCCTGGCCGGCGCGGACGTCGCCGGCAACCGGCACCTGCTGGCGCAGATCAGCCCACGCCGCCGGCCGGCGCACCTTCGCGCCGTCGGCCGCGGTCGTTGAAGGCGCCGGCAGCCACAGGATGGCGATCGCCGACAGGTGAAGAAAACGATGCAAGGAAGACATCGCGGCGTTCCCCTCAGAGCTTCACGGTCACGAAGGCGCCGACCAGCAAAACGTGCCAATGCGGTTGCGGCCCGAGCTCGGTGAAGACGCGATTGCCGACGATCAGGTCGGCAGGTGTGTCGAAGCCCGCGTAATGCCAGTCGGCGTAGTTGCCGAATTCGTATTTCCCGTACAGGGCCAGATCCAGTTTCCGGGTCAGCGCCAGATTCAGGCGGGCCGTGAGCGTCTGCATGCGATAGACGTTGGCGGGGAAACCGCCGCCGACATCCGCCGCGGTCAGGATCGACCGGTACACCGTGGAGACCGCCGTCAGGCTGGCGTAGTCGTAGCTGTGGAGGCCACGTGAATAGGTGTAGTGGTAGTCGAGGTCGAGCCTGGCGCGCGGCGAGAAGCTGTGCTTGAAATGCGCACCGGCGTCGACATCGCGCTCGTCGTCCGTCGCCGTCCAGAAATTGGCGTACGGGAAAAACGGGCCGCCGAATTGCGGATTGGCCTGTTGCGGCGAGGAAAAGGTCAGCGCTTCGTTGTCGTTGACGTTGCCCTGCTTGAGCCGGCTCGATGCCATGCCCGCGTAGGCGCTCATCGAGGTCGCCGCGGTCGGCGCCCAGTCCCAGGACACGTCGGCGCCGGTCGTATCGAAGGCTTGCCGCCCGATATCCGCACCGTAGCGTTTGCGATTGCCATACAGCGTGGCGGTGACGGTCGCCGTGGTTCCCAGTGGCATGGTCAGGATCGCCTTGAGCTTGCTCGCCTCAAGGTTGCTCATGTCGTACTTGTACATCTGGGCGACGGTGAACGCGGTATAGCCCACCGCAAGCTGCAGGTACCCGGGCATGGAGGGCGAATACGCGCCGAGGTACGGATCGGGGTTGTAGGGGCCGCCCGTGCGCTTCTGGTACTCGTAGCTCAGGCGCAGGGTTGCGTCGCCGAAGGCCTTGGTGTCCCAGTTCAACTTGAGGTGCTGGTCGTTGATGTAGGTCCGCTCGCGCGGATGCGGGGTCTGATGGTCGAGCAGATAACTCGCGCCCAGCGTGTTGTCCTGATCTATCCGGTAGCTGCCGCCCAGTTCCGTCTTGCGGTCGTTGTAGCTGAAGGGGATGCTGGCGATCTGCGCGAAGTTCGACTGGTACAGCGGGCTGCCGGGCTGGAACAGTTGGGTCTGCCCGGTAACGATCGGCTCCGCACCGTTTTCGGGAACGTAGCCATACTGCCCCGTCAACGGGTTGTACATGGTGTAGCGCGTCCGGTTGTTTTCGTCGCGCTGGCGCAGGTTGAGGTGCCAGCTGAGCTTCGCGGTGGGGCGAAAATCCAGGCGCAGGTTGAGCAGGCCCGCATCGACGCGCGCATCGCCGTCCTGCCGCGACAGCGCGGCGGTGGTGTTCCAGTCCGCGCAGGCGATGCCGGTCGTGCCTAGGTACTGCCCGCTAGGGCAGTACCTCGGATCGAGCGGTGCCTGCAGCGCCTGGTTCTGCCGCGTGCTGCTGTAGGCCGCCGAGACGGAAAATTCGCCGCGCCAGAGCTTCAGCGGATGCGAAGCCTCCAGGCGCACGTTGTAGTAGTTGTTGTCCGGCTCCAGCGACCAGGTGCCGCCGGTCACTGCCGAGGTGGATCCCGGCGACACGGCAAAAGGAGCGGCATAGTCCAGGGTGCTCTTGTGGTTGCGGAAGAACGAAGCGGTCGTGGTGAAGTTGATCAGCCAGCCCGAGGCGCCGCCCTTGTTGCGCAGGCCCAGGTTGACGTCGGTGGTGGTGAAGTCGACCGGCCGCACCGTTTCGTACTGCCCGCCGAAGGTGCCCGGCAGGCTCGGTGTGCCTGGGCCGCCTGGTCCCGGCGCAACGAAGAAGTAGGTCAGGTACATCGGGCCGCCCCAGTCGCGGTCGCCCGTGCGGCTTTCGTGGGTGACGCCGGCGTAGCCGATCCAGTTGCGGGTCAATGCGCCCTCCCAGCTGACGCCTTCGCTCTGGCGTGTCACCGACAAGGTCCGGCGCGGCCGGTTCGCCTCCACGGCCTGCACCTGCGCCGGCGTACTGCCGGTGGCGATGCCGTTGGGCAGGGTCAGGTCGGTGGAACCCACGCCATTCCACAACGGATAGGCCGTGGTGCTCAGGGTATGGGGGATGTCCCGGTAGAACGCCTCGATGCGGTAGTCGCCGTAGCGGCCGGTGCGCAGGCGGTAGTACTGATCGTGGCTGCTGATCCGGCTGCCGCGGAACTCGACGTACTGACCGGTCCTGTGGTTCAGCGCGGAGAACGCGAGCATGCCGAGCGCGGCGCCGTCCTTCCAGTCCGAATACATCCGGAAGAACTCGGCGTCGCGATCGCCGCTGACATGGAGGTAACCGAATTCCACCAACCATGCATACGTCCAGTCGCCGCCGCCGAGCCTGGCCCCGTCGGGTATCTGGCGGGGCCAGGGGTAGAGCACGCCGGTCGGCGTGCGCAGTTGGCCGGCATGCAGGTAGGACATGCCTGCCGGATCCGGCGTGCCGAACATCGCCCAGCCGGTGGGATCGAGGCTGTTGCCGAACTGGGTATTGCCTACGCGCTGGGTGTCGCCGGAATCGCTCTGCGCCAGCACGGGTGTGGTGCCTGCGGTGCCGAGTGCCAATCCAAGCAGCGCAGTCAGGGGTTTGTGCTTGAGCATCGTTCTCCGCCTTCGCCGGATGGCGGGTCACTGGTGGAACTTGGCACCGTTGGGATTGTTCGAGCCGTGGATGTTGCTGTGGCAGTTCAGGCAGCCGCGCTCCATCACGCGCTCGTCCGGAACCAGCCCGCCGCGCAGGCTCTGGCGCGTCAGCAGGTCGTTGGGGTGGTCGGTGTTCGTGTGGCACTGCTGGCACAACATCGGCACCGGCAGGGTCAGCAGGTTTTCCTGGTTCGAGCCGTGCGGGGCGTGGCAGTTGAGGCAGTTCTCGGCCACGGGCGCGTGCTCGAAGAGGAACGGGCCGCGCTTCTCGGCGTGGCAGGTTTCGCAGGTCTCGTTGACGGTGTCGGTCTTCAGCAGCGGCTGGGTGATGGAGCCGTGCGGGTTGTGGCAGTCGACGCAGGACATCTGCCCCTCGGGCAGCGGCATGTGCGAGCGGCGGTTGAACTGGGCGCGGATGTCCTGGTGGCAGGTCGCGCAGACCTTGTCGATGGAATCGTTCGCCAGCACGCCTTCGGCCGACAGCCGCGCCATCGGGTTGTGGCAATCGGTGCACGACAGTCCGCGCTCCTGGTGCACCGAGCCGATCCAGTGCTGGCGGGCGCCGCCGACGTGGCAGCTGAGGCAGGTGCGTGTCTGGGTGTCGATCGGGGTCTTGGCGTCGTGCGTGAAGGCGATGATCAGGCCCGGCGCCGCGGGATTCTTCGCGTGCTCCGAGCCTCGGCCGTGGCAGGCCTCGCACGAGGCCTGCGGTCCGGTGCCGGCGCCGCCGGCGCGAAACGAAGCGACGTGCAGGCTGTGCGAGGCCTGCATGCTCTCCAGCGCATGGCAGGCGGCGCAACTCTTCGCGCCGATCGCGTCCGCGTCGGGCGCCAACGGGTTCCTCGGGATCGGGGCCGCATCGAACGGCGTGGCGGGACCGTCGTCGGATGCATGCGCGCGCGCATTCTGGTGCATCGCCGTGCCGGCTCCCATGTCGGTGGCCGGCAGCATGCGCGCGATGTCGCTCTCGCTCAGGGCGCTGGACGGCTGGTGCGTGGCGGCCTGGCCGGTGTTCGTGTCGTCACGCTGCTGCGCCCGCGCGACGGACGACCACAGCAGCACGCTGCCCAGGCCGGCGACCACGGCCAGCAACGCCGCCAACGACAGCGCCTTCAGGCGCACGGGCCGCCGCTCCCTCTCCGAACCCTGGATATCTTTGCGCGTCGTCGTCATCCAGCCGATCCCTTGCATGTCCCCACGAATGCTTCATGTCGAAGCGAGGCTCATGCGCGTGATGCTTCAGGGAGCCCTGTGATACGGAGTGCCGGTTGAGCGACGAAAGGTTGCACCCGGCAAACGACAAGCCCGCAAATCGCCGACGACCCCACGGCGCGCCTCGGTCGTGGCCGGAGTCGCGACGCCAGGGCCTCTCCCGTTCACGGCACAACCTTTCGCCAGCCGGACGACACTCAGGTGTCGTGGGTCATATCCATGAACGCAGGGGCGGGTCCGGTACATGGAAATCGAACGCATCCGCTTGCAGAAGCATGGCGACGATCGCGGCATGCTGATCGCCTTGGAGCAGGATCGGAACGTGCCCTTCGTGATCCGGCGCGTGTATTACCTGTACGCCACGCATTGCGGTGTGCACCGGGGCCGGCACGCGCACCGCCACCTCAATCAACTGGCCGTGGCGGTGCGCGGCTCCGTCACCTTCCTGCTGGACGACGGCAGCGGCCCGGTGGAAGTCCTGCTCGACGATCCCTCGTACGGTCTGCACCTGGGCAGCATGGTGTGGCGCGAGCTGTACGACTTCAGCGACGACTGCGTGCTGATGGTGCTGGCCGACCATCTGTACGATCCGGCCGACTACATCACCGACTACGCCGCTTTCCTGCGCGAGGTCCGCGGCCCCGTGTACCAAGAGGGCATGGCGGCATGCCAAGGCCTCTAGTCCTCGTCGGTGCGGGCGAGTTCGCGCAGATCGCCTGCGAATACTTCGAACACGACAGCAGTCACGACGTGGTCGCCTTCAGCGTCGAGCGCGACTATCTCGCGCAGCCGCTGCTGGCCGGCCGTCCGGTGGTGGCGTACGAGACGCTGGAGGCGTGCTATCCCCCGGCGGAGTTCGACCTGTTCGTCGCCATACCGGCCAGCCAGCTCAACCGCCTGCGCACGCGCCTCTATCGCGATGCGAAGAGCCGCGGCTACCGTTTCGCCACCTATGTCAGTTCGCGCGCCTTCGTGTGGCGCAACGCCGAGGTGGGCGAGAACAGCTTCATCTTCGAAGGCAACGTGGTGCAGCCGTTCGTGCGCATCGGCAACAACTGCGTGCTGTGGAGCGGCAACCACGTGGGGCATCGCACGGTCGTGCACGACAACGTGTTCATCGCCTCGCACGCGGTCATCTCCGGCTACTGCGAGATCGGCGAGAGCAGCTTCGTCGGCGTGAACAGCACCTTCAACGATCACGTGAAAGTCGCCCCCGACAACGTGATCGGCGCCGGGGCGCTGGTTACCCGCGATACGGAACCGGGGCGGGTCTACGTCGGCTCACCGGCGCATGCGGTGCCCGACCGGTCGAGTCTCGACGTGAGGCTTTGACGCGCGCATGTTCACCTGGACCAAGAAAGGGCTGGTCTTCGATACCGCGCGGCAGGGCGTGGGCAGCTGGATGCGCCACTCGGCGCTCACGCCGACGCCGTACCGGATCGACGACGAGATCATCCGGGTCTACGCGGGATTCCGCGATGCCGATGGCGTCAGCCGCATCGGCTACGTCGACGTGCGGGCGGACGATCCCGCCACGGTCGTGCGGGTCAGTGCCGAGCCGGTGCTCGACATCGGCCGGGCGGGCTGCTTCGACGACAACGGCACGATCCTGGGCGACCTCGTCGACGCGCCGGGCGGCCTGCACCTGTTCTACGTCGGCTTCCAGCGCGTGGCCAGGGCCAAGTTCCTGGCCTTCACCGGCCTGGCCGTCTCGCGCGACGGCGGCGGCAGCTTTCGGCGCGTCCAGGAAACCCCCATCCTGGACCGCGCGCCCGGCCGCAGCACCATAGCCGCGGTGCATTCGGTCATGCATGAGAACGGCCGCTGGCGGCTGTGGTACGCCGTGGGCGACGACTGGGAGAACATCGGCGAGCAGCCGTTTCCGCGCTATCACATCCGTTATGCGGAGGCGGCCGACCTCTCCGCGATCCCGCGTGCGGACCAGGTCTGCCTGTGTCCGCAAGGTAGCGAGTACCGCATCGGACGGCCGCGGGTGTACCGCTTCGGCGGCCGCTACGCCATGTATTTCACGCGCGGCAACGTCAACGGCGACTACTTCCCCGGCATCGCCACAAGCGACGACGGCATTGCGTGGGAACGCCGCGACGAAACGCTGGGCATCTCGCTGTCCGCCGATGGCTGGGATTCGCGCGCGCTCTGTTATCCCGCGCTGATCCGCCAACGCGACAAGCTGCTGATGTTCTACAACGGCAACGACATGGGCGTGGACGGCTTCGGCGTGGCCGAAGCCGACGCGGTCCCGTTCGACGGTGGCGCGCATGTTCTCGGTTAGGCCCTACACCGTGGCCGATGCACACGCCTGGGACGCGCTGGTCGAACGATCCCGCAACGGCAACCTGCTGCACCGGCGCGGCTACATGGATTACCACGCCGACCGCTTCGTCGACCGGTCGCTGATCATCGAGCGGCATGGCGAAGCGGTGGCGGTATTCCCGGCGAACATCCAAGGAAAGGTGGTGACCAGCCATGGCGGCCTCACCTACGCCGGGTTGATCACCACGCACGCCCTGCGCGCCGAATCGACGCTGGACGTGTTCGGGCAGATCGCCGACCACTACCGCACGCTGGGCGTGGAACGCGTGATCTACAAGGCGGTGCCGCACATCTTCCACGCCTATCCGGCCGAGGAGGACGTGTACGCCCTGCATCGGCTGGGCGCGCGGCTGCGGCGCCGCGATCTCTCCTCGGTCATCGCGCTGAGCGGGCCATTCCACTTCACGCGGAGCCGCCAGCGCACTGTCGACAAGGCGCGCAAGTGCGGCATCGGCCTGCAGACCGGCACCGATCCGGCGGACTTCCATGCGCTGCTGACCGAGGTGTTGCACAGGCACGGCACCCGGCCGACCCACAGCCTCGCGGAACTGCGCCTGCTGCAGGCACGCTTCCCGCAGCACATCGTGCTGTACGAGGCACGCCGCGAGGAGGCCTTGCTGGCGGGCGCCCTCGTGTACGACTTCGGCCGCACCGTCCACACCCAGTACCTGGCCGCCTCGGAGGAGGGGCGGCGCCTGAACGCGCTCAGCCTGCTGCTGGCGGAGCTGATCGGCGGGATCTATGCGGACCGCAGCTTTTTCAGCTTCGGCATCTCGACCGAGCACGAGGGCAGGGCGCTCAACGGTGGCCTGGTCACGCAGAAGGAACACTTCGGCGCACGCGCCATCGTGCACGACTTCTACGAATGGACGCTGTGATGGACACCAGGCGCATGGAGGTACCGTTCCTCGACCTCAAGGAGGTCCATGCGCGCTATGCCGACGAGCTGAAGGCGGCCGCCGCGCGGGTGATCGATTCGGGCCGCTATGTGCTGGGCGAGGAACTGGCCGCCTTCGAGCGCGAGTTCGCGGCCTATTGCGGCGTGCGCCATGCGGTGGGCGTGGGCAGTGGGCTCGATGCCCTGGCGCTGATCCTGCGCGGCTACCTGGGACTGGGCGCGCTGGCCGAGGGCGACGAGGTGATCGTGCCCGGCAACACCTTCATCGCCAGCTTCCTCGCCATCAGCGGGAACCGGCTGGTGCCGGTGCCGGTGGAGCCCGACCCGGCGACCTTCAACCTCGACCCGGCCTGCGTGGCGGCGGCGATCGGGCCGCGCACGCGCGCGATCATGGCGGTGCACCTGTACGGCCAACTGGCCGACATGCCGGCGCTGGCGGCGCTGGCCAAGCGACACGGATTGCTGCTGATCGAGGACGCCGCGCAGGCGCACGGCGCGACGAGCGGCGGCCGCAAGGCCGGCGCGTTCGGCGATGCGGCGGCCTTCAGCTTCTTCCCGGCCAAGAATCTCGGCGCCCTGGGTGACGGCGGCGCCGTGGTGACTTGCGACGCGCGGCTGGCCGAGCGCGTCGCGGCGCTGCGCAACTACGGCTCCGACACCAAGTACCACCACCTTTTCCAGGGCATCAATTCCCGGCTGGACGAGATCCAGGCTGCCTTGCTGCGGGTGAAGCTGCGCCATCTCGACGACGATCTCGCGCGGCGCCGGCGCGTGGCGCAACGCTATCGCGAAGGCATCCGCCACCCGCAGATCCTCTTGCCGGAGGTGGCGTGCGAGGAATGCCACGCCTGGCACCTGTTCGTGGTGCGTTGCCACCGCCGCGACGCGCTGAAGCAGCACCTGCAGGCGCAGGGCGTGCAGAGCCAGGTGCATTACCCGGTGCCGCCGCATTGCCAGCCGGCATACGCCGAACTGTGCGAGCTGCGGCTGCCGCTCACCGAACGCCTGCACCGGGAGGTGCTGAGCCTGCCGCTGGGGCCAAGCCTCGGCGATGTTGCGGTGGAGCGGGTGATCGAGGCCTGCAACGCGTTCGAATGCCCGCCATGAACATCGTGCGCGCCGGCTTCTATTCCTCGATCGCCACCGCGGCGCGACTGCTGGCGGCGCTGGTGGTGATCAAGCTGGTGGCGTGGCTGGCCGGGCCCGAGGGCGTCGGCAAGCTGGGCCAGTTCATGAGCCTGATGTCGTTGCTGGCGGTGCTTGCCGGTGGCGGCATCGGCGCCGGCATCGTGAAGTACGTCGCCGAATACCGGCACGACCCGCAGCGCCTGGCGCGGCTGCTGGCTGCCGCGCTCTGGTATGCGCTGTGCGCCTCCGTGCTGATGGCTTGCCTGGCCCTGTTGTTCAGCCGGCAGCTGGCGCAGTGGCTGCTGGACGACGTCGCCTACGCGGGCCTGATCCGCGTGCTCGCCGTGGCCCAGCTCGGCATCGCGCTGGCCAACTACATCCTGGCCGTGATCAACGGCTTCATGGACGTGCGCCGGTTGGCGCTGATCCAGGTGCTGGGCTCGATGCTCAGCATTGCGGTGGCGGTCTGGCTGGCACGCTGGCTGCACCTGTATGGCGCACTGCTGGCCCTGGTGGTGGGTCAGCTGCTGTGGCTGGCGGTCGGCCTGCCGGCGTGGTGGCGCAGCCCGTATTTCCGGCGCAGCATGCTGCGGCTGCGCTTCGACCGCGAAATGACCTTGCGGCTGGCCGCCTTTTCCCTGATGACGCTGACCGCCGCGCTGGTCTCGCCGCTGGTGAACATCGCGGTGCGCGACCATCTTGCGCTGGAACTCGGCTGGCAGCAGGTCGGCTACTGGCAGGCAGTGAGCAAGGTGTCGGATGCCTACCTGCTGTTCCTCACCACGGCCATCAACATCTACTACCTGCCGAAGCTGGCCGCGATCCGGGAACGCGATGCGCTGGCACGCGAGCTGCGCCATGCCTACCGCTTTCTCCTGCCCGTGGTGATGGCCCTGGCGGCGGCCGTGTACCTGCTGCGGGGCTGGGTGACGCGCCTGCTGTTCAGTGCGGATTTCGCGCCGGCCAACGCGCTGTACGGGCCGCAGCTGGCGGGCGACGTGGTCAAGATCGCCGCCTTCGTGCTGTCCTACGTGATGCTGGCCAAGGCGATGACGCGGCTGTTCGTGTTCTCCGAATGCGCGTTCGCGGCCAGCTACCTGGCGCTGGTCTACCTGTTCACCGCGCGCTTCGGCCTGGTCGGCGCGATGTACGCCTTCGCGGCCAACTATCTCGGCTACCTCGTCTTCAACGTGCTCGTCGTGCGGCGCTATCTGGAGAGGGTGTGATGGTGGCCCGGGACGCAGCGCAAGGCATGGCGCCGCCGCTGGTCTCGGTGCTGATTCCCGCGTTCAACCACGAGCGTTACGTGCTGCGCTGCCTGGACAGCGTCCTGGAAGATCCCTATCCGGCCAAGGAACTCATCGTCATCGACGATGGTTCGACCGACCGCACCGGCGCGCGCATCGCCGACTGGGTGGCCGCGCATTGCATGGACATCCCCATCGAATACGTGCAGCGGGAGCACCGCGGCATCGCCGCGACGCTGAACGAGCTGGCTGCGCGCGCGAACGGCGAGTTCCTGCGTCCGGGCGCCAGCGACGACTACCTGCTGCCTGGCGGTCTCGATGCGCAGGTTCGCTACCTGCTGGAGCATCCGCACAAGGTGGCGGTGATAGGCGACTCCATGGTGGTGGACGGCGACGGGCACAAGCTTCAGGACAGCGGCATGTGCGACCTGCACGGCGCCGACAAGAGCCTCTATCGCACCGACGACGGCATCCGCCGCGCGGTGATCCGGCAGTGGGCCATCGGCGGGCCGGTCGTCCTGATCCGCAAACGCGCGCTGGATACCGCCGACCGCTGGAGCGAGGGCCTGCGCATCGAGGACTGGGACCTGTTCCTGCGCCTGGCGGCCCGCGGCATGCTCGGTTTCGTCGACGTCCACGTATGCGCCTACCGCCTGCACGGATCGAACGTGAGCAAGACGCGGCACAAGGGGACCCGCATCGCCAACCTGACCGAGTCGCGGCAGGTGGCGACGTTCCGCGCCAGCCTGTTCGAGGAGCCATACCGGACCCTGCTGCGGGCGCAGTCGCATTACATCGACGCCAAGATCTCGTTCCTGGAACGGCGGCCCTGGCCGCTGCTGTGTCACCTGGCGGCATATCTCGCGCTGGTCGTCCGGGCCAGGCTGCCGTCCGCGGGACCGCGCGCGGAGGGGACATGAACCGGCTGCTGCGGCTGCCCTCCACCTGGCTGGGGCTGCCCATCCTGCTCGGCTGCGGGTTGACCTGGTTCACCTACGAGCTGCCGCCCGACTACCTCGAGGGCCTGCTCCTGCTGGCGGTGACCGCGTCGGCCATCGTGCTCCTCGACGTGCAGGCAGGCGTGCGGATCCCGACGACGGCGCAATTCCGCGCACGCCACTACGCCGGCACCCGCGATTCCTTCGTGGCGCTGGGCCTCGCCGGCCTGATCCTGCTGTTCTGCCTGCTCGATCTCACATTGTTCCCGATTCCATTGTTCGACAAGCCCTCGGCCTATGCCTCGATGGCGGGCGGCCGCGAACACATCCGGCACGTCTCCGACATGTGCTGGGTGCTGCCGCCGATCGGTCTGCTCTGCGCCCGGCGCCGCTGGCTGCGCAACTTGCTGATCGTCGTCGGTTTCGTGTTTCCGGTGCTGGTGATCGACCGCAATAGATTGTTCGCCACGGTGTTTTCGTTCGCGCTGCTGATCCTGCTGCGGCGGGACCCGCAGAAGCCAACGCCGTGGAAGGCCGTCGGTGCGCTGGTGCTGGCGGGCGTCAGCGTGTTCTCGATCCTCGGCATCGTGCGCTCCGGCACGCTGGATCACGTGACGCTGCCATTCGGCGCGACGTACCGCGCCGCGCCGCAGGGCATCAAATGGCTGCTGCTGTACGGCAGCGCAGGCCCCTACAACTTCAGCGCGATGCTGGCCAAGCACTACGTCAACGCGGACTTCCTGATCAACCAGCTTGTTCCGCTGCATGGCTCCGTCGCGACGGCTGGAACGGGCATCCCGCTCGATGCGCCGAACATCAACGTAGGCACGGAGTTCTTTCCGTTCCTGTTGGCGCTGGGGCCCTATGGCGCCGTGGCTTCGGTATTCGTGCTGTACGCCATGCTGCTGTGGAGCGTGCAGCGGCTGCGCCCGACGGTGCCGCTGTTCTCCCTGCTGATTTTCCTGCGCATGTCCTACGTATGCGTGATGTCGCCGTTCGCGCCGCAGGCTTTCACGTGGACGAATGCCGGCTTCATCGGCGTCTGTCTTTTCCTGCAGCTGTTCGCGACGTGGCTGCCGAACCGAAGGGCAGGGGGCGCCTCGATGGCCGCGCAAGCCGTGTCTTCATTCTCTCCCCAGCGAGTATCGAACCATGGAACAAGATGAGATCTATCTGGCCGATCTGTGGCGGATCTTTGCGCGCGAGTGGAAGTGGTTCGTGCTCGTGCTGGTGCTGACCCTGGCCTGCACCTATGCGTTCGCGCATCTGGTGAAACGCCAGTGGGAGGCGATCGTCTGGATCCAGATCGGACAGGTCGGGGCGGTGCCGTCGGGACAGGACCCGAAGGTCGAACCGCTGCAACGGGTATTGGAACGGCTGCAACTGGTGCCGTTCGAGAACGAGGTCCTGCGCGGCGCCGGCTATGCGCCGGATTCGTCCGTGGCCAGCCTCTACCGAAAGAGCGTGAAGCTGGATCCGCTGCCCTACGCAGGTCCGCTGATCAGGTTGAGCGTGCGGTCCTATTCCCGACAGCAGGCCAGCGAACTCGCGACCGCGACAGTAACTAGGCTGCGCGCGATCCACCAGCCTCTCCAAGCAGTCCAGTTGGCGTCGGCACGCGCACGCCTCGCCGCGATCGAGAGGGACCTGCGGATCGCGCAGGCCGAGCATTCCAGATACCTGGAAGCGGCCCAGCCAGGCAGCCAGAGAGGGCCGGCTGGCAAGGACGCCGCCAATCCGATGCTCGCGAGCTTGCTGCTGGCCAACAAGGAGGAGGAGATCCGCGGCCTGCAGCAGGCGAGGAACGATCTCGCCGAACGACTCGGGCCCACCTACACCTACGAAACCTCCACGATCTGGCCTGTCTACGTCCCCGAACACCAGGCGTTTCCGAATCCTGCGCTGACGTGGGGCATCGGCCTGCTGCTGGGGATATTCCTGGGCTCGTCCGCGACGTTGGCGAGGAATGTCGCGCGACGTCGGTAGTCATCGCCGCGGCATGGATGCCTGTCGACGGCATTCAACCAAAGCGAACCATGACGGCACTTATGGAGCAGGCACATGAAGGTGCGGACCGATGGCGGTCGATCCGCATGCCGTGGCGCGTTGCGGACCTTGTTCCGCCGGAGCAGAGATCGAGATGAACGGGGAGCACGAACTCGGGCAGCGCACTCTGGAAACCGCAATGCTTCCCGCACCTGCGCCAGGCATGACGAGCCGGCGGGACGCCAGCGGTTCCCTGGATGAGGTGCGGCTGCTCGACACGCAGCGCGCCTTCGACAGCGTGGCGGCCGACTACGACGGCCCCCGCGGCAACAACGAGCTGATCCAGCGCATGCGCCCGGCCCTTTGGGGCGCCGTGTGCCGCGAACTTCCCGCCGGCGGACGCCTGCTCGACCTGGGCTGCGGCACGGGCCTCGACGCGGTCGAATTCGCGCAGCGCGGCTATCAGGTCGTCGCCACCGACTGGTCGCCGCGGATGGTCGCGCGCACGCAGCTGCGTGCCGCCGCCGCAGGCATGGAGGGCCGCGTCGCCACCGCGCACCTGGGCATCCAGCAGCTCGATCGGCTCGATGACGCCTTCGACGGCATCTACTCGAACCTCGGTCCGTTGAATTGCGCGCCGGATCTGCACGTGGTCGCGGCTGAATGTGCACGCCTGCTGCGGCCAGGCGGCCGACTGGCGTTCTCGGTGATCGGCCGGATCTGCCCGTGGGAACTGGTGCACTACTCGCGGCGCGGACGCTGGCGGCGGGCCGGCGTGCGCGCGGCGCGCGGCGTTACCGCGGTGGGCATGAACCACCACACGATCTGGACCCGCTACTACCTGCCGCGCGAGTTCTACCGCGCCTTCGCCGGGCACTTCGTGCTGGCTGGCTACCGCGCGCTGGGCCTGTTCCTGCCGCCGCCCTACCTGGTGGACTACTACCGTCGCCATCCCCGCCGCTGCGGATTCCTGGGCCGGCTCGATGATCGCCTCGGCGCGCTGCCGCTGTTGCGCGACATGGGCGACCACTTCCTGATCGTGATGCGGCGGCGCTGACGCCATGGGCTTCCTGCAGGCCGCGCTGGACGTCAGCCTGTGCCGTGCGACCACGGTCGCGCCGGCCGGCGCCTCGCACGCGCCGCTGCCGATCCGGGCTTCGCGGATCGGCGCCTCGCTGGCCGCGCGGGCCTGGCGCATCGACCTGCGCGATCATTTGATCTTTCCCGGCCTGATCAACGCGCACGAGCACCTGCACGTCAATGCCGTGCCGCCATTGCATGCGGACGCGCCGTTCGCCAACAGCTACGCGTGGATCCGGGCGTTCCAGGCGCACTTCGCCGAGCCGGCCGTGGCCACCGCACTGCGCCTGCCGAAGGCGCTGCGGTTGCGCCACGGCGCGCTGAAGAACCTGCTCGCCGGCGTAACCTGCGTGGCACACCACGACCCCTGGCACCCGTCGCTCGATGCGCTGGATTTCCCGGTGGCGCTGTTGCGCGACTACGGCTGGAGCTACGCGCTGGGCTGGCCCGGCTACGGGCCGCCGGTGCGGGCGAGCTTTGCCGCCACGCCCGCCGGGCGACCCTGGATGATCCACCTGGCGGAGGGCACGGATGCGGTCGCGCAGGCGGAGCTGGCGCAGCTGGACCGGCTCGGCTGCCTGGCGGCGAACAGCGTGCTGGTGCATGGCGTGGGCCTGCGCGCAGCGGACATCGATCGCGTCATCGCCAGTGGCGCCGCGGTGGTCTGGTGCCCGACCAGCAACCGCAACCTGCTCGGGCGCACGCTCGACCCACGACGCCTGGGCGCGGCCGATCGCCTCGCGCTGGGCAGCGACTCGCGGCTCAGCGGCGCGCGCGACCTGCTCGAGGAGATGCGCGGCATCACCGCAGGCGGCGAACTCGCGCCTGCGCAAATCCTGGCGCTGGCCACGACAGCGGCGGCGCGCATCCTGCGCCTGCCCGAGCGCGGCGCCATCACGCCGGGTGCGCGGGCTGACCTGGTGATCGTCGAGGATCGCGGCAATGCGGCACGCAGCCTGACGGGCCTGGAGCGCAGCGAGATCCGCGCGGTGGTGCGCGACGGCGTGCCGTGCATCGCCGATCCCGATTTCGCCGAGTGGTTCGCGGTCGCTGGCGTGGACACGGTGCCGGTGCTGCTGGACGGCCAGCGGAAGCTGCTGGCCGCTCCCCTGGCCGAGCCGGATCTGCTTGCGCTCGAACCGGGCCTCGAACTCGCCACCGCGCGCAACGCGCCCGAGCGCGCCGTGGAAGCGTGGTGCCCATGATGACGCGCGCGCCTCTGCTGGAGCCGGCCGAGGCCTATGCGCTATGGGCATCCGCGTATCCGGCGCACGCCCACAACCCGGTGATGTGCGCCGAGGAACGCGCGATGCTCCGGCTGATGCCGCCCTCGCTGAGTGGGCAAGCAGTGCTCGATGCCGGCTGCGGCAGCGGGCGTTACCTGCTGCATGCGCTGCGGCGCGGCGCGGC
Organism: Frateuria sp.; assembly: GCF_013362045.1. Classification (GTDB taxonomy): domain Bacteria; phylum Pseudomonadota; class Gammaproteobacteria; order Xanthomonadales; family Rhodanobacteraceae; genus Frateuria_A. Next base: position 3,741 of record NZ_JABFWW010000034.1, on the reverse strand, counting down.
GCGCGCGGCCGGCGTGGACGTGTCGCCGCAGATGCTGGAACGCGCCGGCGCGGAGCTGGACACCTTGCGCACCGGCGCGGAGGTCACCCTGCGACAGGGAAACCTGATGGCCCTGCCAATGCCGGATGCCCAGGCGGACCTGACGATCTGCGGCCTGGTCATCGGACACCTCGAGCACCTCGGGCAGGCGCTGGCCGAGCTGCGCCGCGTGACCCGGCCCGGCGGCGTCCTGCTGTGCAGCGACGTGCACCCGATCGGGCATGCCCTGGGTTGGCAGCGCGATTTTAAATCCGAAGGCCGCCGCTACGCCGTGCGGCACACGCCGCACCTGTACGGCGATTGGCACGCCGCCTGCAGCGCGCTCGGGCTGCACATCGAGCAGGTACTGGAACCCATGCTCGACCCGGCCGACATCCCCGCCGGCGCGCACTTCGCTCCCCGGGCGCTGGAGGTGCCCGTTGCGCTGGTGTTCCGCCTGCGGCGCGCATCCGATCCCACCGGTGCCGATGCCGCTTGCACGCAGGCCTGCCCATGACCGCTCCGCGCACCCTGCTGATCAACCCGACCGTCACCTCGCGCTCGAGCGCGCGATTCCCGCTCGGGCTGCTGCACCTGGCTGCGGCGCTGGACCGTACCGGCAGCAGTCGCATCATCGACGGCAACGTGGACCGCGACTTCGTCAACGACAGCGTGCGCGCGATGGAGCAGGAGCGTTTCGACGCCGTCGGCGTCGGCGTGATGGGCGGCCCGCAGGTGGCCACGGCGATCGCCGTATCCAAGGCGATACGCGCGCGTTTCCCGCGGGTGCCGATCATCTGGGGCGGCTATTTCCCGACCCTGCACACGGACGCCACGCTGGCCGCACCCTATGTGGACTATGCGATCCGCGCGCAAGGCGAGCAGGCCTTGCCCGAGTTGGTCGCCGCGCTCGCCGGCGACGGGCCCGGGCTGGGGCATGTCGCCGGAGTGTCCTGGAAGCGCGCCGGCACGGTGGTGCACAACCCGGCCCGTCCCATCATGCGGCACGACCCTGCGGGGCTGCTGCCCTACGACAAGCTCGGCGATCCGCGCCGCTACCTGGCGCGTACCTACCTCGGCCAGCGCACCGTGGCCCACCAAGCGGCGATCGGCTGCCGCTACCACTGCACCTTCTGCGGCGTGGCCGCGATGTTCAACGGCGTGACCCAGCTGCCGGCCGCTGCACGGCTGGAGCGCGAGCTGGGCTATTTCAAGCACGTGCTGGGCGCCGATTCGGTGCAGTACTTCGACCACAACTTCTTCGATCGCGAGGCGGACATGGTGCCGCTGCTCGAGGTGATGGCGAGGTTCGAGCTGCCGTGGTGGTGCTTCGCCCGTTCCGACGCGCTGCTCAAGCTCTCGGAGCACTCGTGGGGACTGGTGCGCAGGAGCCGGCTGCGCATGGCCTACATCGGCGCGGAATCGCCCAGCGGCCAGATGCTGCACGACATCCGCAAGGGCACGCGGCCGGACCAGACCCTGGAGGTGGTGGAGCTGTGCCGCCGCCACGGCGTGATCCCGGAGCTGTCGTTCATGGTTGCCCCGCCGGAAAACACCGAGGAGGAGACCGAGCGCACGTTCGAGTTCATCCGCGAGATGAAGCGGATCAACCCGCAGACGGAGATCGTCATCTATGTCTACACGCCGCTGCCGGAGCATAGCCGCCACGAGAAGGACCGCGCCAAGCGGCCGGGCACGCCGTTGCTGGACATCGACGGCGAACCGGTGGTGTTCCCCGCGACGCCGGACGAGTGGGCCCAGCCGCGCTGGGTCGATTACGCCTGCCACATGGACGCCCCCTGGCTCACCGACCGGCTGCGCCGCCGCATCAACGACTTCGTCACCGTGCTGCGCTGCCGCTATCCCACCGTGCAGGACCTGCGCGCGCCGCCGTGGGCCAAGCGGAGGCTGAGCGCGATGGCCGCCTGGCGCTACCGCTTCCGCAAGTACGACCGGCCGTGGGAGCTGACCCTGGCGAACCGGCTGGTGCGCCTGCGCATGCCGCAGGTGTCGGGCCTGTAGAGGGGTGCCGGCCGTGCACGTGGCGCAGATCAATTTCCTGCCCGCACCCCGCAGCCTGGGCCTTGAAGCCTTGCTCGAACGCTGGCCGTCGCTGGCGGACATCGCGGAGCTGGTGGCGACCGCCGGCGTCCGGGTCACCGTGCTGCAGGCAGCCGCGCATGCCGAGCACCTGACCCGTGCCGGCGTGGACTATCGCCTCGTCGACATGCGCGGTACGCGTACGGCGAAAGGCCGGGGCCGCCGTTTCGCCGATGCCCTGGACGGCAGCGGTGTCGACGTTCTGCATGCGCACAGCCTGGCTTACGTCGACGATGCGTTCGCAGTCGCCGGCAATCTCGCGCCGGGTTTGCCGGTGGTTTTCCAGGACCATGCCGACCGACCGCCACGCTGGTGGCGACGGCCACGCCATCGCCGTCGCTTCGCCGCCGCGGCGGGCGTGGCCTTCACCTCGCTCGATCTCGCGCGGCCCTTCGTCGCCACCGGCATGTTCGGTCCAGCGACGCGACTCCTCGCAATCCCCGAATCCAGCAGCCGCTTCATGCCCGGAGATCGTGCGCGCGCACGTGCGGCGACCGGGCTGCATGGCGAGCCTTGCGTGCTGTGGGTGGGACGCCTGAATCGCGGCAAGGATCCGCTGACGGTGCTGGACGGCATCGCGCTGGCGGCGGAGCGCATGCCCGGCTTGCGCCTGTGGTGCGCCTTCGGCGAGGAACCGATGCTGGCCGAGGTGCGCGCACGCATCGACGCCGATGCGCGACTGGCCGGACGCGTGCACCTGCTGGGCAGGGTGGACCATGCGCAGGTCGAGATGCTGATGCGCTCCGCCGACCTGTTCGTCTCCGGCAGCCGTGCCGAGGGCAGCGGCTACGCGGCGATGGAGGCCATCGCTTGCGGCCTCACGCCGGTACTCACGGACATCCCGGCCTTCCGCGCACTGACCGGCAACGGCCGCATCGGCCGGCTGTGGCCATGCGGCGATGCGTCAGCGCTGGCCGACGCATTGGTCGGTGCCGCGGCGGACCGGCCTTCGCCGCAGCGGGCACGCGCGCATTTCGACGAAACCCTCTCGTTCCAGGCGGTGGGGCGGCTCTGGGCCGAGGCCTATGCACGGGTCCTCGACGATCGCCGCGGGGGCGTGCCGTGAAGATCGCCCTGGTGGTTCCCGGCGGGGTGGACCGCAGCGGCGAGTACCGCGTGATCCCGGCCCTGCTGGCGCTGCTCGGGCGGCTGGCGCGCACGCATGAAGTGCACGTCTTCGCGCTGCATCAGGAGGCGGCGCCGGGTTGCTGGGAACTCGCCGGCGCGCACATCCACAACATCGGCGAAAGCCGGACGCGCCTTCGTGCGATCGCAGCGATCCGCGCCGAGCATCGCCGCGCGCCATTCGATGCGATCCACGCGATCTTCTCCGGCTCCTGCAGCCTGGTCGCCGTGGTTGCCGCGAAGCTGTTGCGACGGCCGAGCCTGGTGCATGTCGCCGGCGGCGAGCTGATCGCGCTGCCCGAGATCGGCTATGGCGGCCGGCGCACGTGGAAGGCACGGCTGCGCGAAGCGCTGGTGCTGCGCGGCGCCGACGCGATCACCGCAGCCAGCGCGCCGATCCTCGAATCGCTGCGCGCGCTCGGGCTCGAGGCCCGGCGCGTGCCGCTGGGCGTCGATCTGATGGTCTGGCCGCCACGCGCGCCGCGTGGGCGCGACGGC
>NZ_JABFWW010000259.1 GCF_013362045.1 Frateuria sp. | reverse complement strand
AGGCTTGATGAAAAAGGCCCGCGATGCGGGCCATTTCGTTGATGGCTTGCCGCGCTTCGACTCCGGCTTTGCCTACGCTCAGCACGAACGGATTTTGGAAACCGTTCGCCCTGAGGCGCGCGCCGCCGAAGTCGAAGGGTCTTTCCCCTCAGAACGCCAGCCGGTACGCCAACGTCGCCATGCTGCCCTGCTCGCGCTGGGCGAAGTGGTGGTCGATGCCGAACGACAGGCCGGCGCGCGGCGACATCGCCCAGTCCAGCGTCATGCCAGCCACGCCGCCGTAGCGCGACAGGCCGATGCCGCCCAGCGGCGCCCATTGGTCGACGCCGGTGAAGCTGGCATCGAAGACGTCGCCGCGCACGGCGAAGGCGTGCTGCCAGGCCAGGTGCGTCTGCAGGCTCAGGCTGCCGCCGCCGGCGAAGTTCCACTGCCGCCCCGCGCGCAGGCCGACGCCGGCCTGCCAGCGCTCGATGGCGCCGGCATTGGCTTTCAGTCCGAAGCCATAGGCGCCCGGCTCGTTGAAGCCACTGTTGTCGATGCGCGCGTACTGCAGGCTGGCATACGGCGTGAGCGAGACCGCGCCGAGCATGGTGCGGTAGCCGCTCTCGCCATAGGCGACCTCGTAATGGCCATGGCTGTCGCTCGCCACGCCGGCGAAGGCGGGCCCGAGCTCCAGGTTGCGGTGCATGGTCTGGCGGTAGTTGCCCAGGCCGACGCGGCCCATCAGGTAGGCACTGCCGTGCACCAGGCCGCCGTAGACCATGCCTTCCATCGCATGGCTGCGGCCCTGGTCGGCGCTCTCGGCGAGGCGGCCCAGGCCTTGCGCCTGGCTCAGCGCGAAGCCGGCCACGCCGTTGCTGCCGATGCGCATGTCCTGCCCGGCCAGCGCGCCGGAAAGATCCACGCCGACGTTGGCGTAGCCCGTTCGCTGCATGCCGCCGTGGTAGCCCAGGTCCTGCATCCAGCCGCCGGCCGCGCCATTGTCGAGCAGGCGGTCGAAGCGGTCGGACAGCGCGCGCGTGCCGGCGTCGATGGCCTCGAACGTCATCGCCGCGCTGGCCGCGTGCAGCTGGCCGGAGAGGCTTTCCAGCGAATGCTGCGCGCTGGAGAGCGTGGCCGCCTGCTGCAGGCTGGCCGCGCCGGCGACGAAACCGCTGGTGGCCGACGCCGAGGTGATCCCCTGGGTCGCGAGCTGCTGGTCCAGCTGGCCGAGCGCACCTTCGACGCGCTGCGCCGAATTGTAGGACGAGGCCGTGTAGCTCATGCCCTGGATCGCGGTGACGTCGGCGCGGGTCACGTCCAGCCAGGCGCTGGTGGCGTCGTAGCCGGGCGTCGCGGTGAGCATCACGTTGGATGCCGCGTTGACCGCGCTGAAGGTGCCGCTCAGGCCGCCGGTGGTGTCGATCACGTCGGTATGCGCGTGGACGAGATAGTCCGAACGCTTGCCGATCACGTACAGGTCGCCGCCGCCGAGCGTGGCGGTGCCGCCGACCCGCAGCACCGAGCCCAGCGTGAGCGCCAGCCGGCCTCCGACCTGCTGCGAGTAGTTGCCGCCCAGGTTGAGGTCGACGTTGCCCACGGTCACCACGCCGGCGTTGCTGAGACTGCCTGCGACGGTGGTGGCCGAGCCGAGCACGGCACCGGCGTCGACCTGCACCGATGAGGCGAGCGCCTTGGCGTTGAGCGTGCCGCCCGCGACGCGCGTCAGGCCCGTGTAGCTGGCGTCCTGCGTCAGGCTGAGCGTGCCGCTGCCCTGCTTGGTGAGCCCGCCCGCGCCGGAGATCGGGTTGTTCCAGCTCGAGCTGCCGGTGAAATTGACGGTGACGTCGCCCCAGTCGAACCTGGCCGGCCCGTTCACCGCCTTGCCGACATCCAGCATGCCGTAGCCGAACACCGGGTCCGGCCCCGGCGCGCCCAGGTCGTCGGCGGTGCCCAGCAGCGTCTGGCGCACGAGGTCGTTGTTGAAGTACGGGTAGGCCTGCCACACCAGCGCCGCGGCACCCGACACCAGCGGCGCCGCGAAGGAGGTGCCGGAAACGATCCAGTAGTTCTTCGAAGGATCGGGATTGGGGTAGTCCTTGTCGGCGACGATCACGTCGCCCGGCGCGACCAGGCAGTAGTGCATCGCCTTGCCGCAGGCATTGGAGTAGCTGGCCAGCTGGGTCGGATGGTTGCTGTCGACGGCCGCCGCGACCAGCCAGCCCTGCTCCAGTTCCGGCGCCAGGCTGGGCAACGCGGCCATGGTGCTGGGATCGGCACGGCTTTCGTTGCCGGCGGCAAACACCACCAGGCCATCGTGGTTGAGCACGAAGTCGTCGTAGGCCTGGCCGAAGGCCTGGTTGACGGTGGCGTCGGTGGTGTCCCAGTAGATGCCGCCCCAGGAGTTGTTCTGGATGCGCACGCCGTCGTTGACCAACTCGGGGTTGAGCGTCTGGCCGAAGAACGCCGCATCGGCGGCGGTGACCTTGTTGCCGCTGCCCGAACCGTCGTCGGTGGGCTCCTTGTCGGCGATGATGCGCGCCGAAACCAGCGTGGCGCCCGTCGCGATGCCGCCCGCGAACTTGCCCACCGGTTGCCCGGCGGCGACTTCCGAGACCCAGGTACCGTGGCCGACCACGTCGTCGATGCTGGTGTTGTTGGTCGTCGAGTCGACGTAGATCAGTTCCTTGACCACCCGTCCCGCCAGGCTCGGGTGGTTGCGCATCACGCCGCTGTCGATGATGCCGATGGTGATGCCCTGCCCGGTATAGCCCTGGGCGTGCGCGGCGTACGTGTCGGTGAGCTGGAGCTGGGCGTCGATCGGCGGCGGCGGGGCCGAGGGCGCCGGCGGCGGTGCC
>NZ_JABFWW010000074.1 GCF_013362045.1 Frateuria sp. | reverse complement strand
GCCCACGATGGCCAGCCAGATGGTGAAGCCCACGATGCCGGTCTCGGCCAGCACCAGCACGAAGGAGTTGTGCGCGGTCAGCTCGTTGTAGTCGGTGAAGTTGCCCGCGCCCACGCCCAGCAGCGGGTGGGTCTTGAACATGTCCAACCCTTCGTACCACGCATCCACGCGGCCGAACGCGGAAGGCTCGTCCACGTCCAGCTCGGTCATGCGCGAGGAGGGCAGCAGCATCAGCCCGACCAGGCCGGCCAGGCTCAGCGACACCGCGGTGGCGGCGCCGCGGCGCTGCCACAGGTACACCGCAACCATCAGCAGCACCGCCAGCTGGGTGCCGCGCGACTGCGTCAGGTAGACGCCGAAGAGCAGCAGCAGCGCGCCGGCGCGCCAGAACCAGCGGCCGAGGAAGCCGGCCCGCGAGGCCAGGTAGAGCACCATCGGCAGCGCCATCACGAACAGTAGCCCGAGGTCGTTGGGATCGTTGAAGATGCCCACGTAGCGCACGCGCCCGTCCTCGCCCAGGGTCATGCCGGTCCAGCCCACGCCATGCTGCGCCTGCTGCACGCTGTGCAGCGCCAGCACCATCGCCGACAGGCCGATCACCGCAAAGGTCGCCGCCGCGCGCCGCGGCTCGTTGATCGAGGTGGCCAGCACGAAGAACACGATCACCGCCGGGCCGAGCTGGTCCAGCACGTAAAGCATGCCGCCGCCCCAGCCGTTGGCCACTTCCGAGGCCATCGCCATCAGCACGAACAGCGGCAGCAGCAGGAACTGCGGCGCGGTGGGCGTGCGCGCGCCGGCCACCAGCCAGCCGATGAAGGCCAGCAACAGCGACACCGACATCAGCGGCAGGTCGGCTACGCCGGGCAGAAAATCCTGCGGACGGATGATCACGAACACCAGGTACAGCAGGATCAGCGGGAACATGCTCGCCCCTCGCAGCCTGCGGGCGCGCAGCCCGGCAACCTTTCGCGTCCAGTCACCACAGGTGCAGCCTCCGGTTGCGCGCGAACGCCACCAGCGCCTGCGCGGCAAACAGGTTGAGATAGCAGAATGCGGTCAGCAACCGCACCGGCAGTCGCCCACCCAGCGCCGGCACGTGCCGGCCGGCCACCACGGCCGCCACGGCGGCGGCAAGCGCCAGCGCGATCGCCGCGAACAGCGTGTGCCGCGTGGCCAGCAGCGCCACCGCCAACGCCAGCCCGAGCAACAGCCACGGCGCCAGCAGGCGCAACAGCTTGTGGCTGACGAAGCGGAACCACAGCGGGTTGCGCCACGGCAGCAGCAGCCACGGCGCCAGCTGGACCAGCTGGTAGTTGCCCGCCAGCGTGCGGATCTTGCGCCGCTGCTCGTCCTGCGGTTGCTGCGAGACGCCGTCCCACGCCACCGCCTGCGGCTCGAACACCACGCGCTGCCCTGCAGCGGCCACCTGCATCGGCACCAGCACGTCGTCCAGCACGGTGCCCGGCGGCAAGGGGCGGTCCAGTGCGCGACGCATCGCGTACAGCGCGCCGCTGACGCCGACCACCGAGCCGGAGCGGCTCTCGGCATGGCGGATCAGCTTCTCGTAGCGCCAGTACGCATCGATGCCGCGGGCGAAACCCGTGCGCGCGTCGAACAGGCGCAGCTCGCCGCTCACCGCGCCCACCGCCGGATCGCCCAGGTTGGCGACCAGCCGACGCAGGGCGTCAGGCTCCAGCCGCTGGCGCACGTCGGTCATCAGCAGCACCTCGCCGCGCGCCTGCGCCACCGCGTCGTTGAGGCAGGCGGCCTTGCCGCGTCGCGTATCGAACTCGAGCACGCGCAGGCGCGGATCTCCCAGTTGGCGGCACAGCTCGGCGGTGCCGTCGCGGCAGCCGTCGCACGCCACCACGATGTCCAGCAGCCCGGGCGGGTAGTCCAGCGCGAGCAGGCCGGCGAGCTTCGCCTGCACGTGCGCGGCGCCGTCGTGCACGGCGACCACCGCAGTGACGCCGGGGGTCCAGGCCGACTGCCGCACCCTGCGCGGCCACCAGCGCGCCAGTGCGGCGACCCACAGCGGGTAGCCGACGAACACGTGCGCCAGGCCGAGCGCGCAGGCCCCGAAGACGAGATAGGCCACGATCGTCATGCGGGTATCCCCCTAGGCACGTCAGTTCCGCCCATGTCGTTTCCACCCCAGGCGGCGCAGGCGCAGCAGCAGCGAAACCGGCCGTGCCGGCCCGGCGCCTTCCGGCAGCTCGCTGGCCAGCATGGCCAGTGTGCCAGAGGCCACGTCCAGCAAGCGCAGCCGCACACCGGTCTCGCGCTGCACCCGCGCGACGAACTCCACCGCCAGCAGCGAATGGCCGCCCAGGTCGAAAAAGCTGTCCTGGGCGCGCACGTGCTCGACGCCGATCAGCTCGCGCCAGACCGCCGCGAGGTAGCTCTCGCGCGGATCGGCCGGCACCTCGGCCGGCGCCGTGTCGTTCGGGGTCGTGGCCGCCGGACGCGGCAGCGCCTTGCGGTCGATCTTGCCGTTGGGCGTCTGCGGAAGCGCATCCAGCCGCACGAGGTGTTGCGGGCGCATGTACGCGGGCAGCTGCGACTCCAGCGCGCGGCGCAGGCGCGGCAGCAGGCTGGCGTCCGGCTCGGCCGCGGCGAGGTAGAGCACCAGGCGCTGGTCTGTCGGTCCCAGCTCCTGCAAGACGGCAGCGCAATCGCGCACTGCGGCATCGGCGCGTGCCACCGCCTCGATCTCGCCCGGCTCGATGCGGAAGCCGCGCAGCTTGATCTGGAAGTCGGCCCGGCCCAGGTGCTCCAGCGTGCCGTCCGCACGCCAGCGACCGCGGTCGCCCGTGCGGTACAGCCGTGCGCCCGGCTGCTCGGAGAACGCATCGGCC
>NZ_JABFWW010000278.1 GCF_013362045.1 Frateuria sp. | reverse complement strand
GTGCATGGCCGCTTCGGCCAGCAGCGCCAGTCCCGCCGCCAGCACGCCCAGGCCGATGGCGCCCAGCGCGCCGCCGGGATAGCGCCCGATCAGGCGGCCGGCCACGGGCGCTGCCACGATCACCGCGGCGGGCCAGCATCCCATCAGCAGGCCAGCCTGCCCTGCGCTGAGCTGCCATGCGTCGAGCAGCAGGAACGGCAGCGCGATGTACGCCAGCGTCTGGGCGCAGAACGCGCAGACCGAGGTGGCCATCGAGAGCCGGAAGATGCGGATGCGCAGCAGGTCCAGCGGCAGCAGCGGCTGCGCCTGCAGCAACTGCCGGCGTACGTGCACCGCGCCGACCAGGCCGGCGCCGGTGAGCAGCGAGCCGCCGTCGGCATGCCCCGCGCGCACGCCGAGCGCGTCGGCGCCGAGGAACAGCAGCGCGAACATCGCGCCATTCAGCAGCACGTCCAGCAGCGACAGGCGGCCCACGGGCGCGCGTGCAGCCACGTTGCGCGGCAAGGCATGCCAGCCGACGGCCAGCAGCAGCAGGCCGAGCGGCACGTTGATCGCGAACAGCCAGGGCCAGCCGGCCACCGACAGCACGGCGGCCGCGACCGCGGGTCCGGCAACGGAAGCGGTGGCCACCACCATCGAGTTGATCGCGATGCCGCGTCCGAGCTGCTCGCTCGGATACGTCAGCCGCACCAGGGCGGCGTTCACGGACATGATCCCGGCCGCACCCGCGCCCTGCACCGCCCGCGCGATCGCCAGCGCGGGCAGCGAAGGCGCGAGGCTGCACAGCAGCGAGGCCAGCGTGAACACGACGACGCCGGCGAGATACACGCGCCGGTAGCCCACGCGGTCGCCCAGGTTCGCCAGCGGCAGTATCAGCGCGAGCGTAGCCAGCTGGTACGCGTTGACCACCCACACCGAATGTTCCGGGGTCGACTGCAGGTCGCGCACGACCGCGGGAAGCGCCAGGTTGACGACGGTGCCGTCGAGCACCGAGACCGCGATCCCCAGGATGATCACCGCCATCGCGTGGTAGCGCTGCGGCACGGGCAGGCCCGGATGGCGAAGGTCGGCGGCGGAGTTCAGGGCGCGGCAGTCGGGAACGGCCGGCGATTTGACCACAGCACCCACGCGATCCGGCTTTGCACAACTTTGCGCGGCAGGGCCCGTGCTGCACAGTTCCTCGACATTCGCCAGCCATGCTCCGGGCCAACATTCCCGGAGGACCCATGGCCGACAAGAAGAGGCTTCACTGGCTGCTGGCCCTGCTCGCCGCAGCCGCCCTGCAGTCCGCGCACGCGCAGGACGGAGCGCAGCGGATGGACACGGTGCCTGCTGCCGCTCCGGGGGCGCCCTGGTGGTCGGGGTCGCACGACGCCACGCTCAACCTGCTGCTGGCCGCGGCGGACAGATCGGTGGCGGCGCCGGACCGGATGAAGCGCGAGACGGCCGTCGCGGCGGAATACTTCAGCGCCCGCTACAACACGCTGCGCCTGGTCACGGCCCGCGAACTCTCCGCGGTGGCGCGGCGGCGCCTGGACCTGATCGAGCGGGCCGGTGGCGCGGAGGACGAAGCCTTGCGCCAGGCGCGGCAACTCGCGCAGGAAGCGGCCGATCGCGTCGCGCCGTTCGAAGCGCTGCGTGCCGACGCTCTGGCTCGGCTTGCCGGGCTGCTGGACGGCTACTCGCCACGCACGCTCTCCCTGGTGCTGCAGCCCGCCCTGCAGGACACGCGGATAGTGCTGCCCGCCATCGACGTGCCACAGCAGGTTCCCGGCGGCGTGCTGCGCCGCCGCGCGGACGTGGCGGCGGCCGAAGCGGACCTCGTGCTTGCGGGCCGCGTCTCCAGCGAAGACCAGATGCGCTTTGCGCGCTACGTGCAGGCGCTCTCGACCGCGATCGAACCCCAGCCGCCCGCACCGGCGCAGGAAGCCACGACGGGGACCGACATCGGCGACGTCCTAGAGCGGGCCCGCGTCGACGTCGGGCGCAAGGTGTGGCAGCTGCTGGCGTGCATGCAGGCGGCCCGGGAGGCCCGGAAGGCGCTCGACAAAGCGGACGTCCAGCTGCGCGAGGCTCGGGACAAGGACATCGGCGAGCTGGAGGCCCTGGACCTGCAGGCGCAAGTGCTGGTGGCCGCCGATCGCATGGCGGTCGCCGCTGGTGCGGTCAGCCTCGCCTGGGTGGCCTGGCAGGGCAGCATCGGCGGGGCCGGGTCGGCGCAACTCAGTGCGGTGCTGACACGCTGACCTCGCCGTCGGGGGCAAGGATTTCACGGTCGCGGCACGGTTGTGGCGCGACGCTTACACCCCGCTGCGGGCTTTGCGGGCCGGACACCTCCGCAGGACGGATTCGCGGCACCATGGTCGCCGAGGATCCCCACCATGCGCCTATCCCACTGGCTTCCCCTGCTCGCGGCGACCGCGCTCACCACCGGTTGCGCCGTCTATCCCGCCGCCCCGGTGGCCGGTCCGCCGCCCGGCGTGGTCTACGACTCGTCGGCCCCGGTCGCGGTCGCACCCGCGCCCTACCCGTACTACGCGCCCTATCCCTACCCGTACGCCTATGCGCCGGGGTGGTATGGCCCGCCCGTGTTCTTCAGCGGCAGCCTGGCGTTCGTGCATCGCAGCGGAGGGGGATTCCACCACGGCTTCCGCGGCGCGCCGTCGCGGCCGAACGGGCTGCGGCTGCTGCCGCGCTCGCTGCCCGGCCGCCGCTGACCGCTCAGTCCCAGTCGCCGCCGCTGACGTCGCCGGCGTCCATCCCGCCACCGCTGTCCCAGGACCCGGCGTCATTGACGCCGAAGTCCTGACCACCCATGTCGGCGTTGTCCATCGCGCCGGCGTCACCGGTCCACGCGCTGCCGGTGCCCGACGCATCGGGTATCACCTGGGAGGCGTCCTGGTGG
>NZ_JABFWW010000158.1 GCF_013362045.1 Frateuria sp. | reverse complement strand
GGCATCGTCTCGGGCTTGCTGCAGAGCGGCTACCCATGCGGTTTCTTCCTGGGTGCCTTGGCCAACTGGCTGCTGATCGACCACATTGGCTGGCGCGGACTGTTCGTGGTCGGCGCCGCCCCGGCGCTGCTGGTGCTCTACATCCGCCGCAAGGTGCCCGAGTCGCCGGTGTGGCAGCAGCAGCGCCATGCGCCCCGGCGCGGCGTGCGCGAGGCCATGCGCGGTCACTGGAAGCTGGCGCTGTACCTGATGCTGCTGATGACCGCGTTCAACATGTTCAGCCACGGCTCGCAGGACCTCTACCACACCTTCGAAGAGGTCGACCTGCACCTGCCGACCGGTTCGGGCGCGGCGTTCGCGCTGGTGGCGTTGCTCAACCTCGGAGCGCTGGTGGGCGGGCTGTTCTTCGGCGCGCTGTCGGAACGGGTCGGCCGGCGTCGCGCGATCGTGATCGCCGCGCTGCTGTCGATCCCGGTGATCCCGCTGTGGATGTATGGCGGCACGCTGGTGCTCTACGGCGCAGGCGCGTTCCTGATCCAGGTGATGGTGCAGGGCGCCTGGGGCGTGGTGCCGACGCACCTGAACGAATTGTCCCCCGACCACGTGCGCGGCACGCTGCCGGGCTTCGCCTACCAGGCCGGCAATCTGCTGGCTGCCGTCACGGCCACTGCGCAGGCGTGGATCGCCAGGGCGCACGGCGGCGACTATGCCTTCGCCATGTCGACCTGGATCGCCGTGGTGGCGGTGCTGCTGGCGCTGCTGGCGTGGCTGGGGCCGGAAGCGCGCGGGGTGGGCTTCGGCCGGGCGCAGGGCTGATAGAATCCCGCCCTTTGCATCCCGACGAGACAGGCAATGAAGGCAGGCAAGGACAAGGTCATCGCGTTCCACTACACGCTCACGGTGGACGGCGAGAAGGTGGAGAGCTCGCGCGACAACGGCGAGCCGTTGTGGATCCTGCTCGGCCACGGGCAGCTCATCAGCGGCCTGGAGAAGGCGCTGGAGGACCACGCGGCGGGCGACACGCTCGCAGTCGACATCGCCCCGGCCGAAGGCTACGGCGAGCGCGAGGAAGGCCGCATCCAGCGCGTGCCCAAGAAGTACTTCCAGCAGGCGAACAAGCTCAAGCCGGGCATGACCACCGTGCTGGCGCTGAAGGAAGGCGGCCACCGCGCGGTGACCGTGCACAAGGTCGGCATGAGCACCGTCGACGTGGACCTCAACCACCCGATGGCCGGCAAGTCGCTGCACTTCGACGTGGCGATCGAGGAGGTGCGCGAGGCCACCGAGGACGAGATCAAGCACGGCCACGCGCATCCGCCGGGCCAGGAAGCGCACTGAAGCGCGTTTCAAAGCGATAACGAAAACGGCGCCCTAGGCGCCGTTTCCTTTGCCCCTTCTCCCTTCCGGGGAGAAGGTTGGGGTGAGGGGCCGACCTTGCCGCCGCCCGCTTTCCCTCAATCCAGCAGCCGCTTTCCGAATGCGAAGTGGTCGCGCCAGTACGGACCGTCGATGTCGTCCATGCGCACCGTGCCGCCGCTGTTGGGCGCGTGCACGAAGCGCCCCTTGCCCACGTACACGCCCACGTGGCTGATGTCGCCGCCGATGTCGAAGAACACCAGGTCGCCGCTGGCCAGGTCCGTCATGCGCTTGACCTTGTGGCCATCGACGCGTGCCATGTCGCGCGAGGCGTGCGGCAGCAGTATGTCGGCTGCCTGGCGATAGATGTAGTCGACCAGGCCGCTGCAGTCGAAGCCGCTCTCCGGGGTGTTGCCGCCCCAGTGGTAGGGCGTGCCGACCAGCGCGATCGCGCGGAACAGCACGTCGTTGGCTGTGGCTGCGCCGGCTGCGGAGGGCGCGCGTGCCGGCAGGTCCGCCAGCGACGAGTGCGATTCGCGGAAGGTCGGTTCCGGCCGATGCGGATGGCTGGCGCAGGCGGCCAGCAGCAACGTGGCCGCCATGGCCACGACGTGTGCGGGCAGCTTGGCGGGAGAGCGGGCAGGGCCCATCGTGGCAACCTCGGCTTTTGTCCGAGCTTAGCCAATCAATGGCTTGCGTCAAGTTCCTGAGATGCTTTGCCGATCGCTCCATCCCATGCGCTCGACCTGCAGCGGGCGTTCGCCCGGCAGCCCGCCCAGGGCATCGATGCCGTGGAGGCGGTACGCGCTAGGCCGAAGCCGTGACGCTAGCCTGCACTCCGGCAAGGACAGCAGGCTGTTCACATCGCCAATCCGCGCGGTGGGCATGCTCTGGGAGCGCGCATACGGAGGCTGCATGGACAGCGATTTCGACCTGATCGTGCTGGGCGCCGGCTCGGGCGGCTTGACGGTGGCGCAGCGGGCGGCCCGCTACGGAGCGAAGGTGGCGCTGGCCGAGCCGGGGCCGCCTGGCGGCACTTGCGTCAACCTCGGCTGCGTGCCGAAGAAGGCGCTGTGGTTCGCAGCGCAACTGGCGCAAGCGCAGACGCTCGCCGCGGATTACGGTTTCGGGCTGGCGCCCGGCCGGCTGGACTGGGAGCGCTTCCGTGGACAGCGCGACCGTTACATCGAGGGTATCCGCCAACGCTACGCGCAGCGCCTGGGAGCGGCGGGCGTGCGGCGGATCGGTGCGGCGGCCCGCCTGGTGGCGCGGGACAGTGTCGAGGCTGGCGGCAAGCGCTACCGCGCACCGCAGATCGTGATCGCCACTGGCGCGCGGCCGCGGCGGTTGCCGCTGCCCGGGTTCGAGTTGGGCATGGTGTCCGACGACCTGTTTTCGCTGCGCGCCGCGCCGCGCTCCATCGGCATCGTCGGCGCGGGCTACGTCGCAGTGGAGTTCGCCTGTCTGCTGCGTGCGCTGGGTTGCGAGGTGGAGATGCTGATCCGCAAGCAGCCGCTCGCCGGTTTCGACGCGGAACTGGTGCAGGCGCT
>NZ_JABFWW010000127.1 GCF_013362045.1 Frateuria sp. | reverse complement strand
CACCGCGGGGCCGAACTTGGGGTCGGCGTTGATGCCGGTGCCCACCGCGGTGCCGCCCTGCGGGAGGCGGCGCATGCGCTTGAGCGCGTCCTCGATGCGTTCGATGGCCGAGGCGATCTGCGCGGCCCAGCCGGACAACTCCTGGCCGAAGGTCACCGGCATCGCATCCATCAGGTGGGTGCGGCCGGTCTTGGGCACGTTCTTCAGTTCGCGCGAGCGTTTGTCGATGGTCTTCTTCAGGTGCCTGAGCGCCGGCAGCAATTGCTCGCTGCTGGCGAGCGTGGCGCTGACGTGGATCTCGGTGGGGATCACGTCGTTGGAGCTCTGGCCGTAGTTGACGTGGTCGTTGGGGTGCACCTTGGCGCCGGCCTGCGCGGCGAGGTGGGCGATCACCTCGTTGGCGTTCATGTTGGTGCTGGTGCCCGAGCCGGTCTGGAACACGTCGATCGGGAACTGCGCGTCGTAGCGGCCTTCGGCCACCGCCATCGACGCCTTGCCGATGGCCGCGGCCTGGCCCTTCTTCAAGTGGCCGAGCGTGAGGTTGGCGGCCGCGGCCGCGGCCTTGATCAGGCCCAGCGCGCGGATGAACTGGCGCGGCAGGGTCAGGCCGGAGATCGGAAAATTGTCGATCGCGCGCTGGGTCTGCGCGCCGTACAGCGCGTCGGCGGGCACCTTGAGCTCGCCCATGCTGTCGTGTTCGATGCGGTAGTCGGCCATCGGGCGCTCCTTGGCGTGGGGAAGGCGACACTATAGGCCGCCGGTCGTCGGCGCGGAGGCCATGTAAAATGGCCGTTTTCCCTTTGCCGGAACACTCCCGATGAGCAGCCACGCCCTCACCGCCCTGTCGCCGCTGGATGGCCGCTATGCCGGCAAGGTCGAGCCCCTGCGCCCGATCTTCAGCGAGTACGGACTGATGCACCGGCGCGTGCAGGTGGAAATCGAGTGGCTGCTGGCGCTGGCCGCCGAGCCGGCGATCGCCGAGCTGTCGCCCTTCTCCGGCGCGCAGGTGGACCAGCTGCGCGCCATCGCCAGCGACTTCGGCGTGGCCGAGGGCGAGCGCGTGAAGGCGATCGAGGCGACCACCAACCACGACGTCAAGGCGATCGAGTACTTCATCAAGGAGCGCATCGGCGCCGATCCGGCGCTGGCGCAGGCCAAGGAGTTCGTGCATTTCGCCTGCACCAGCGAGGACATCAACAACCTGTCCTACGCGCTGATGCTGCGCGACGCGCGCGAGGGCGTGCTGCTGCCGATGTTCGACCGCATCATCGCCCGCCTGCGCGAGATGGCGCACGCCAACGCGGACCTGCCGATGCTCTCGCGCACGCACGGCCAGACCGCCTCGCCCAGCACGCTGGGCAAGGAGCTGGCCAACGTGGTGGCGCGGCTGGAACGCCAGCGCGCGCAGCTGGCGGCGCTGGAAATTCCCGGCAAGATCAACGGCGCGGTGGGCAACTACAACGCCCATGCGATCACCTACCCCGAGGTCGACTGGCGCGCCTTCTCGCAGCGCTTCGTGCAGAGCCTGGGCCTGGACTACAACCCCTACACCACGCAGATCGAGCCGCACGACGGCGTGGCCGAGTACTGCGACGCAGTGCGCCGCGCCAACATCATCCTGATCGACCTGGCGCGCGACATCTGGGGCTACGTGTCGCTGGGCTACTTCAAGCAGGCGCTGAAGGCCGGCGAGGTCGGCTCCTCGACCATGCCGCACAAGGTCAACCCGATCGACTTCGAGAACGCCGAGGGCAACCTCGGGCTGGCCAATGCGCTGCTGGGCCACTTCGCCGAGAAACTGCCGATCAGCCGCTGGCAGCGCGACCTGACCGACTCCACCGTGCTGCGCGCGCTGGGCACCGCCTTCGGCCACACGCTGGTGGCGCTGGAATCGCTGGCCAAGGGCCTGGGCAAGCTCACCGTGAATGCCGAGCGCCTGGCGGCGGACCTGGATGCGAGCTGGGAAGTGCTGGCCGAAGCCGTGCAGACGGTGATGCGCCGCTACGGCCTGCCCGAGCCCTACGAGCAGTTGAAGGCGCTGACGCGCGGCCAGGGCATCACGCGCGAATCCATGCGCCAGTTCATCGAGGGGCTGGACCTGCCCGCGGCCGCGAAGCAGCGTCTGCTGGAACTCACGCCCGGCGGCTACACCGGCCTGGCGGCGACGCTCGCCAAAGACATCTGACGCCGCCCTGCCCTCGCGCCGCCGACCGGCGGCGCTTGCCTGACCCGGGCACCGGATGCATGCTCGCCCGATGAAGTCGACCGTGCCCACCGCCGCCGAACTGGCGATCCTGCGCGTGCTCTGGAGCAAGGGCCCGGCCACCGTGCGCGACGTGCACGAAGCGGTCTACGCCGACACCGACATCGGCTACACCAGCTCGCTCAAGATCCTGCAGAACATGCTGGCCAAGGGGCTGGTGACGCGCAGCGAGGACGCCCGCCAGCACGTCTACGCCGCGGCGGTGTCCGAGCGGCCCACCTTGAACCGCCTGGTGCGCGGCTGGATGGACAGCGCGTTCGACGGATCGTCGCTGGCGCTGGCGATGCAAGCGCTGGACGCGCGCCCGGTCGCGCCCGAGGAACTGGCGCAGCTCAAGGCGATGATCCGCAAGCTCGAAGGCAAGTCGTGAGCTTCTTTACCGCCGCCTACCTCGCCCGCCTCGAACTGTGGGGGCTGGCGGCCCTGTGCCTGCAGGGCCCTCTGGTGGCGCTGTCGTGGGTGGCCTGGAGCCGCGCGTCGGCGAATGCGACCGCGGCGTCCCGCCACCGGCTGGCCTGCCTGCATCTTGCGGCGCTGGTGGCGCTGCCGGCGCTCACCGTGGCGATCCTGCACGCCACGGTGGCGGACATGGGCGTGACGCCCCTGCATGGCTCGCCCGAGGCGATGCTTTCCGCCCAGATGGCC
>NZ_JABFWW010000103.1 GCF_013362045.1 Frateuria sp. | reverse complement strand
GGCACGATGCCGCTGACCGCCGGCTGCTCGGAGCTGCCCAGCGCCTGGCCCATCTTCGGGATCGGCGCGGCCTCGACGGCGGTCAGGCGCTCGTAGCTGGGCTTGCTGTGCTCGCCCATGTCCGCTTCGCGGATGCGCTGGATCTCGATGTGCGGGGTCTCGAGCTTGTCGTCGGCGACGATGACCACATGCACCTTGTTGCGCAGCTCGATCTCGACCACGCTGGCGCGCTTCTCGTTGAGCATGAAGTTGGCCACCGCCGGCGGGGCCTGCACCAGCACCTGGCCGGTGTTGTCCTTCATGGCGTGCTCTTCGATCAGTCGCAGGGTCGAGAGCGACAGCGATTCGATGCCGCGGATGTGGCCGTGGCCCTCGCAGCGCGGGCAGACGATCTGGGTCGCCTCGCCCAGGCTCGGGCGCAGGCGCTGGCGCGACATCTCCAGTAGGCCGAAGCGGCTGATGCGGCCGACCTGCACGCGGGCGCGGTCGAGCTTGAGCGCGTCCTTGAGCTTCTCCTCGACCTCGCGCTGGTGGCGCGGGCTGTCCATGTCGATGAAGTCGATGACGATCAGGCCGCCAGCGTCGCGGATGCGCAGCTGGCGGGCGATCTCCACCGCCGCCTCACAGTTGGTGTTGAACGCGGTCTCCTCGATGTCCGAGCCCTTGGTGGCCTTGGAGGAGTTGATGTCGATCGCGGTCAGCGCCTCGGTCTGGTCGATCACGATCGAGCCGCCCGAGGGCAGGCGCACCTGGCGGTCGAACGCGCTCTCGATCTGCGTCTCGATCTGGTAGCGCGAGAAGAGCGGGGTGTCGTCCTTGTACAGCTTGAGCTTGCGCAGGGCGTTGGGCATCACCTGCTGCATGAACTCGCGCGCGTCGTTGTAGAGCGACTCCTCGTCGATGAGGATTTCGCCGATGTCGTTGCGCAGGTAGTCGCGCAGGGCGCGGATGAACAGCTTGGATTCCTGGTAGATCAGGAACGGCGCCTTCTGCTTGGCGGCGGCCTCGGAGATCGAGCGCCACAAAGTCAGCAGGTAGTCCAGGTCCCACTGCAGCTCTTCGGCGTCGCGGCCCATGCCGGCCGTGCGCACGATCAGGCCGACATCGTCGGGGACGTTGAGGTGCTCCAGCGCTTCCTTCAGCGCCTGGCGGTCCTCGCCCTCGATCCGGCGCGAGACGCCGCCGGCCTTCGGGTTGTTGGGCATCAGCACCATGTAGCGGCCGGCCAGGCTGATGAAGGTGGTCAGCGCCGCGCCCTTGTTGCCGCGCTCCTCCTTCTCGACCTGGACGACCAGTTCCTGGCCTTCCTTGAGCAGCTCGCGGATGCTGGACTTGTTGGGATTGAGGCCGGGAGTGAAGTACTGATCCGAGATTTCCTTCAGCGGAAGGAAACCGTGGCGCTCGGCGCCGTAGTCGACGAAGCAGGCTTCCAGCGATTGCTCGACGCGGGTGATGCGGCCCTTGTAGATGTTGGCCTTTTTCTGCTCGCGGGAGGGGATCTCGATGTCGAGGTCGTAAAGGGTCTGGCCATCGACGATGGCCACGCGCAACTCTTCACGCTGAGTTGCGTTGATCAACATGCGTTTCATTGTAGTTTTTTCCTTCGGCCTGGCCGCGCGTCGCGTGCCGCGGTGGCGCCTAACGGGGCAGCCTGCCGGGATCGCGCCGCAGCGGGTGGCGGCAAATAAAACCGGCATCAATCTCCGACACCGGGGTGATTCGTGGCACGCGTTCCTGCCGTCTCGCCACCCCCTGGCGGCGGACAACGGCATCCCGAACCGTTACGATGAGAAGGGAGTTTACGGCCGGCTGCCTGGGTGGCCACCGGCGCAATCCTCGCCGACGTCGCGGACGGGTGCCCGCCCCAATCGAATTCGATGGGAGGGACATAAAACGCCTGCCGAGTATCCTATTACCCCAGGTTTTTTTCAATGCAGACGGCAACTTCCCATGACGCACCTCAAGGTGTGCGTCAAGTCGATATCGGTCCGGAGCGCGACGGCCAGCGGATCGACAATGCCCTGGCCACCCTGCTCAAGGGCGTGCCCAAGAGCATGATCTACCGGCTTCTGCGCACCGGCCAGATACGCGTGAACGGCCGGCGGGCCAAACCCGATACCCGTCTCAGCGCCGGCGATCGGCTGCGGATTCCGCCGGTGCGCACGGGCGAGCGTCCGGCCGAGCAGGGGCCGGCGCCGGACATGGTCGCCACGGTGGCCGGTGCGGTGATCTTCGAGGACAAGCACTTCCTGGTGATCGACAAGCCTTCGGGTATCGCCAGTCACGGCGGCTCCGGCGTGAGCCATGGCGCCATCGAGCTGCTGCGCGCCGCCCGTCCGGACCAGCACCTGGAACTGGTCCATCGGCTGGATCGCGATACCAGCGGCGTGCTGGTGTTCGCCAAGACGCGTGCCGGGCTGACCGGGCTGCAGGCCGCGATCCGGGCAGGCCAGGTGACCAAGCAGTACCTTTGCCTGATGGTCGGACACCCGCCCAAGGCGCGCTTCGACGTCAACGCACCGCTCCTGAAGTCCGTGCTCCAGGGCGGAGAAAGAATGGTAAGAGTGTCCGATAACGGCAAGCCATCACTCACTTTTTTCCGTGAGATGGAGCAGTACACCGGTGCCCGCCTGATGCAGGCGACGCTGGGCACCGGGCGCACCCACCAGATCCGCGTGCATGCGGCGCACGTCGGCCATCCGCTGGCCGGGGACACCAAATACGGCGATCGCGAGGCCAACAAGCACTTCCGCGAAAAGGGCCTGCAGCGGTTGTTCCTGCATGCCGCGCACATGGGCTTCGAACTGGAAGGGCGTGCCTATGGCTTTTCCGCACCACTCCCGGGTGACTTGAGGAATTTCCTCGATACCCTTGGAAACAAAGGAAAAAGCATTCGCTCGCTCAGGCCAGCAGTGCCTCGACCCGCGCCGCGCAAACGAAGTCGTTGAGCGACAGACCGCCCACGTCGTGGGTCGACCAGAGCACCTGGCAGTGCCCATAACCGGCCTCCAGATCGGGATGATGGTCCTCGCGGTTGGCCATGAAGCCGACGGCATTGATGAAACCCAACGTGTGATGGAAGTCTTCGAAACGGAAGTCCTTGACGATGGCCTTGCCATCGGCGCTGGTCCGCCAGCCAGGTAGGGCGGCGAGCAGTTCCCGCACCTGCGCCGGGGCGAGCGCGTGCTCCTTGCCCTTGCGTGGCTGGCAATGCTGGGTGGAGAGGTCGGTGAGGTTCATCGCAGGCTCCGCTGGCAAAGGGGAACGCGAAGCGTCGAAGTAACCGCGGAAAAAGTCAAAAGCCCCGACTTCCGGGCGAAACAGGACTAAAATAGTGCTGTTTCGCCGGCCGTCCCCACCGGCCCTGGAGAGTCCGCCACATGATCGAAATTTCCGACCGTGCTCAGCAGCACTTCCGCCGCCTGCTCGCCCAGCAGGGCGAGGAGCTGGGCATCCTGCTGCGCGTGACCGCGCCGGGCACGCCGGCGGCCAATTGCGAACTGGAGTTCTGCGAGCCGCGCGACCTGGTCGGCAGCGAGTGGCTGGTGGAGTGCGAGGGCTTCAACTTCTATCTGGAAGGCGACAGCGCGCGCTGGCTGGATGGCGCCAGCATCGACTACGAACCCAACCCCACCGGCGGCCAGCTCAACATCCGGGCGCCGCGGATCAAGGGCGAGATACCCGGTGCCGACGCGGGCCTTATCGAGCGGGTGCGTTACGTGCTGGAGGCCGAGATCAACCCGCGCATCGCCTCGCATGGCGGACGCGTGAGCTTGCTCGAGGTCACGTCGGACGGCGCGGTATTGCTGCAGTTCGGCGGCGGCTGCCATGGATGCAGCATGGTGGACGTGACGCTGAAGAATGGTGTGGAGAAGACGCTGCGCGAGCGGGTGCCGGAGATCACCGCAGTGCGCGACGCAACCGACCACAGTGGCGGGCGCAATCCGTACTACAGGGAAAAGGCCGGCAGTTCGGCGATGGGGTGAGCCCTTCGCTCCCGCCTTCCGGGGAAGGCTGGGGCTCGCGATGATGAGAGATCGGAGCGCGGCTTCGAAAGCTTTCCGCCAGCCTCAACCCCTCACCCAAGAGAAGAGGGGAGCGAACGAAAAAGGCCCGCCGGAGCGGGCCTTTTTGCTTTTTATCCGGCAATGCCGAACTTACTTGTCGCCCTGGATATGCCCGTCCAGCGTGCTCAGCTTGGTCGGCAGGCTGGAGAAGTAGGCGGCGACGTCCTCGATGTCCTGGTCGGACAGGGTGGCGACGAAGCCTTTCATGATCGGGTTGTTGCGGCGGCCGTCCTTGTACTCGTGCAGCACCTGCTGCAGGTACAGGTTGTATTGGCCGGCCAGGCGCGGATACTGCGGATCGACCGCGTTGCCGTCTGCGCCGTGGCAGGCGAAGCACGCAGCGGCCTTGGTCTTGCCGTTGGCGACGTTGCCCTCGGCCAGCAGTGCGGTGGAAGACAACGCCAGCACGGCGCCGAAGAGGAGCAGGGTGAGCGCACGCTTCATGCAGAAATCCTTGGAGGCTTACTTGGCGAGGCTGGAAAGATAGGTGGCGATGTCGTCGATGTCCTGGTCGGACAGGCTTTGCGCCTGCGCCATCATCGTCGGGTGGGTGCGCTCGCCGCTCTTGTAGCCGTGCAGGGCGTTGACGATGTACTGCTCGTTCTGCCCGGCGATCTTCGGCACGGGGTAGTCCGGATAGGCGTTGGTGTAGCCCGCCACGCCGTGGCAACCGTTGCAGGTGTAGACCAGCTTGCGGCCGTTGGCCTTGTCGCCCGCGGCATGGGCACTGCCGGTGGCGAGGAGCGCTGCGGCCACGGTCAGGCCGAGCAGTTGCAGTCGAATCATCGAGATCATTCCCGCGCTTGGGTCGGTAGGGTGCAAAGTCGCGGAAGTATAGTGTCTGCGTTGCGCGACGGACAACTTGATGCACCGCCTCGATGGCAATCAGAGGCCTGGGCGCGAGTCCCGGTCGTGCAGGAAACGCTCAGAACAGGCTCTTGAAGATCTGGATGCCGGCCGCGTACTCGCCGATCACGGTGCCCACGCTGACCAGGATGAAATTGAGCAGGGTGCGCGCCACCCGGTTCTTCCACCAGCCGGTCCATTGGCTGATGTCGTCGCGCAGGGTCTCGAAGTCGGCAACGCGCGGCCGGCGGATCCAGGCCTCGGCCATGGCGCTGATGCCGCCGGCGGGAATGCCGGGCCGGAAGGGCTTGATCGGCGCGGCGATGAAGGCCGCCAGGATGCTCAGCGGATGCCCACCCGCCGCCAGCGCCCCCAGCGCGGCGCAGCCGCCAGTGAACAGCACCCAGTTGCGCAGGGCCTGGGCACCGAGCGCGGGGTTGCGGTGGAAGGCATAGCCGATCGCCGCGAACACCAGCAGCACCAGGCCCAGCGCCAGCCACTTGGGCCAGGACGACTTGGGCGGCAATTGCGCAAGCTGCGCGACGCAGTTCGCTGGCGGCTCCTGCTGCTGGCGCAACTGCTCGCACATGCCCTTGAGGTGCCCCGCGCCGATCACCACCAGCACGCGGCGCGCCGCCGGCTCCGCCTGCGCGTGCTCGCGCAGGCGCGCGGCCATGAATGCGTCGCGCTCGCCGATCAGGCTGTTGTAGAGCGGGGCGGAGCTCTGCGCGAACTCGCCGAAGGCGCTCTCCAGCAGATCGCCTTCCTTGAGCTTCTCGATTTCCTTCTCGTCCACCTGCTCGCGCTCGAACACGCTGGCGATCAGTCCGCCGAGCAGGCCGAAGCGCGACCACAGGCCGACGCTGCGCCACGCACGCTTGAGCGTGGTGCCGACCTCGCGGTCGATCAGCCAGACCGGCGCGCGAACGCGTTCGGCGCCTTCCATCGCCGCCTTCATCTCCGCGCCGGGCTGGATGCCGTACTGCGCCGCCAGCCGCTGCTGGAACGAGGACAGCACCAGGCTTGCGGCGACCATGCCGACCTTGCCCTGGCGGATCACCTGGAACAGGTCCATCTGCTTGAACGCATCAGGGTTGCGCATGCCCTCGGCGCGGCTCGGGCAAAGTTCGACCGCGACCGCGTCGAACGCTTCGTTCGCCAGCAGCGCCTCGACCGCCGCCACGCTGGCGCGCGAGACGTGCGCCGTGCCCAGCACCACGTACTCCACGCCGTCGCGGGTGAGGCGCTCCAGTGGCTGGTCGAGGAGGGCGTCGGGGACGGCGCCGGTTTCGGGGAGGGTCATGCAGGATCCGGGGTTCGGGTGGTGGGCTGAAGCCCACCCCGCAGGGTGGTTTTGTAGGGTGGGCTTCAGCCCACCGTTTTCAATCCCGATAACGCTTCAGCAGGTCACCGTAGGCGTCGATGCGCCGGTCGCGCAGGAACGGCCAGATGCGCCGCACGTGCTCGCTGCGCTCGAGGTCGATGTCGGCTACCAGCAGCTCGCGCCCGTCGGTGCCTGCCCGGGCCAGGAACTCGCCCTGCGGCCCCGCCACGAAGCTGCTGCCCCAGAAGCGGATGCCGTTACCGACGCCCGAGGGATCGGCTTCGTAGCCGGTGCGGTTGCAGGCCAGCAGCGGCAGGCCGTTGGCCACCGCGTGGCCGCGCTGCACGGTGACCCAGGCGTCGCGCTGGCGGTCCTTCTCGGCTTGCTCGTCGTTCGGATCCCAGCCGATCGCAGTGGGATAGAGCAGCAGCTGCGCGCCGGCTAGCGCCATCATCCGCGCGGCTTCCGGGTACCACTGGTCCCAACACACCAGCACGCCCAGGCGGCCGACCGAGGTGTCGATCGGCTCGAAGCCCATATCGCCCGGCGTGAAGTAGAACTTCTCGTAGAACGCCGGGTCGTCCGGGATGTGCATCTTGCGGTACTTGCCGGCGATCGCCGCGGAGCGGTCGAAGACCACCGCAGTGTTGTGGTACAGCCCGGCGGCGCGCTTCTCGAAGATCGAGGCGACGACGACGAGCTTGAGCTCCTGCGCCAGCTTGCCGATGCGCTCGGTGCCCGGGCCGGGGATGGTCTCGGCCAGATCGAACTCGTCCACGCATTCGCGCTGGCAGAAGTACGGGCCGTTGTGCAGTTCCTGCAGCAGCGCCAGCTGCGCGCCCGCGGCGGCCGCCTCGCGCAGGCCCGCCTCGATCGCGTCGAGGTTCGCGTCGCGGCTGCCGCGGTTGGTTTCCTGCAGCAGCGCGACCTTGAGGATGGATGTTTTCATGCGGTGCATTATCGCAACCCAGGGTCGCGATGTCCCGTGAAGCGCGCTCCGGCGACGATTTCGGCGTCCGTCGCCCGGCGATGCAGCGGCAAGGCCGGCGTCCGGCGCGACGTGCGCCGTCGGCGCCGGGACGCTTCAGCCCAGCAAGCCGGCAGGCAGTTGCATGGTGATGCAATGCAGGCTGCCGTTCTGCCAGATCAGCGGGCGGCAGGGCACCTGCACCACCTCGCGTCCGGGATAGGCGGCGGCGATGATGCGGGCAGCTTCCTCGTCGGCGACGTCGCCATAGGCGGGCACCAGCACCGCGTCGTTGATGATCAGGTAGTTCGCGTAGGAAGCGGCGAGGCGACGGCCTTCGTCGAGGATCGGCCGAGCCCAGGGCAGCGGCGAGAGGCGGTAGGGCTTGCCTTCGGGCGTGCGCAGCAGGGCGAGTTCGGCGGCCATGCGCTGCAGCTCCGCGTGGTGCGGATCGTCCACATCCTGGCAGGCCTGGAACACGATCCCATCGTTGGGCGCGAAGCGGGCGAGGGTGTCGATGTGCGCATCGGTGTCATCGCCCTCCAGGTAGCCGTGGTCCAGCCACAGCACGCGCCGGGCATGCAGGCGCTCGCGCAGGATCGCGTCCATCGCCTCGCGCGACTGTTCCGGATGGCGCTGGTGCAGACAGCGCCAGGTGGTGAGCACGGTCGTGCCGCCATCGCTTTCGATGCCGCCGCCCTCCAGCGCCCAGTCCACCCGCTCGTGCGCCGCCGGACCGAACACGCCGGCGGTCACCAGGCCGGCGACCAGCGCATCGTCCTGCTCGGCGCCGAACTTGCCGCCCCAGCCGGTGAAGCGGAAATCGGTGAGCTGGAAGCCTTGCGCCGAGACCAGCGTGATCGGGCCCGAATCGCGCAGCCAGGTGTCGTCGTAGGGCAGCTCGACGAAGCGGACGCGCTCCATGTCCACACCGGCGCCGCGCAGCGCGTGCTCGGCGCCGGTGCGCACGCGCGCGTCGGCGACGATCACCACCAGCGGCTGGAAGCGGACGACCGCCGCGGCCAGCGCGGTGTAGGTGGTTTCCACCTCGGCCAGGCGCTCGGCCCAGTCGGTGCCTTCGTGCGGCCAGGCGATCAGCACCGCGTCCTGCGGCTCCCATTCGGCCGGCAGGCGCAGGTTGGGGGAGGAGGTCATCGTGGCACTCGCGCTGCTTGGGGACGAACGGGAAAGTGTAAGCGCGACGCGTGCCACAGGCTACGATCCTTCCCACGTCCCATGGGGGAAGGTGTTTGACTCGCCGGCGCTGAAGCGCCGGCGGAATGGCGAAGCGGACCCCGAAGGGCGAGCGCCAACGATGACGCGAGCAAGGGCGGATCGAGGCGATCCGCGGGAAGCGGCCGAGTGCCTACTGCGCCGTCGCCGGATTGCGGTTGTTGCCGGCGGGCGTGTTGAGCACCGAGTGGATCACGTGGTCGTGCTCGAAGTACACGATGAAGTTGCTGTAGTCCCACCGATTGATCACGGGGTGCTTCTTGGTGTCGCCGCCGCGCGGCTGCAGCTTGCGCTGCGGGGCGCCGTAGCGCTTTTCCACCTGTGCCATGGTCATGCCGCGGGTGGGCAGGTTCATGCCCTGCTCCTGCTGCACGCGCTTGATCAGCAGGTTGTCGCCGGCATGTACTGCCACCGGTGCGCCGAACGCGAGCGCGGCCAGCATCGCCAGGCCGCCAGTCAACTTGACCATGATTCCCCTCTCCGCAAAGTCCAGTGCGGCGCCGTTTGTAGCAGATGTATGGCGGGGGCGCCACGGCGTCTGGCGGCGACTGCGATGGGCTCGGCATTCCAAGCCCGGCTATCATGTCGGGTCGCCCGTATACGTTCCTTCCGATGATCGCGTTCCGCCACTTCGCCCTGCGCCGCGGCAGCCGCCTGCTGCTGTCCGATATCGACCTGACCATCCAGAGCGGCTGGCGCCTGGGCGTGATCGGCCGCAACGGCTGCGGCAAGTCCAGCCTGTTCGCTGCGCTGCAGGGGCGGCTGGAGTCCGACGCCGGCGAGCTGGACCTGCCGGCGAAGCTGCGCCTGGCCTCGGTGGCGCAGGAGACGCCTGCGCTGCCCGACCCTGCGCTGGACTACGTGCTCGGCGGCGACGAGGACGTGGCCGCCGCCCTGCGCGAGGAAGCCGACGCCCTGGCCCGCGGCGACAGCGAAGCGATGGCGCGTGCCCACCACCGCATCGAGGAGCTGCACGGCTACGACGCCCGCGCCCGCGCCGGCCGCCTGCTGCATGGCCTGGGCTTCGCCCCGGAAACCCACGAGCGCGCGGTGAAGGAATTCTCCGGCGGCTGGCGCGTGCGACTGAACCTGGCGCGCGCGCTGATGGCGCCGTCGGATCTCTTGCTGCTGGACGAGCCGACCAACCACCTCGACCTCGACGCCGTGCTGTGGCTGGAGGAATGGCTGCGCCGCTACCAGGGCACGCTGCTGGTGATCTCGCACGACCGCGAGTTCCTCGATGCGGTGACTTCGCACATGCTGCACCTCAACGAGGGCAGGGCGCGGCTGTACACCGGCAACTACAGCGCCTTCGAGCGCCTGCGCGCCGAGCAGTTGCGCCAACAGCAGATCGCGCACGAGCGCGAGCAGGCCGAGCGTGCGCACCTGCAGTCCTTCGTCGACCGCTTCAAGGCCAAGGCCAGCAAGGCCAAGCAGGCGCAGTCGCGCATGAAGCGGCTGGAGAAGCTGGCCGGCACCGAGGCGGTGCGGGCGGAGCGTCCGTTCCGCTTCCAGTTCGCGGTGCCGGAGCGGCTGCCCGATTCGATGCTGCAGTTGGAAGAGGTTTCGGCCGGTTACACGGCTCTGCTCCCTCTCCCCTCCGGGGAGGGGACTGGGGTGAGGGATGGTGCTGGCGATGATGTTGGGTCAGAGCGCGCTTCAATGGAGTCCGGGGCAAGCCTTGGCCCCTCACCCCAACCCTCTTCCCAACGGGGAGAGGGGGCGAACGTGGTTCTTACGGACGTGCGATTTAGATTGGAAGCCGGCGAACGCATCGGCCTGCTCGGTCCCAACGGCGCCGGCAAGTCCACCCTGGTCAAGACCCTGGTCGGCGAGCTACCGTCGCTGGCCGGCGAACGCAAGGCGCACAAGGACCTCAGGATCGGCTACTTCGCCCAGCACACGGTCGAGAGCCTGCGCGAGGGAGCGAGCCCCTTCGACCACCTGCAGGACAAGGCACCAGGTGTGTCCGCGCAGGTGCTGCGCGACTTCCTCGGCGGCTGGAACTTCGCCGGCGACCGCGCCTTCGAGCCGGTCGACGGCTTTTCCGGCGGCGAGCGCGCACGCCTGGCGCTGGCGCTGATCGCCTGGGACAAGCCCAACCTCCTGCTGCTCGACGAGCCCACCAACCACCTGGACCTGGACATGCGCGAGGCGCTGGCCGATGCGCTCGCCGATTTCGACGGCGCGCTGGTGCTGGTCTCGCACGACCGCCATCTGCTCGGCCTGGTCTGCGACAGCTTCTGGCGGGTGGCCGACAGCGTGGTCGAAC
>NZ_JABFWW010000294.1 GCF_013362045.1 Frateuria sp. | reverse complement strand
GCCGACGTACTTGCGCCAGTAGTCGGTGGTCGCCGCCTCCACCGCCACGCGCGCGCGGCACCAGGACGGCAGGATGCCTTCGCGGTATTCCAGCGACTGCTCGTCGAACACCTCGGTGCAGGGCATCGACACTACGCGCACCGGCACGTTCTGCTGGGCGAGCGTGCGCGCCGCCTCCATCGCCAGCTCCACCTCCGAGCCGGTGGCGATCAGGATCGCCTTGAACTGGGTGTCGGCCGGGTCGGACAGCACGTATGCGCCGCGCGCAATGGCGGCCACCTGCTGCCCGCTGCGCTGCTGGTGCTTGAGGTTCTGCCGCGAGAACACCAGGCACGCCGGATTGCCCTTGCGCTCGATCGCCGCCTTCCAGGCCACTGCCGACTCGACCGCGTCGCAAGGACGCCACACCTGGTTGTTCGGGATGTAGCGCAGGCTGGCGAGGTGCTCGACCGGCTGGTGGGTGGGGCCGTCCTCGCCCAGGCCGATGGAGTCGTGCGTGTAGACGTGGATGGCGTGCGCCGGGATCAGCGCGCTCATGCGCACGGCGTTGCGCGCGTAGTCGGAGAACACCAGGAAGGTGGCGTCGTAGGGAATGAAGCCGCCGTGCAGCGCCAGGCCGTTGCTGATCGCGGTCATGCCGAACTCGCGCACGCCGTAGTAGACGTAGTTGCCCTGGCCGCCGCTGGCATCGCCGTTGCCGGCGTCCTTGCTGCCCTTCCACTTGGTGAGGTTGGAACCGGCGAGGTCCGCCGAGCCGCCGATCAGCTCCGGCAGCAGCGGGCCGAAGGCGTCCAGCGCCATCTGCGAGGCCTTGCGCGAGGCCACTTCCGGGCCTTCGGACTGCAGCTTGGCGATGTACGCCTGCGCCTTGTCCGCCCAGTCGGCCGGCAGCTCGCCGGCAAGCCGGCGCTTGAATTCGGCGGCCAGTTCCGGATGCGCCTTGGCATAGGCGTCGAGGGCATCGTTCCAGGCCTGCTCGCGCTGGGCCCCCTTGGTCTTGGCGTCCCAGCCGGCGTAGATCTCGGTGGGGATCTCGAACGGCGGATGGTTCCAGCCGAGCCGCTCGCGCGCGGCGGCGACCTCGTCCTTGCCCAGCGCGGCACCGTGGCTTTCTTCCTTGCCCTGCTTGTTCGGCGCACCGAAGCCGATGATGGTCTTGGCACAGATCAGCGTGGGCTTGCCGGTCTGCGCGGTGGCCTGCTCGAGCGCGCGCTTGACCGCCGCGGCATTATGCCCGTCGACGCCACGGATGACGTTCCAGCCGTAAGCCTCGAAGCGCCGGGGCGTGTCGTCGGTGAACCAGCCCTCGACTTCGCCGTCGATGGAAATGCCGTTGTCGTCATAGACGGCCACGAGCTTGCCCAAGCCCCAGGTGCCGGCGAGCGAGGCGGCCTCGTGCGAGATGCCTTCCATCAGGCAGCCGTCGCCCAGGAACACGTAGGTGTGGTGGTCCACGACGGTGTGCCCGGAGCGGTTGAAGTGTGCCGCCAGCACCTTCTCGGCGAGGGCGAAGCCCACGGCGTTGGCCAGCCCCTGCCCCAGCGGACCGGTGGTGGTCTCCACGCCCGGCGTGTGGCCGTACTCGGGATGGCCGGCGGTCTTCGAATGCAGCTGGCGGAAGCGCTTGAGCTCGGCCATCGGCAGGTCATAGCCGGAAAGGTGCAGGAGTGCGTACTGCAGCATCGAGCCGTGGCCGTTGGAAAGCACGAAGCGGTCGCGGTTGGGCCACTTCGGATTGGCCGGGTTGTGGTGCAGGAAATCGTTCCACAGCACCTCGGCAATGTCGGCCATGCCCATCGGCATGCCCGGATGGCCGGACTTGGCCGCCTCGACGGCGTCCATGGCGAGAGCGCGCACGGCGTTGGCGAGTTCGCGGCGGGTGGTCATCGGTGCTTCTCCGGTCAAGCGGCAAAGCGCCAATTGTCGCCGATCGCATGGTTGCTGTCGCGTCATCGCCCTGTGTCGCCGCGGCGTGCCGATTAATTCAGCCTTAATCGTCACGGGTCGGATATCGCGGAACTTCAGGCGCCGATGGGTTCAATGCCCGATGCGCATGCCCCGTGCGCCCCGTCCGGCCCGTTCCCCACGCGCCGAGCGCCTGGTCCTGACATCAGGAGAACGATCCCATGAAAAACACGCTGTACGCACTTGCCTTGAGTTCCGCGGGCCTGTTGGCCGCCCCCGCCTTCGCGCAGGACGCCGCACCGCAGGACACTGCCCCCGCCAATCCGCCGTCGACCACCGCACCGGCGCCCGCTGCCGACAATACCTCCAACGGCAGCGGCAACTACCAGTCCAGCCAGCCGGTGGGCAGCGGCAACTGGTTCATCGACGCCAACGTGGGCCGCACCAGCGGCAACAGCGATGGCGGTTTCGGCAGCAACGCCAGCGCCTTCAACTTCTTCAACGGCCATCGCGGCCGCCGTACCGGCTACGGCGTGGCCGGCGGCTATCGCTGGAAGGTCGGGCATGACCTGGGCCTGGGCATCGAGGCCGGCTACACCGACCTCGGCAACTACCGCGTCCGCAACGTGTTCAACTCCAGCCCGGTGAACCAGCGCGACACCGTCAACGCGCTGCGTGGCTGGACGGTGGGCGTCAACGGCCGTATCAATCTGACGCCGGAGTGGTACATCGGCGCGCATGGCGGCCTGTTCTGGGCCAACGACAACAACCAGCGCTACTACGACACGCTCAACCAGCAGCTGGGCTTCTCCAACGGCAAGCACGCAGGCCGCGGCAGCTGGTACGGCGGCTTCGGCACCGGCTGGGACATCAACGAGCACTTCGGCGTGGGCGTGCAGTACGACTACTTCCACGCCAACGCCGGCCACTACACCAACCCGACCACGGGCGAGCGGATCACCGGCCTGAAGCGTTCGACGAGCATCGTTTCGCTGACCGGCGAGTACCGCTTCTGACGAAGCGAGGCGGATGGACGTCCAGACGTCCATCCGCCGTCATGCCGCCCGGCTTAACGGCAAATTACCGACGCATTCATGGCGATTGAATTTTTCGGCCACCAGCCCCATCCAAGGAACACGCGTCGCCCTTCCCCCCTTTTGGGGCGCGCGCAAGCGATCGAACCCCGCGATCGCCACAACAACAGGAGAAATCTCCATGAAGAAGACGCTGCTTTCCCTTGCTTTCGCTTCCGCCGGCCTGCTGGCTGTTCCCGCCGCGTTTGCGCAGAGCGCGCCGATCCACAACGACGGCTGGTTCGTCAACGGCAACGTGGGCCGCACCTCGATCGACAAGGGCCCGTACAACGGCCATGACACCGGCTACGCGATCGGCGGCGGCTACCGCTGGGCGGTCGCTCCGCAGTTGGCGCTGGGCGTGGAAGCC
Organism: Frateuria sp.; assembly: GCF_013362045.1. Taxonomy (GTDB): domain Bacteria; phylum Pseudomonadota; class Gammaproteobacteria; order Xanthomonadales; family Rhodanobacteraceae; genus Frateuria_A. The sequence goes on along the minus strand of NZ_JABFWW010000294.1, from coordinate 7,431 downwards.
GGCTACAACGACCTGGGCAATATCCACGTCAAGAACATCTTCAACAGCAACGACGTGATCGAACAGGGCCGCTCGCAGCTGCATGGCTGGACCGCCGGCGTGAACGGCCGCTTCAGCCTTGCGCCCAGCTGGTACGTCGGCGCCCACACGGGCCTGTACAGCTGGAAGGGCCACGGCCTGGACAACAGCGTCAATCCGGTCCGCAAGGGCCTTGACGACACCAGCTGGTACGCCGGCGCGGGCGTGGGCTACGACTTCAGCAACAACGTGAGCGTGGGCCTGAACTACGACTACTACGATGCGAAGAAGAAGGACGTGGACCTGAGCACCGACATGGTGTCGATCAGCGCCGAGTACCGGTTCTGATGGGTGTCGGCGCAGGGATGCGCCGTTCGATGTATGGCGAGGGGCGCTCGGTCGGGCGCCCCTTTTTGCTGCCTGGGTCCTGCGTAGCCCTCCCGCATGCTCCCGCGAACTGGCTTGCCTGCAGTGGGCTTATGCGTCCGATGTGCGCTTAGCTTCCTCTCCTCTTTGGGGGAGGGCTGGGCGAGGGCCGAGTGCTCGCGGAGATTTGGTTGTGCGCGGATGCGCTTTTGTCGATCGCTCTTATGTAGCGATCCTGCGATCTGGCTCGCGGAAGCGCCACGGAAGAACGATGGGCAAAGCGCACCCGTGCACAACTGCATCGCCCCCGCGAGCCGGCCCGTCTCCTCAAAGGAATGAGGTGGCAAGAGCATCGCGCGTCATAAGAGGAGAGGAGCGGAGCATGGTGCCGCCGAAAGGCGAGGCAAGAGTGCGGCGCAGCGAGGAAGGGGGACGAAGCACGCACCGGACGAGCCCGCCCACCACCGGCACAGCTCTCCCTGGAGACCCGCACGAGAGCGAAAGAGTAGTCAGTGCCCGCGTGCAAAGAGAAAGGGCGCCTTGCGGCGCCCTCCCAGCACGACCTTGTCTGGCGGCTCAGCCGTTCCACTGCCCCAGCGCGGCCAGGCCGTTCTCGCGGGCACGCGCGGCGACGGTCTTCTGCGCCTCGGCGTAGTTGCCCTTCATGTCCTTGGACCACAGCTTGAGCGCCGCCTGCTGCATGGCGCGGCCGTAGGAGAAGGACAGCGGCCACGGATGCGGGCCGATGCGGTTCATGGCGTTGAGGTGCGCGGTCGACTGCTCGTCGGTCTGGCCACCGGAGAGGAACACGATGCCCGGCAGCGAGGCCGGCACGGTGCTCTTGAGAACCCGCACGGTGGCCTCGGCCACTTCCTCGGCCTCGGCCTGCTCGTCGCAGTCCTTGCCGGGGATGACCATGCTCACCTTCAGGATGGTGCCCTCGAGCATGACGTTCTGCTCGTACAGCGCGTTGAACAGGCTGCGCAGCACCGCCTCGTGCACTTCATAGCTGACCTCGATGCTGTGGTCGCCATCCATGATCACTTCCGGCTCGACCATCGGCACCAGCCCGGCTTCCTGGCACAGCGCAGCGTAGCGGGCCAGCGCGTGGCAGTTGGCCTCGATCGCCGTGGAACTCGGATTGTCCTCGGAGATGTTGATCACCGCGCGCCACTTGGCGAACTGCGCGCCCAGCTTGACGTACTCGGCCAGGCGATCGCGCAGGCCGTCCAGGCCCTCGGTGACCACGTCGCCCGGAAAGCCGGCCAGCGGCACCGGGCCCTTGTCGACCTTGATGCCCGGAATGATGCCGTTCTTCTTCATTACGTCGGTGAACGGAACGCCGTCCCTGGTCTTCTGGCGGATCGTCTCGTCGTAGAGGATCGCACCGGAAATGTGCTCGGAAAGGCCCGGCGCGGTCAGCAGCAGTTCGCGGTAGGCGCGGCGGTTCTCTTCGCTGTTCTCGATGCCGACGGCCTCGAAGCGCTTCTTGATCGTGTTGGTCGATTCGTCGATCGCGATGATGCCCTTGCCGGGCGCGACCATCGCCTGGGCGATGCTTTCAAGATCTTCGATGCTCATGAACGACTCCGTCGAGACGAGGCGGGGGTACCGCGATGGAATGCCAGCCGCCATCGGCGGCCGGTCAAAGAACCGCCGATTATAACGGCATGCGCCTGGGCCGTCGTGACGCCTGCGAGACAGTCAGCTTTCGTAGCCGGGAAGGCGGCAGGGCGCCATCACCTTTTGCTGGCCTGCCGCATCGGATGGCGCGTTGAAGGGTACGGTGTAGTAAGTGGATACCGGGTCGTGATTCTTGTTGGACAACGAGGGGCCGTAGCGAAAATCGGACACCGCACTCATCGCGATCTGGCCGAAGTCACCCTGGGGCACCACCTTCTCGACCTTCAGGTCGCGCGGCACGCCATCGGAACCGATCATGTAGCTGACCGACGCGCAGCCGGGCTGGGTGATGCCGCGGGCGCTGTTGGGCACGTCGATGTCGACCTTGTGGTTGAGCAGGATCCAGTGCTCGTACAGATGCCGCGGATCGACCTTGTTCGTCGATTGCGCCATGGCGGGCAGACCGATGGCAAGCAGCGCCGCAAGGGCGAGACGGCGGACGGTCGGATTCATGGCAACCTCCTGGGCGTGGGGGTCGCAGTGTAGCGCCGCCGCCGTTACGGGCGGGCCTTTCGGCCCCCTCTCCCCTCCGGGGAGAGGGGCGGGGTGAGGGGTCAATCTTGTGAAAGTCTTGATGGAGGCAAGCAAAGCCTCGGTTGGGCTCCCCGCGAGCACCCGCCCCTCACCTCGATCCTCTCCCTGGAGGGGAGAGGAGGCGAACGCAAAGAGCCGTACTTACAGGTCGCGCAGGCTCTCGACGATGCCCTCGGCACCGACCAGCAGCAGCTTGAGCGTGTTGGTGCCGCCGCCGGCGCCGACCCGGTCGCCCTGCGTGAGCACCACGCGGTCGCCTTCGCCGAGCTTGCCCAGCGCGAACAGCTGGCGCACGGCCTCGCGAGCGTTGGCCGCCGAACTCTGGCTGACCTGGTCGAACGCCACCGGCTGCACGTCGCGCAGCAGCAACATGCGGCGGCGCGAGTCGGCGCTGGGCGAGAGCGCGTAGATCGGCACCGCGCTGCGGTAGCGCGAGAGCCACTGCGCGGTGGCGCCCGATTCGGTCAGGGCGATCAGCGCGCGCACGCCGAGCTGGCCGGCCAGCACCATCGCGGCCAGCGCGATCGCCTGGTCCGCGCGGTCCAGTCGGTGGGTGGCGGCGGTCAGGTCTTCCTTCGGCTCGAACTGGCGTTCGGCGCCCAGGCAGATGCGGCGCATCGCCGCCACCGCCACGTCCGGGTGCGCGCCGGCGGCGGTTTCCTGCGAAAGCATCACCGCGTCGGTGCCGTCGATCACCGCGTTGGCGACGTCGAGCACTTCGGCGCGCGTCGGGATCGGCGCGGTCACCATCGACTGCAGCATCTGCGTGGCGGTGATCACGGCGCGGTTGCGCGCCACCGCCTCGCGGATGATCTTCTTCTGCAGGCCGGGCAGCTCGGCGTCGCCGATCTCCACGCCCAGGTCGCCGCGCGCCACCATCACCGCGTCGGAGGCGTCGATGATCTCGCCCAGCACCGGAATGGCGTCGGCGCGCTCGATCTTGGCCACCAGCGCACCGTGGCCGTCGGCCTCGCGCAGCAGGCGGCGCGCGGTTTCCATGTCCTCGGCCGAGCGCACGAACGATACGGCGAGGAAATCGGCGCCGATCTCGGCGGCCAGCTTGATGTCGGCGCGGTCCTTGTCCGACAGCGCCGACACCGACAGTCCGCCGCCCTGGCGGTTGAGTCCCTTGCGGTCGGAAAGCCGGCCGCCGATCAGCACCTCGCAACGCACCTGCGCGCCGTCGACCCCGACCACGCGCAGGGCGACCAGGCCATCGTCGAGCAGCAGCACGTCGCCGGCGACCACGTCGTGCGGCAGGTCGTGGTAGCTCACGCCGACGCGGGAACGGTCGCCGGGCGGGGCGCCGGGCGAGCAGTCGAGCACGAACGGATCGCCCGGCTGCAGTTCGATCGGCCCGTTGGCGAACTTCTCGATGCGGATCTTCGGGCCCTGCAGGTCGGCCAGGATGCCGACCTCGCGCCCGACCGCCGCGGCGGCGTCGCGCACCGCCATGGCACGGACGCGATGGTCCTGCGGCTGGCCGTGGGAGAGGTTCAGGCGGACCACGTCCACGCCTTCGGCGATGAGTCGCGCGAGCATGCCCGGCGAGTCGGTGGCGGGGCCCAGGGTGGCGACGATCTTGGTGCGGCGCAGGTGGTTTTCGGGGTTCATGCCGGCAGGCTAGCAGATGCCGGTGATGGCGCGGTCGGCGTGCAATCGTATGCAGCCGGAGCTGCGACGGCCGTCGCGCACGCCTCAGCCGAGCGCGAGGTTGAGCAGCTTGGCCAGGCGCCGGCCCGCCTCGCGCAGGCGCCGCTCGGCCAGCGGAAGCTCGGCCCCGACGTAGGCGGCACCGATCGCATGGCCGTCCGGATAGATGCCGCGGCTGATCCGGCAGGATTCCTCGGCCCACGCATACGGTGCGCCCTGGACGGGCGGCGGCCCGGCGAGTCCGCCTGCGTCCAACTGCCGCGCGTAGTCCTGCCATGCCAGGGCGCGGGTGTGCAGCAGCCCCGAGTCCCAGACCCGGTGCAGGTTGCTGCCCTTGCCCTGGAACTGCACCTGGTAGGTGTTGCCACCCTTGTCGTCGCGATAGCCCGCATGCAGCGGCTGGTGCACGTCGCCGACGAAATGCACGACGAACTTGAGCGCCTCACGGCGGGCCTCGTCGCTCTGCCCGGGATCGCCCAGCACGGCCGCATAGTGATCCAGCGCGCCGACCACGCAGCGGCCGTCCGGGCAGTCGCGTGGCGGGTCGTAGTGGCACTGGCTGTCGCGGAAATTGACGTAGTGCTGGCTGCGGGTCGCCTTCCACAGCGACTGCTGCGCGGGATCGTCCTGGATGTCGTCGGCCCAGGTGGCAACGTCGGCCAGCCGGCTCGTGTGCTCGGGCGCGAGCAGGCGCTCGACCTGCGCCTCGGCGGCGGGACTCAGGTGGCGTTGCGCCAGCTCGGCCACGATGCGGTGGCCATCGGGACCCCAGGCATCGGCATCGGGAGCCAGGAGCAGGCAGGCGAGCAGGAAAACGGCGCAGCGGCGCAGGTTCATCATGGCAAGGACGCAGTCGGAACAGCGGGCGAGTTTGCCATGCCACGCTCACCCGATCCGCAAGGGAAGCTTGAAGTAGCGCTGGCCGTTGGCCTCCGGCGGCGGCAGGCGGCCACCGCGGATGTTCACCTGCAACGCAGGCCACAGCAGGCGCGGTGGCGGCAGTGCGGCATCGCGCTGCTGACGCATGGCGACGAACGCCTCCTCGTCCGTCCCTTCGCGGATGTGGCTGTTGCGCGCGCGCTGCTCGGCGATCGGCACCTCGGCGCGCGGCGCCTCGCCCTCCGGCGGGTAGTCGTGCGCCAGGAACATGCGTGCCGCCGGCAGGCCATAGATGCGCCACACCGAACGGAACAGTGCATGCGCATCGCCACCGGGAAAATCGCAGCGCGCCGAACCGGCGGCCGGCGAGAACAGCGTGTCGCCGACGAACACCGCATCGCCGATCAGGTAGCTCATGCTGTCGGACGTGTGCCCCGGCGTGGCCACGACGCGGATGGCAAGCTGCCCCAGCGGCAGTTCGTCGCCATCGTGCAGCAGGCGGTCGAATGCGCGGCCATCGAGGTGGGGTTCGGCATCGTCCAGGCCCAGCTTCTCGCGGAAGGTCGCCTGCACCTGCTCGATGCCGGCGCCGATCGCAGTGCTCGCGCACGTGCGTTCCTTAAGCCAGTGGGCGGCGGAAAGGTGATCGGCGTGCGCGTGGGTTTCCAGGATCCAGCGCACGTGCGCGCCCTCGCGTGCGGCTGCCGCCAGCACTCGCGCCGCGCTGGCATGACTCACCTCGCCGCCGGGCGGGTCGAAGTCGAGCACCGGATCGACGATCGCCGCCTCGCCGGTGGACGGGTCGCGCACCAGGTAGGTCCAGGTCGAGGTGGTGGCGTGGAAGAACGGCGTGACGTGCGCTTGCATGGCGGGTTCCAGCAATGCCTTTCCTGCCGTCATCCTCGCATGCCGTCACCCGCACGCGGGCTGCGATACGTGCCTGGGCAGCTATCGCCATGCCGCGAGCCGCACGCGGGTTCAGGCTAAAATGGGGGCCTTTGGCAGCCCCGTATGGCCGCCAGCCGCCTTCATCGAACCAGAGGAAGCAACGCCCATGGCCATCAAGGTCGCCATCAACGGCTTCGGCCGCATCGGTCGCAACGTGCTGCGCGCCGCCGTGCAGAATTTCGCTCAGGACATCGAGATCGTCGCGATCAACGATCTGCTGGAGCCCGATTACCTGGCGTACATGCTGCGCTACGACTCGGTGCACGGCCGCTTCAAGGGCGAGGTCTCCATCGAAGGCGGCCACCTGGTGGTCAACGGCAAGCGCATCCGCCTGACCCAGGAGCGTGACCCGGCGAACCTGAAGTGGGACGAGGTGAAGGCGGACGTCGTGATCGAATCCACCGGCCTGTTCCTGACCAAGGAAACCTGCCAGAAGCATATCGACGCGGGCGCGAGGAAGGTGATCCAGTCGGCGCCGTCCAAGGACGACACGCCGATGTTCGTCTACGGCGTGAATCATCAGAAGTACGCCGGCGAGACGATCATCTCGAACGCATCGTGCACCACCAACTGCCTGGCGCCGATCGCCAAGGTGCTCAACGACAAGTGGGGCATCAAGCGCGGCCTGATGACCACCGTGCATGCCGCCACCGCCACGCAGAAGACCGTCGACGGCCCGAGCAACAAGGACTGGCGCGGCGGCCGGGGCATCCTGGAGAACATCATCCCGTCCTCGACCGGCGCGGCCAAGGCCGTAGGCGTTGTGATCCCCGAGCTCAACAAGAAGCTCACCGGCATGTCCTTCCGCGTGCCGACCTCGGACGTGTCCGTGGTCGACCTCACCGTCGAGCTCGAGAAGCCGGCCACCTACGCCGAGATCTGCGCGGAGATGAAGGCGCAGTCCGAGGGCGCGCTCAAGGGCATCCTGGGCTACACCGAAGAGAAGGTGGTCGCCACCGACTTCCGCGGCGACGCGCGCACGTCGATCTTCGATGCCGACGCCGGCATCGCGCTCGATCCCACCTTCGTCAAGCTGGTCAGCTGGTACGACAACGAGTGGGGCTACTCGAACAAGTGTCTGGAAATGGTGCGGGTGGTGGCGAAGTAAGGCACCAGCCGGCTTCCCTCACGGAAACCGATGCGCTGGAAGGCCGGGCCTGTTCAAGGTCCCGGCCTTTTTCTTGCAGCCGAGGGAGCGTTCTGATGCGCCCTGCGACGGGCAACGCTGCGGCATCCCGACACGCCTTTCACCTGCGGCGCCGTTACCGCCTATACTAGGGCAATGATAGCCATTCTCAATAAATGGGCAGCCCTGGCCCTGGGTGCCGCCCTGCTGGTGACCGTGTGTCC
>NZ_JABFWW010000205.1 GCF_013362045.1 Frateuria sp. | reverse complement strand
CCCTCCCGATGAAGACCTTGCGCCGAGCGGCACCATGCAGGAAAAACCCGGCGGGAGCGGAGCCGCTCCCGCAGAGGGTTTGCCCGGTGGTCACCGCCCCAGCGTGATGTTTTGCGCCATGCCGGCCGTGACACGCACGTAGGTCACAGGGCCGAAGCGGTCCTGGCCTACGGCCCAGCCGTCGTCTTTGGAAGCGCGCAGCGCCTCGACGCCGGCAAAGCCTTCCAGCGCGCGGCCGTTGCTGCTTGCCGACCGCGCCGCATGGCCGTGGAATTTCAGCAGCCAGGAGCGCAGTGCCGGCTTGTAGCTGCCCTGCGGGGCAGCGAGGGCGAAGCTGACGGCGCCGTCCTGCGCCTGCAGTTGCATGGACTGCAGGAAGTAGGCGCCCTGTTCGTAGCCGTAGGTCTTGCCGTCGTCGTCGTAATAGTCGAAGCGGCTGGCGTGGGCGGCAGGGAACAGCTCCACCTCCAGCTCGGTGAGCGGGTGCTGGCCCACGTAATCCATCGGCGGCGCCAGCGGAATGATCGCGCCTTCGCGAACGTACAGCGGGATGTCGCTCCAGCCCTTCGCATCGGCCTGGTGCTCGATGGTCCGGCCGCCGGCGTAGCGCTTGCCGCTGAACCAGTCGGTCCATTCGCCCGCGGGCAGGTAGACCGGCTTGACGGTCTGGCCCTCGTCGACCACCGGCGCCACCAGCAGGCTGTCGCCGAACAGCCAGGCGTCATAGTCGTTGCGCAGGTTGGGATCGGTCGGCCAGTCGAACAGCAGCGGACGGACCAGGCCGATGCCGGTGGCGCGGCGGCGATGCTCGTAGCTGTAGATGTAGGGGATCAGCGACTGGCGCAGGCGGATCGCGTCGGTGGCGGCCTTCTCGGCAACCGGGCCGTAGACCCACGGCTGGCGGTGCTGGCCGAGCTCGCCGTGCACGCGGAACACCGGCGTGAACGCACCGAACTGGATCCAGCGCGCATAGTTCTCGGGACTGGGCGTGCCGCCCTTGAATCCGCCGCCGTCCATGCCCCATTGCATGGCGCCCACGTTGATCGCGCTCAGCATGCGCTGGCGTTGGCCGGCCATGGAAGCGAAGCCGGTGCGGATGTCGCCGGACCACAGGCCGTAGGCGTAGCGCTGCGCGCCCAGGTAGAAATTGCGGTTGAGCGACCACACGCGCAGGTCGGTCATGGCGCGCTGGCCGTCGTACATCGCGCGCTGCATGTCCATGTGCTGCAGGTCGACGGCCACGTCGTCGGCCTCGTCGTTCCACCAGCCGACGATGCCGGTGGCGAAGGAATGCCTGAGCGCATCGTTGAAGAACCAGCGGCGCACCTCGGGCTTGGAGAAATCCAGCTCGCGCACGGTCTTGCCGGAGAAGTAGTCCGGCGCCGCGTCGCTCTGCGCCAGCCAGTAGCCGTGCTCGGTGGCCTCGCGGCCCTCGGCCGTATCGACGTGGATGCGCGGCTTCATGATGCCGGTCAGGTGCACGCCCTGGGCGTCGAGCAGGGTCTTGAGTTTTCCGCTGTCGCCGTCGGGAAACTTGTGCTCGTTCCAGCGGAATTCGCCGCGGTTTTCCTGGCCCCAGGCCTTCCAGTCGAAGTCGAGGGTGAAGTTGTCCAGCGGGATGTGGCGCGAGCGGTAGCCGTGGACGATGTCCAGCAGCTCCTTTTCGTCGATGCCCCACTGGCTGTTGGTGAAGCCCATCGCCCACTTGGGGAACAGCGGGCTGCGGCCGCTGACCTGCGCCAGCGCGCCGAAGACGGCGTGCGGGTCGCCAAGGAACACGTAGTAGTCCAGGCCGCCGTCGAACATGCGCGCGTCGATGCGCGTGTCGCCCAGCGCGATCTGGCCGCCGACGCCGTCGACCAGCACGCCGTAGCCGGCCGTGGTCCACACGAACGGTGCGCCCGCATGGCCCTGTTCGCCCGCGGTGATGGCGCGGTAGCCATCGCGCAGCAAACCGGCCGTAGCGGGCTCCCAGGCGTCGAAGCCGCCGATGCCGTACATCGGCTCGCCCTTGGCGTGGATCAGGCTCAGGCGCCCATGGGCCAGCGAACCCAGCGCGAACTGGCGCAGCAGCGGCGGCTGGCCGGGCAGGCCGATGCGCAGCTCGCCGTGCTGCGCGTCCCATGTCGCATCGAGCTGCGCGGAGTGCAGGTGCACGCCGGCGTCATCGCGGGAGATCTCGGCGGCCGGCGCAGGCGCGGCTTGCGCGGCCGGGTCGATCACGATGGTCGGCGCGGGCGCGTGGCCGGCAGCGCGGTATTGCACGTGCAGGATGCCCGGCGCGGTCAGCTCGACGCGCAGCGCATCGTCGCCCAGCGGAATGTCGAAGCCGGGTGCGGCAGGTGCGAGGGAAGCAGGCTTGGCCAGCGCAGCGTGCGCCCGGGCCTTTGAGAGCGATGCAGCAGGGGAGGAGGGGGACACCAGCAATACTCCGAAAACTAACCACGTGACCGGCCCCGTCGACGCGCGCTTGAGCTTTGTGAAGAGCGCGTGGAGGCGAGCGGAACCGGGGCCATGGTAGGGCTGTCGGCGCAAGTCGCGACAGCCGTATGCATTCGTATTCATCTGTGACATGGCGCGGTTTTCCGATGGTGCGGCGCACGATCCGGTGGCGTGGATGGGCGCATGAAAAACGGACTCGGCCGTACGGCTTCCGATGTTGCGTCCTGTTGCCCGCGAACGTTCTCGACGAGGGGGATTCCCGCCGTTCACTGGAGCACCACCGAAGCGTAGGCGGACAGATGCAGCCGACCGTCAGCGATGCTGGCATCAGGCTGGCTGGCCAGGCGCACCCGGTTGAAGCGCGCGAGCGGGCCGGCCAGCTCCAGCGTCTGCGGCTGGTGCGAAAGGTTGTGCACGACCAGCACGTCATGGCCGGCGTCGGTCAGTTCCCACGCAGCCAGATGCCGGTTGTCCACGGCCGGCACGCGCAGGGCGCCGTCGCGCAGCACCGGCAACGCGCGCCGCCAGCCGATCAGCATGCGGTACCACGCGAGCATCGAGCGGGCATCGTCCTGCTCGGCATCGACCGACACGGCCGGGCCGTCGCCGGCGCTGAAGTCCTTCCAGCGACTCTCCCCGGTGCCGCGCGGGTCGCGGTGCCAGCGCATCGGTTCGCGCAGGTCCGGATCGGGCTTGCGTCCACGCATGCCCAGCTCTTCGCCGTAGTAGACGAACGGCTGGCCGGGCAGGGTGAGCAGCATCGCCGCGGCCAAGCGCATGTGCTGCGGGTTGCCGTCGAGCTGGCTCATCACCCGCTCCTGGTCGTGGTTGGACAGGAACGGTGCATCCCGGCCAGCCGGGATCGAAGCGGCGATGCGCCCGAGCAGATCGTCCAGGCCATGATTGCGCTCGCTGCCGGCGCTGCGGATCAGTTGCGCGGCCAGCGGGAAATCGAACACCGCATCGAGCGAGCCGTACCAGGGCGCCAGCTGTCTGGGGTCGTCGCGGGTCACCTCGCCGACCAGGTAGGCGCCGGGACGCGCCTTGGTCATCGCCGCATGGAAGCTGCTCCACCATGCAAGGTTCCGCTGCAGTATCGCCGGATCGTCCACCTGCTCGGGAAAGTCGGCGTACACGTGCCGGGCCGCATCGAGGCGGAAGCCGTCCACGCCTCGCGCCAGCCAACGCCGGCCGGCATCGGTCACCGCGGCGCGCACGGCGGGCGTGTCGAAGTCGAGATCCGGCATCTCGCCGGTGAAGATGCCCAGGTAATGCTGTCCGCCCAGCGCGTGCCAGGCCTGGCCGCCGGTGGCGCTGGCCGCATGCAGATCGGTATCGGGACCGGCCCAGCTGTACCAGGCGTGGTGCGGGTCCTTCGGGTCGCGCGCGGCAAGGAACCAGGGATGCCGGTCGCTGGTGTGGTTGACCACCAGGTCGATGATCACCTTGATGCCGCGCCGGTGGGCCTCGCGCAGCAGGCGGTCGAAGTCGGCCATCGTGCCGTACTGCGGGTTGATGGCGTCGTAGTCGGTGACGTCGTAGCCGTGGTAGCTGGGCGAGGGGTTGATCGGCATCAGCCAGATGCCGCTCACGCCCAGCGACTGGAGATAGTCGAGCTTCGCGGTGACGCCATTGAGGTCGCCGATGCCGTCGCCGTCGGTGTCGTACCAGGCGCGTACGAAGATCTCGTACCAGACGCCGGAGGTCGCCGACGCCATGGTGGCAGGCGAGGATGCGGCCGCGGCGGCGGAAGGCGCGGAACCGGCCAGCGCGATCAGGGCGAAAAGCAGGGATGTAGCGATGCGTCGGATCATGGCTCGCCCTCGGTCATGCGTGGCACGCCGCGGCGTCATGCGGCGAGGCTGCCGGCCGCGCGTGCCACGAATTCGTGGTGCGGCGGCAGCATGTTCTTTGCGCGGCCGACCAGGGTACGGACGTCGGCGAGGAAGCCGTCCAGCTGCCCTTCGGTCAGCGCGTCGGCCAGCGGGTGGTGGTGCTGGGGTTCGATGCGCTGGCCCAGCAGCACCTGGACCCAGCCGGTCTCGGCGAACAGCTCGTCGCCCTCGCGGAAGACCATGCCGGTACGGCGGAAAAGGTCGATGCGACGCGCCAGCGACGGTGGTATCTCCATCGCGCCGCATTGCTTCCAGAACGGCGTGTCGGTGCGCTCGGTGGCCTTGTAGTGCAGGATCAGGAAATCGCGCACGCGCTCGTATTCGAAACGGGTCTGACGGTTGTACTCGTCCGCCAGCTGGCGGTCGCAGTGGCGGTCGGGGAACATGGCCAGCAGGCGGCTGACGCCCGATTGCACCAGGTGGATGCTGGTCGATTCCAGCGGCTCCATGAAGCCGGCCGCCAGGCCCAGCGCAAGGCAGTTACGGTTCCACGCCAACCGGCGCATGCCGGTGACGAAGCGCAGCGGGCGCGGGTCGCCCAGCGGCTCGGTCTCCAGGTTCGCCAGCAGTTGCGCGGCCGCTTCGTCGTCGCTGAGGAAGCGGCTGCAGTAGACGTGGCCGTTGCCGGTCCGGTGGCGCAGCGGGATGCGCCACTGCCAGCCGGCGGTGCGCGCGCTGGCCTGGGTGTACGGGCGCATCGGGCCGCCCGGGGCGCTGCCGATCGCCAGTGCGCGGTCGCAGGGCAGCCAGTGCTGCCAGTTCTCGTAGCCGGTGTTCAGCGCGCCCTCGATCAGCAGGCCGCGGAAGCCGGAGCAGTCGATGAAGAAATCGCCTTCGACGACCTGTCCGTCGGCCAGCTGCAATGATTCGATGAAGCCGTCGCCGGCGCGCAGGCGCACGTCGGTCACCTTGCCCTCGATGCGTTGCACCGCACCCGGTGCGATGTGTTCGCGCAGGTACTGGGCGTAGCGCGAGGCGTCGAAGTGGTAGGCGTAGCGGATGCCGCCGATCGGACTGTCCGGCACGGTTTCCAGCGGCGCGAAGCGGTTCTCGGCGGCGGCTGCGGCATTGAGCGAATACGCCCACAGCCCCGGCGCGCCCGCGCGGCTGCGGCTGCGCAGCCAGTAATGGTGGAACGGCGCCAGGCCCAGCGGCAGGCCGATGTCGCCGAAGGCGTGCAGGTAGGAGTCGCCGAGCCGGCCGAAGCCGTTGAGCTGCACGCCCAGCTTGTAGGTGCCGTGCACGAAGCGCAGCAGGTCGTCCTCGTCGATGCCTAGGAAACGGTTGATGTGGCGGATCTGCGGGATGGTCGCCTCGCCCACGCCGACGGTGCCGATCTCGGCCGATTCGACCAGGCGGATTGCAACACCGGCTCCCAGGGCCTGCGCGAGCAGCGCTGCCGCCATCCAGCCGGCGGTGCCGCCGCCCACGATCACGACTTGCCGGATGCGCGTGTCGCTCATGCGTCGCTCCTGTCGCTGGATGCCGCCCGGGCTAGCGTGGAGAAAAAAGGCCCCGCCGGAGACACACGGCGGGGCACGGGGAGGTTACTTCTTACTGGAACTTGTACGAGACGCCGATATCGTAGCGGCGCCCGTAGGTTTCCCAGGTCAGCACCTGGCGCGGATCGTTGTTCTGGTAGGTGATGAACTTCTTGTTGGACAGGTTGGAGCCCTGCACGATGAAGGTCAGGCCCTTCAGGCTGCCGCTGTCGAAGCTGTAGCTGACCTGGGCGTCGTAGGTGCTGCCGCCCTTGATGGTCTGCTCGATGCGGGAGGCGCTGATGCCCGACACCTCGCCCAGGAAGCTGGAGCGATAGCTGTCGCTGACGCGGGCCTCGAAGCCGTTGTGCTGGTAGTACAGCGTGCCGTTGGCCACCCACTTCGACAGGCCCGGCACGGTGATCGGCGTGGCGTTGCCGGCGTACACCAGCGAGCTCTTGGTGCGGTTGCCGGTGAGGATCATGCCGAAGCCGTCGAGCACCGGCGTGACCAGGTTGAACGGCATGTTCAACGTGACCTGCGCACCCTTCACGTAGCCGTGGCCATCGTTGGTCGGGCCGGAGACGATGCCCTTGGTGGTGCCCAGCTGGGCCAGCTGCGCCGGCGTCAGGCCGAAGGGCAGGAAGGAGGCGAAGTCGTACAGGTAGGCCGCGTTCGGGTTGATGTAGTCGCTCAACTCGATGAAGTAGCCCGACAGTGCGAAGTAGCCGCCGCCGGCGCGGCACAGGTCCGAGTTCTTCGAGTCGGCCGCATTGCACTCGTAGCCGTCGCCGCCCGAGAAGTAGTGCTCGTAGCTGACGTTGTAGTTGTCGGCCATGGTCGGCGCAAGCTTGGGGTTGCCGCCCGAGGCGCTGAAATACGCCTGGTTCGGGTCGGTCGACTGCAGGTGCGTGATGTTGCCGCTCACCCCGAGGCTGGCGTTCATCTGGTCCATGCGCGGACGGGCCAGGGTGCGGGCGGCGCTGACGCGCAGGTCGTCGTTGTCGGTGAAGCCGAAGATCAGGTTCGCGCTGGGCAGGTAGCGGGTGTAGGTGGTGCTGGCGGTCACCGGGATCAGCTGGGTCTGTCCGCCGGTGACCGAGCTGCCGGGCGCCACGCGTTCGCCGATGCCGCGCTGCGAGGTGCGCTGCGCCTGGATGCCGAAGTTGCCGCGCAGGCTGACACCGGCAAGGGAGGTGTCCAGGTTGAACTGCACGTACGGGGTGAGCGTCTTCTCACGCACCTTCCAGTTGGGCGGCAACGAAAGCGACGAGCCGAAGGTCGGCACCTGCTGCAGCGTGCCGCTGGCGATCAGGTCGAACGGGTTGTAGCAGAGCTGCGAGGCGATGCCCATCCACGCCAGCGGGCTGCAGGCGCTGCCGCTGAAGGGGGCCGTCGTCACGGCGGTGCCGCTGCTCAGGGTGCCGCCGCCCAGGGTCAGGAAGTCCTGGTCGATGTGGTAGGTCTTGTTGCGGGTGCTGTGCGACACGCCGAAGTCGATGGTGGAGAAGGGGCCGCTGGAGAAGCTGCGCTCGACATTCAGGCGCAGGTTGGCGAGGTAGTCGACGGTGTGCGGCGCGTTGATGAAGCCGGCCTGCACCACGCCGTTGCCGCCGCCCCAGCCCTGCGGATCGGTCAGCACCACGCCGTTGGTGTAGTCCAGCGAGGGGTTGACGAAGAACAGGCCGTCGTTGCGCTCGACGAAGCCCAGCGTGTCGGTGGCGCCGTTGGCCGGGGTGTAGCCGGTGCCCGAATAGCTCTCGAGGTTGACGTCGTTGCGGGTGGCGCGCGAGTAGTTGCCGTCGAGGTCGGCAGACCAGTCCTCGTTGATCGTGAACTTGTTGTCCCAGTTGAAGTTGTAGACCCGGGCGCTGGTGCTGTTGTAGTCGTTGCGGATGACCGGCTTGACGTTGCCGTAGGTGCCGCTCTGCACGAAGCCGTTCTGCGCCACGCTGCCGGGCAGCAGCTTCGCGGAGCTCCACCACAGCGGGAACTCCATGCCCTTGGCCTGCTGCACTTCCTTGAAGTTGTCGTAGGTGAGGTCGACGGTGCCGGTGTAGTGCTCGTTCGGCCGCCACTGCACCGTGGCCAGCACGCCACGGCGCTTCATCGTGTCGGAGATGCCGTAGTTCTTCGCGCCGCCGATCACCGCGTTGCCGTCGTTGTCGCTCGGGTAGCCCCACGGCTGCTGGTGCTGGATCTGCGAGGGATTGGATTCCAGGTCCACGCCCAGGGTGACGCCCAGGGTGTGGTTGGCGAACTGGTTCACCCACACGCCGTTGAGGTTGTAGCCCTTGTCGCTGACGCCGGGGCCCTTCGCCAGCTGGGACATGTCGTTCCAGATGTAGTGGGCGTTCACCGCGGCTTCGGGGCCGCTCTTCTCCAGCGGGCGGATGGTGTGCATGTCGACGGTGCCGGTCAGGCCCTGGCCGATCAGCGAGGCCTCCGGGCTCAGGTGCACCACCACGTTGTCGAACCAGCTCGACGGGTATTGGTCGAACTGCACGTCGCGGTTGTTGGACGTGGAAACCTGCTGGCCGCCGTTGACCAGCGCGGTGGAGAAATCCGGGCCCATGCCATGGATGGTCAGCACCTGCGGGCGGCCGCTGACGGTCTGCACGGCGAGGCCGGGCAGGCGGCCGAGCGTGTCGGCGATGCTCACGCCGGGCAGCTTGCCGACCTGTTCGGCGGACACGGCCTCGACGATGCTGCTGGCATTGCGCTTGAGCGCGGTCGAGTTCTCGATGCTGCTGAGGAAGCCGCTCACCTCGACCGCCTGCAGGGTCTTGGTCTTGTCCTTGTCCTTGCGGTCCTTCTTGCTGGTGCTGTCGGCCTGGTCCTGCGGGCTCGCGCTCTGGTCCTGCACCGAGGTGCCCTGGACCGAGCCGGCCGCGGTGGCCGGCGCCGATGCGGCGGCCGCCGTGGAACAGAGTCCGATGCATGCGGTGGCGATCGCCACTGCCAGGATGTTGCGTTCTAGCTGTTTCATTTCCCCTCCGGAAGAACTGCGCGAATGTGCAAGTTGCCTGGCTGATCGCCACTCCCCGATCGCCACGTCTCTCTTGCAGAGTTATCAAGACGTGGCTGGATCATAAGGACGTTGTTTTGATAGCGGCGCAGACCTGCATACGTATTCATAACGTTCTGCGGGTGGGTACTCTTGCAATGCAGCAAAGGGCGCGCCGCCGCGCCGCCTGCACCTCGCCGATCCCAAGCGGAGCGCGCCGTGGCAATGCCTGCACACGCTTGCCGCGGAGCAGGCGCCGGTGTGCAGTACGCACATGCGTGCGCCACTCATGACGCACGCGCAGCACGAATGAATACGTATGCACCGCCGAGGCCGCCTGCGCGGCCAACATTTAAGCTCCCGTGCAACCCTTGACGCCGGGCGCGCATCAGCCATCCCCGGCGAAACCCTGCGAGACAAGCGAATGACCGATGCACCCTGGTGGCGCGGAGCCGTCACCTACCAGATCTATCCGCGCAGCTTTCTGGATACCAACGGCGACGGCGTCGGCGATCTGCCGGGCATCATCGAAAAGCTCGACTACGTGGCCAGCCTCGGCGTCGACGCGATCTGGATCTCGCCCTTCTTCAAGTCGCCGATGGCTGACTATGGCTACGACATCGCCGACTACTGCGATGTCGACCCGATGTTCGGCACGCTGGCGGATTTCGACCGCCTGCTGGCCAAGGCGCACGGCCTGGGCATCCGCGTGATGATCGACCAGGTGCTCAGCCACACCTCGGTGGAGCACGCGTGGTTCCAGGAAAGCCGGCAGAGCCGAGACAATTCCAAGGCGGACTGGTACGTGTGGGCCGACGCGAACGAGGACGGCACGCCGCCGAACAACTGGCTGTCGATCTTCGGCGGTGGCGCGTGGCAGTGGGAACCGCGGCGCGGGCAGTACTACCTGCACAACTTCCTGGCTTCGCAGCCGGACCTCAACTTCCACAACCCCGCGGTGCGCGCGGCGATCCTCGGCTGCGTGCGCTTCTGGCTGGAGCGCGGCGTCGACGGCCTGCGCCTGGACGCGATCAACTTCTGCTTCCACGACGCGCAGCTGCGCGACAACCCGCCCAAGCCGAAGGAGCAGCGCGTCGGTCGCGGTTTCAGCCCGGACAACCCCTACGCCTTCCAGTACCACTGGCACAACAACACCCAACCGGAGAACCTCGCGTTCCTGGCCGAGCTGCGCGCGCTGCTCGACCGCTATCCGGGCACCGTGGCGCTGGGCGAGATCTCTTCGGAAGATTCGCTGGCCACGATGGCCGAGTACACCGAGGCCGGCCGCCTGCACATGGGCTACAGCTTCGAGCTGCTCACCGAGGATTCAAGCGCCGCGCACATCCGCAGCACCGTGCAGCAGCTGGAAGCGCAGATGCGCACCGGCTGGCCGTGCTGGGCGATCTCCAACCACGACGTCGAGCGCGTGCTCAGCCGCTGGGGCGGCAAGGCGAGCGCGCCGGCGCTGGCCAACCTGTTCACCGCCTTGGTCTGCTCGCTGCGCGGCTCGGTGTGCGTCTACCAGGGCGAGGAACTGGGTCTGACCGAAGCAGAGGTGCCCTACGAGGCGCTCAAGGATCCCTATGGCATCGCTTTCTGGCCGCAGTTCAAGGGCCGCGACGGCTGCCGCACGCCGATGCCGTGGAACGGCGCGGAACACGCGGGCTTCAGCCGCGGCGAACCGTGGCTGCCGGTGCCGGCCGAACATCACGCACTGGCGGTGGCGCAGCAGGAAGCCGATCCCGCGTCGGCGCTGCACGGTTTCCGCCGCATTCTGCGGTGGCGCAGCAGCCAGCCCGCGCTGCGCTGGGGCGACATCCGCTTCCTCGACACGCCCGAGCCCGTGCTCGCCTTCCGGCGCAGCCATGCCGGCGAAACGCTGCTGGTCGCCTTCAACCTCGATGAGAACGCGACCGAAACGGAACTGCCGCTCGACGGCCAGTGGCAACCGGTCGAGGGACATGGCCTCCTCCAGGGTTCTTTCGATGGCG
>NZ_JABFWW010000084.1 GCF_013362045.1 Frateuria sp. | reverse complement strand
GGCGAGCGGCAGGCGCTGGCCGATCCGGCGGAGCTCGCGTTGCGCGCGGACCTCGCGCTGCGCCGGCGGCGCGCACTGCTGGGCGGATTGTTCGGTGCGGCCATGCTCGGCTGTGCCGCGTTGCTGTGGCTGGCCCGCGGGCCGGACGGCTCGGGCTGGCTCGCGCTGGGTTGCCTGGTGGCCGCCCTGCTCGCCTTCGTCACGAGCGCCAGGCGATGAAGGCCGGTTCACGTTCCGACGGGTGCCGGCCATGGGCGCATGACCCCGGCCGGCGCTGGTGAGTCCCGCGCCCTTCCACTCTCGCGGATGACGCCGCGGACACCTGATGCTCGAGTTGCTCTACCGGGACGATGCCTTGCTCGCGGTCAACAAGCCCGCGGGCCTGCCCGTGCACCGCTCCAGATTGATCGGCCCGGCGGACGCCTTCCTGATCGACCTGCTGCGCGAGCAGGTCGGCGGCGAGCTGTTCCTTCCCCCCCGGCTGCACCGTGCGACCCGCGGCGTGCTGCTGGTCGCACGCTCGGCCGCCGTGGCCGCGGCGCTGGGCGGGCAGTTCATGGGCCGCGGCGTGCACAAGCAGTATCTGGCCGTAGTGCGCGGCTGGCCCGAGCCGGCCGAGGGCCTGGTCGACTACCCGCTGCCCGGCTCGCGCGAGACCGGCCCGCGCCGCGAGGCGCGCACGCGCTACCGGCGCCTGGCCACGGTCGAGGTGCCGGTCGCGTTGGGCCGCTATCCCCAGCAGCGCTACGCGCTGTTGCTGGCCGAGCCCGAAACCGGCCGCTTCCGGCAGATACGCAAGCACATGGCGCACATCCACCATCCGGTGATCGGTGATTGCCAGCACGGACGCAGCGACCACAACCGCCTGTACAAGCAGCACTTCGGCTGCCACCGTATGCTGTTGCACGCATGGCGGCTGCACTTCGCGCATCCGGTGAGCGGCGAGGCGATGAGCCTGCACGCGCCGCTGGATGGCGTGTTCGCAACGGTGCTTGAACGCTTCGGCTGGGCGCCGGTGGGCTGAGGTCGCCCTGCGGCAGCGTCCGCGCTGCAGGCTGGACTTCAGCCTGCCATCGGCCATCCTCTAAACTGCACGCATGCTGTCGATCAGCCGCACCCTCGCCCTCCCCGATACCGAGCTGACCGAGCGCTTCCTGCGCGCGGACGGTCCCGGCGGGCAGCACGTCAACCGCACCGAAAGCGCAGTCGAATTGCGCTTCGACGTCGCCGCCTCGCCGTCGCTGCCGGAGGAGGTACGCGCGCGCCTGCTCACGCGTCGCGACCGGCGCATGACCGACGAAGGCGTGCTGGTGATCCAGGCGCGCCGCTTCCGCGAGCAGGCGCGCAACCGCGACGACGCGCGCGAGCGGCTCGCCGAACTCATCCGCGGCGCGCTGGCCGCCCCGAAGAAGCGCGTGGCGACGCGACCCACGCGCGCCTCGAAAGAGCGTCGCCTGGCCGGCAAGCAGCAACGCGGCAAGCTCAAGCAGGCGCGCTCGCGCGATTGGAGCGGCGAATGAGCGGTGCCATGCTGCCGCCGGTGCCGCCACAGGCGCCGCGGCTCGACAGCCGGTTCTGGCCCTGGCTGATGCGCGGCCTGCTGCGCCTTTCCGGCTGGCGGTTGCTGGGCGAACTGCCGGACTGCCCCAAGCTGATCATCATCGGCGCGCCGCACTCGTCCTACTGGGACGGGGTGTGGGGCCTGATGATCAAGATCGCGCTGGGGCTGGACATCAAGATCATGATCAAACGCGAGGTGCTGGACAGCCCGCTCGGCCTGATCCTCAGGCCCATCGGCATGATCGGCATCAACCGCAAGGCCGCGCTCAACGTGGTCGGCCCGATGGTGCGCCGCTTCGCCGACCATCCGCGCATGTGGCTGGGGATCACCCCCGAAGGCACCCGCAAGCACGTCAAGCACTGGAAGAGCGGCTTCCTGCGCATCGCCCGCGAGGCCGACGTGCCGGTGCTGCCGGTGTTCCTCGACTACCCGACCCGCACCTTCACCCTGGGCACGCTGCAGTACGCCACCGACGACCCCGATGCCGACATGGCGCGCATCCGCGGGCTGTTCCGCGGCTATCGCGGCAAGCACCGCAACAGCGAATAGCGTTTCCGCACAGACGGATCGACCCGTGACGGCCCTCGGCATCCAGCATTTCGGCGCCTTCCTGCTCGCCTGCATCGCGCTCAATCTCACGCCGGGCCTCGATACGTTCTACATCCTCGCCCGCAGCGGCCGCGAGGGTCCGCGCGTGGGCCTGGCCGCAGCGCTGGGCATCAACGCCGGGTGCGTGGTGCACACGCTGGCGGCCGTGCTGGGCATCTCGGCCATCTTGATGGCCTCGGCGCTGGCCTTCGGCATGCTCAAGTACCTGGGCGCGGCCTATCTGGTGTGGATCGGGCTGCGCATGCTGCTTACCCGGCAGGCCCCACGGGCGCAGGCCGTCACCCAGGGCCAGGGGCTGGGCGCGGCCTTCCGGCAGGGCATGCTCACCAACGTGCTCAACCCGAAGGTGGCGCTGTTCTACCTGGCGTTCCTGCCGCAGTTCGTAGCCATGCATGCGCCCCATCCGCAGTGGGGCCTGCTGGTATTGGGCCTGAGCTTCATCGGCACCGGCCTGAGCTGGTCGCTGGTGCTCGCGCTGCTGGGCGGGCGTATCCATCGCCTGCTCGAAACGCGGCCGCGCGTGGGCTTGTGGATGGACCGGTTCTGCGGCACGGTGCTGTGCGCGTTCGGCGTGCGCCTGGCGCTGCAGCGGCCCGGTTAGCGCGCACTTCTGCCGCCTCAGCGCTCGGCGAGCAGGCCGGGCCGGACCAGGTCGATGAAGGCCCGCGCCTCGGCGCTCAGGAACTTGCCCTTGCGCATCACCACGCCGTAGCTGCGCTGCGGGAAGAAGCGCTTCATGTTGCGCACGGCCAGGCGTGCATGGTCCGCCTCGGTGATGCAGATGCCGGTGACGATCGAGATGCCCAAGCCGCTGGCGACGTACTCCTTGATGACCTCCCAGCCGCCGACCTCGATCGCCACCTGGTAGGGCACCTGGCGCTGCTGGAACACCAGGTCGACCAGCCGGTAGGTGGACAGCCGCTGCGGTGGCAGGATCAGGCCGTAGGGCGAAAGGTCCTCCAGCGTCACCTCGGTCTTGTGCGCCAGCGGGTGGTCCGGCGGCGTGATCAGCATCGGGTCGTAGTGGCGCAGTGGCGTCCAGGCGATGTCGTTGGGTACCTCCAGCATGGAACCGACGGCGAAATCGGCCTCCTCGGCGCGCAGCAGCGCCAGGCCGTCGCGGCCGGTGACGTTGGCCAGCTGCAGGTGCACCGCCGGGTAGGCCTCGCGGTAGCGGCGCACCAGCTCGGGCAGCAGGTACTGGATGGTGGAGGCGCCGGCGGCGATGGTCAGGCGCCCGGCCTTCAGGCCCTTCACGCGCGCCTGGAAATCGCGGTCAAGGTTGTCCCAGCCCTCGATCAGCGGCCGCGCCAGTTCGTACAGCGCCTCGCCGGCGTCGGTCAGGTTGATGCGCCGGCGCCGCCGCTCCAGCAGCGGCACGCCCAGTTCACGCTCCAGGGCCTGCAATTGCAGGGTGACGGTGGGCTGGGAGAGGAACAGCGCCTCGGCCGCGCGCGTGAGCGTGCCCAGCTTGACGATGCTCACGAAGGCACGCAGCTGCTTTTGGCGGTTGCCCTTGTAGTAGTAGCGCTCGGCCGTTTCGACCGCTTCCAGCTCCGTGGCAGGCGTTTTCCGGGCAGCGGCATGGCGCACCTTGCGGGTCCGGTTCACGGGCGTTTGTCCTCCAGGGAGCTTCTGAAGTCAACTTTTAACTACATATTTGAGAATTTCAATAAGAAAGATTGAAACATTCGCTTTGTCAAATGTGAGTCTGCGGGCCTAGCTTGGATGCACCCTCTTCCGGAGCTGCACCATGGCCGTCCCGCAGGAACGACTCGATCCCGGCCCGCTGACCGTCCACGGCGACACCGCCGCCCACGCCAGCCTGCTCACCCCCGATGCGCTGGCCTTCCTGGCCGATCTGCACCGCCGCTTCGATGCCCGGCGGCGCGACCTGCTCGCGGTCCGCGCCGAACGCCAGGCCGCCTGGGATGCCGGCGCCCTGCCCGACTTCCGCACCGACACCCGCGCCATCCGCGAGACCGACTGGCAGGTGGCGCCCATCCCGCCGGCGCTGCGCGACCGGCGCGTGGAGATCACCGGTCCGGTCGAGCGCAAGATGATCATCAACGCGCTCAATTCCGGCGCGAAGGTGTTCATGGCCGACTTCGAGGATTCCTCGACGCCGACCCTGGCCAACCAGCTCGACGGTCAGCGGAACCTGATCGACGCGGTCGCCGGCACCATCGCCTACCGCTCCGCCGAGGGACGCGAATACCGGCTCGGCCCGGACCCGGCCGTGCTGGTGGTGCGTCCGCGCGGCTGGCACCTGCCCGAGCGGCACTTCGAGGTCGACGGCGAACCGATGGCCGGCGCGCTGGTGGACTTCGGCCTGTTCACCTTCCACAACGCGCGCGTCCTGCACGCGCGTGATCGCGGCCCGTACTTCTACCTGCCCAAGCTGGAGGCGATGGAAGAAGCCGTGCTGTGGAACGAGGTGATGGCGTACGCCGAGGGCGAGCTGGGTCTGCCGCGCGGCTGCATGAAGGTCACCGTGCTGATCGAGACCCTGCCGGCGGCGTTCCAGATGCACGAGATCCTGCACGCGCTGCGGGAGCGTGCGGTCGGCCTCAACTGCGGCCGCTGGGACTACATCTTTTCCTACCTGAAGACCCTGCGCGGCCACCGCGACCGGCTGCTGCCCGAGCGCGGCCAGGTGCAGATGACCGTGCCCTTCCTCAAGGCCTACTCCGAGCTGCTGATCCAGACCTGCCATCGCCGCGGCGCGTTCGCCATGGGCGGCATGGCGGCACAGATCCCGATCAAGGGCGATGCCGCCGCCAACGACGCCGCGCTGGAGAAGGTGCGCGCGGACAAGCTGCGCGAGGTGCGTGCCGGCCACGACGGCACCTGGGTCGCGCATCCGGCCCTGGTGAGCGTGGCACAGGCGGTGTTCGACCGACACTTGCCGGGTCCCAACCAGCTCCATGTGTTGCGCGAGGACGTCACGGTCACGCGCGAGCAGTTGCTGGCTCCCGCCTGCGGCACCATCACCCGTGCCGGCTTCGACAACAACGTCGAAGTGGCGCTGCGCTACACCGCCGCATGGCTGGACGGCCTGGGCTGCGTGCCCATCCATCACCTGATGGAGGACGCCGCCACCGCGGAAATCGCCCGCGCGCAGTTGTGGCAGTGGCTGCACTATGCCGCCGAGCCCGGCGAGCGCAACGACTGCGTGCCGCTGGAGTTCGACGACGGCGCCCCGATCGACATGGCACTGTTCGACCAGGCGCTCGCTGCGCACACGCACCGGCTGCGCGGGAGTGACCATCCCGGCGCGGGGCGCGCGGATGCGGCCGCGGCGCTGCTCGCCGAATTGACCCACGCCGACTCGCTGGGCGCCTTCCTCACGCTGCCCGCCTACGAGCGCCTCTGATCCGCCGTCCTTTCGAGACCGCGCGGATGTTTCCGGCCACCCCGAGCCCTCGCCAACCCCTCTCCCCGGCGGAGAGGGACCCACATCACGGAGCTTGAATCCATGAAGACCACCCTGCCGACCGCCGAACAGCTCACCCTGGACTGGACCAACAATCCGCGCTGGGCCGGCGTGCGCCGCAACTACGGCGCCGAGGACGTGGTGCGCCTGCGCGGCACCGTGCCGATCGAGTATTCGCTGGCCCGCCAGGGCGCGGAGAAGCTGTGGCACGCGCTGCACAAGGAGGACTTCGTCAACGCACTGGGAGCGCTCACCGGCAACCAGGCCATGCAGCAGGTGAAGGCGGGCCTGAAGGCCATCTACCTCTCCGGCTGGCAGGTCGCCGCCGACGCCAACGTGGCCGGCGAGATGTATCCGGACCAGTCGCTCTACCCGGCCAACTCGGTGCCGCTGGTGGTCAAGCGCATCAACAACGCGCTGCTGCGCGCCGACCAGTTGCATCACGCCGAAGGCAGCGACGAGGTCGACTGGCTGGCGCCGATCGTGGCCGACGCGGAGGCCGGCTTCGGCGGCGTGCTCAACGCGTTCGAGCTGATGAAGGCAATGATCGAGGCGGGCGCCGCCGGCGTGCATTTCGAGGACCAGCTCGCTTCGGTCAAGAAATGCGGGCACATGGGCGGCAAGGTGCTGGTGCCCACGCGCGAGGCCATCGACAAACTCACCGCCGCGCGCCTGGCAGCCGACGTCTGCGGCGTGCCGGCCCTGCTGGTGGCGCGTACCGACGCCGATGCGGCCGATCTGCTGACCTCCGACGTCGACGACAACGACAAGCCCTTCCTCACCGGCGAACGCACCATGGAAGGCTTCTTTCGCGTCAGGCCCGGCCTGGATCAGGCGATCAGCCGCGGGCTGGCCTACGCGCCCTACGCCGACTTGGTCTGGTGCGAGACCAGCAAGCCGAACCTGGACGACGCGCGCCGCTTCGCCGAGGCGATCCACGCCAGGTATCCGGGCAAGTTGCTCGCCTACAACTGCTCGCCGAGCTTCAACTGGCGCAAGAACCTGGACGACGCCACCATCGCGACCTTCCAGAAGGAGCTGGGCGCGATGGGCTACAAGTTCCAGTTCATCACGCTGGCCGGCTTCCACAGCCTGAACTACGGCATGTTCGAGCTTGCGCACGGCTATGCCCGGCGACAGATGAGCGCCTTCGTCGAGCTGCAGGAAAGGGAATTCGCTGCCGCCGAGCGCGGCTTCACCGCGGTCAAGCACCAGCGCGAGGTCGGCACGGGCTACTTCGATCAGGTCACACAAGCGATCCAGCAAGGGCAATCGTCGACTACGGCACTGAAGGGGTCGACCGAAGAGGCGCAGTTCCAGCGGGCGTCAGCCGCCTGAACCTACTGCCAGCGGGGCAAGGGACGATGGCTTTGAGGGAGGGGCCGGCCCCGGTATCGGGCGGGGGAGGGAGGGGGACCGATACCGGGGCGGCAGGCCGGTGACATTTTAAGTACCGGCGAGTGCAGATATTAAACGGACGCCCGCCAAAGTCAATACCCGCGGGTACAGAAATTTCGGAGGCAATCAGAAGCGTCGGTACTGCAAGGCTTCGGCCAGGTGCGCCCGGTCCAGCAGCGCCGCGCCACCGTCGAGGTCGGCAATCGTGCGCGCCACCCGCAGGGTCCGGTGATAGGCGCGCGCCGACAGCCCCAGCCGCTCCAGCGCCGCTTCGAACCAGCGCCGTTCGGTCGGGCCCAACCCGCAATCGCGCTCCAGCTCGCGCGTATTGATCTCGGCATTGGCCCGGCCGGCCCTGGCCAAGGCCCATTCGCGGGCCTGGATTACCCGTGCGCGCACGGTCGCCGAATCCTCGTCATAAACGCTATGGGGCGCGCCGAGTTCGGCCAGCGGCACGCGCGGTACCTCGACGCACAGGTCGATGCGGTCCAGCAGCGGGCCGGAGATGCGGCTGCGGTAGCGTTGGATCTGGTCTGGCGTGCAGCGACAACGCTCGCGGGCGTCACCGGCGTAACCACAAGGGCAAGGGTTCATGGCGGCAACGAGCTGGAATTGCGCCGGAAACGTCGACTGCCGCGCCGCGCGCGACACCAGGATATGTCCCGATTCCAGCGGTTCGCGCAGAACTTCGAGCACGTGCCGGCTGAACTCGGGCAACTCGTCGAGGAACAGCACGCCGTTGTGCGCCAGCGAAATCTCGCCCGGACGGGGGTTCGAGCCGCCGCCGACCAGCGCTATCGCCGATGCGGTGTGGTGCGGCGCACGGAACGGACGGCGCCTCCAGTGGGCCGGATCAACCGGTTGGCCGGCCACCGACAGCACGGCACAGGTCTCCAGCGCTTCGGTTTCGTCCAGTGGTGGCAGGATGCCGGGCAGGCGTTCGGCCAGCATGGTCTTGCCCGTGCCGGGCGGGCCGATCAGCAAAAGATGATGCCCGCCGGCTGCAGCGATCTCCAGCGCGCGGCGTGCCTGCAGCTGGCCGCGCACATCGACCAGGTCGGGCACGCCCGGATCCACCGCCGGCACATCGTCGGGCCGGCCCGGCAGGGTCAGCTCCTGCGCATTGCGCAGCCAGCCGCAGACTTCGGCCAACGTATCGGCCACCAGCACCTCGGCTTCCGGCACCAGTGCCGCTTCAGCGGCATTGGCGCGTGGCACCACCACGCGCCGCCCGCGCGCCCGTGCGCGCAACAGCGCGGGAAGCACGCCCGAAACGCCTCGCAGATCTCCGGACAATGCGAGTTCGCCAAGAAATTCGCACTGGTCGAGCTTCTCCCGCGGCACCTGTCCCCCGGCGGCCAGGATGCCCAGCGCAATAGCCAGATCGAAGCGGCCACCGTCCTTGGGCAGCTCGGCGGGGGCCAGGTTCACCGTGACCTTGCGGTTGGGATATTCGAACGCGGCGTTCTGGATCGCCACGCGCACGCGATCGCGCGCCTCGCGGACGGCTGCCTCAGGCAGACCGACGATGTGCGTGCCCGGCAGGCCACCGGAAAGGTGCACTTCGACCATGACCTGCGGCGCGGAGACGCCTTCCTGTGCCCGGCTGAGGGTGACTGCCAGGCTCATGGCTTCGCCAGCGTGGTCTGGCGCGCGATTGGCGTTGAACGTGCCGGCGAGAAAGAGGAAACCGACTGATCCGGCCGATCAGGCACGCATGGGCAGGTGGCCGCGTAGGATTCCTTGGTCCCTTGCGGGTTGCGGGCTGCGCAGCCGTCGTCCCGGCCGTACGCGATAGGGTCGCCAGGATGCATGTGGAATGCGACTCCATCGACAGACAGGCAAAAAATAACCGCCCCCGATCGTTCTCGGGGTGAGGGTGACGGATCGGGGGCGGCTCCCGGGAGCTGGCAGCTAGAACCCGCGGGCAGCTGCGTCGGCCTCCAGTTCGGCGACGCGCCTTTCCAGTTCGTCGACCTTGGCGCGGGTACGCGCCAACAGCTGACTCTGGGCTTCGAACTCCTCGCGGGTGACCAGTTCGAGGCGACGCAATCCCTGCATCAGGACATCGTGGAAATTGGTTCGCAAGTCCTGCTGCGCTTGTGCCAACCCTGGCGGTACCAGCGACACAAGTCGCAATGCAATTCTGTCGATTTCCTGCCGGTCCATCATGGACGGCGCCTCGAACGGGTCGGAATGAAGTCTAGGTATAGGGGACGTGTGTGTGCCATCGGCCGGCTCCGCCAGAATTTGTAGGGATTGTCCTACACGCTCCGCCGGGGCGACAGCTTGGGGACGGACAGGCACAATGCTCGTCTGCTTGCACAGGTACCGAAAGGAGCATCCATGAAGCTGGTCGTGGCAGTCATCAAGCCGTTCAAGCTGGACGACGTGCGCGAGGCACTGGCCGAGGTCGGCGTGCAAGGCATCACGGTGACCGAGGTCAAGGGCTTCGGCCGGCAGAAGGGTCACACCGAGCTTTATCGCGGCGCCGAATACGTGGTCGACTTCCTGCCCAAGATCAAGCTGGAAGTGGCCGTGGCGGACGACCAGCTCGAGCGGGTGATCGAGGCCATCCAGCACTCCGCGCGTACGGGCAAGATCGGCGACGGCAAGATCTTCGTCAGTCCGCTGGAGCAGGTGATCCGCATCCGCACGGGCGAACTGGACAACGATGCGCTCTGAGCGCCTCGGCCATGGGCGCGCACGAAGCGCCGGTGGCGCACCAGCAGGCCCGCGCAACAGCTGACGCAGCAGCCGACCACCAGGCCGGCTGCGTCCTACTTCGCCTTGCCCTGGCTCGCCACCGCGGCCATCTTCGCCGCGATCGCCTCGGCGTCGCCCAGGTAGTAGCTGCGCAACGGCTTCATGGCCTCGTCGAACTCGTATACCAGCGGCACGCCGTTGGGCACGTTCATCTCGACGATGGCCTCGTCGGAAATGTGGTCCAGGTACTTGATCAGCGCGCGCAGCGAGTTGCCGTGGGCGGCGACCAGCACGCGCTGGCCGGAGGCCACCGCCGGCGCCAGCACGTCGTGCCAGTACGGCAGCACGCGGGCGACGGTGTCCTTCAGGCACTCGGTGTCGGGGATCATCGACGGATCGAGCAGGGCGTAACGCGGATCGCACAGCGAGGCATTGGCGGTGCGCTCCAGCGGCGGCGGCGGAATGTCGTAGCTGCGGCGCCAGACCTTGACCTGGTCCTCGCCGTATCTTGCGGCGGTCTCGGCCTTGTTGAGGCCGGTCAACCCGCCGTAGTGGCGCTCGTTCAAGCGCCAGTCGGTGACCACCGGGATCCACATCAGGTCCATCGCGTCGAGCACGCCCCATAGCGTGCGCACGGCGCGCTTGAGCACCGAGGTGTGCGCCACGTCGAACGCGTAGCCTCCCTCCAGCAGCAGCCGGCCCGCTTCCTTCGCCTCGGCCATGCCCTGCTCGGTGAGATCGACATCGGCCCAGCCACTGAAGCGGTTGTCGAGGTTCCACTGGGACTGGCCGTGGCGGATCAGGACGAGCTTGTGCATGGCGTTGGCTTCGCGACCGGAAACGTGAAATGGTGCGGGGTGTCCGCGTGCAGGTCAAATCGGACCCTGCCACAGGTCATGCCAACCGTGGCTGGCCGGTGCGCATCCAAGCCCACGCGTTCACCACACGGAGCACCACCATGGGTCGTCATCTCCTCGCCTCCGCCCTGGCCCTCGCCCTCTGCCTGCCGCTCGCGGCGCGGGCCGGCGACGGCGACATCGACAAGGTCAACGGCACTGCGCGTGTCGAGGCCGGCGAGCATGCCGGCAACGTCAGCACGGTCAACGGCGCGGTGCGCGTGGGCGACAACGCGGTCGTGCGCGAAGCCAGCACCGTCAACGGCGCGATCGAGCTGGGCACGCACGTGCAGGCCGACTCGCTGGGCACGGTCAACGGCAGCGTCACGGTCGGTGCCGATGGCCGCGTCCGCGGCAAGATCGAAGCGGTCAACGGCGCCATTCGGCTGGGCCGCAACGTCGATGTCGGCGGACGGGTGTCCAACGTCAACGGCGCCATCGCGCTGGACGCATCGCACGTGGCCGGCGGCCTGGGCACCGTCGGCGGCGACATCGACGTGGGCGAGGGTTCGCACGTGGAAGGCGGCATCCTGGTGGACAGGCCCGGCGGCTGGTTCCACTTCGGCGACAGCCGTCCGCCGCATATCGTGATCGGCCCGCACGCCGTGGTGCAGGGCACGCTGGAGTTCCGCCGCGAGGTGGTGCTCGAGGTCAGCGACAGCGCGCAGATCGGCAAGGTCGTGGGCGCCACGCCGGTGAAGTTCAGCGGCGAGCGGCCGTGATCGCAGGGTGGGGCCAGCCCGCTAGCCGCTTGCCGTAAGAGCACTGGCGGGCTGAAGCCCACCCTGCGACTTACATTTCAGCGAGCCAATCGCGCGGCTTGAGGTAATCCCCCAGCCGCGCTTCCGGCGAGCCGGCCTGCGGCGCATAGGCGTACTCGAAGCGCACGCGCGGCGGCAGGCTCATCAGGATCGATTCGGTGCGCCCGCCCGACTGCAGCCCGAACAGCGTGCCGCGGTCATAGACCAGGTTGAACTCCACGTAGCGGCCGCGCCGGTACAGCTGGAACTCGCGCTCGCGCTCGCCCCAGGGCGTGTCGCGGCGACGTCCGGCGATCGGCAGGTAAGCATCCAGGAAGCCCTGGGCCACGTCGCGGGTGAATGCGAAGCAGCGCTCGAAGCCGCCCTCGTTCAGGTCGTCGTAGAACAGGCCGCCGATGCCGCGCGTCTCGTCGCGATGCTTGAGGTAGAAATATTCGTCGCACCAGCGCTTGTAGCGCGGGTAGACGTCCGCGCCGTAGGGCGCGCACAGGTCGCGTGCCACCGTGTGCCAATGCCGCACGTCTTCGTCGAACGCATAGAACGGGGTGAGGTCGAAGCCGCCGCCGAACCACCACACCGGTTCGACGCCTTCCTTGCTCGCCTCGAAATAGCGCACGTTGGCGTGCGTGGCGGGCACGTACGGGTTCTTCGGATGCAGCACCAGCGAGACGCCCGTGGCGATGAAGCTGCCGCCGGCCAGTTCCGGCCGGTGCGCGGTGGCGCTGGGCGGCAGCGTGTGGCCGCTCACGCGCGAGAAGTTGACCCCGGCCTGCTCGAACAGCGCGCCGTCGCGCAGCACGCGGGTACGGCCGCCGCCGCCCGCCTCGCGGGTCCAGCGGTCCTCGACGAAGCGCGCGCCGCCGTCGAGGGTTTCCAGGGTGCGGCAGATGCGGTCCTGCAGCTCGCGCAGGAAGGTTTCGGCCTGGTCGGCTTGCTGGCTCATCGGGCGTCCGGAAAATACGACCCGCAGAGCTTAGCAAGCACGCCCGCGCCGGCGCTGCGGCGCGTCGACGCGGGCGCGGATTCAGCTGGCGGTGGCCGAGATCAGTTCCAGGTTGCGGCCGATGTCGCCGGAGAGGTACTGCATCCAGCCCATGTAGTTGGAATGGATCAGGCGGGTGCCGTCGCGCTTGACCTCGTACTTGAGGTTCTTGCTGTCGACGTAGCGGATCTGCACCTTCTTGGTGTCGAAGTCGACGCGGATCTTGGCGACCCACTCGTCGCGGCTGAGGCTGGCGGCGATGCTGCCGGCCTGCTGCTCGCCGACGGTCCAGCCACGGCCCATCAGTGCGGCCTTCACGGCCTTGCCCACCTGCACGTCGGTCAAACCGGCCGGCACGCTGATCGGTGCCGGGTCGACCAGCGGCGACTGGCGGAACGCCATGGTCAGCATCAGCAGCGGCAACAGCAGGACCAGCAGGAAACGGGATCGAAACATGGGACTTCCCCTGTCAACGGACGCCGGCGGAACGCGGCGGCGGGAGTCTGACCCGGCACGCCAGGCGGACACAAGCGCAGGCGCTCAGCTGATCCGCGAGGCCATGCGCCGGTGGCCGACCAGCTGCGCCCAGCGCATGCCCAGGTCGATCCACATCACGTAGGTCGCTTCCATCGCCAGCCGGAGGAGATAGCGCGGCGTGTGCGTCAACGTCTCCTCGGCCGCCGCCGGATGCGCGTCGAAGCCCAGCCGCTGCGCCAGCAGAAGGCAGCGCGCCAGGTGGTAGCGACTGGTGAGCAGCGCGACCGGCGGCAGCACTTCGGCGCGGTCGCCGCCCTGCAGCAGCCCGCGCGCGTGGCGCAGGTTCTGCAGCGAGTCGACCGATTCCTGTTCCAGCTCAACCGCGGCATCGCCGGGCAGGCCCTGCTGCTGCAGCCAGGCGTGGCCGGCCTGCGCCTCGCTGCATGGGCCGCCGCTACGCCCGCCGAGCAGCAGCACCCGCCGCGCCCGGCCGGCCCGTATCCATGCGAGCGCACGGGTCAGGCGCGCGCGGTAGTCCCCTTCGGGCTCGTCGCCCTCGAGCTGCCGCCCGAACACCAGCAGCACCCAGCGACCGGACAGTGTGGTCGGACTGCACCGGGCGATGCGCCACACGTGCACCAGGTAACCCAGCCACACCAGGCCGCCGCTGAGCAGTACCGCGAGCAGGGTCACCGCGCCCGCGTGCAGCACGTCGGCGTCGCGCAGGTAGCGCCAGGGATTGCGGGGAGCTGGAGCGGCCACGGACACGTCGATCCAGAGCAAACCGCAAGTGTGCGCAGGCGTCCGCGCCACTGCAATCGTGCACGCACCCCTCATCTGCCTGAACAAGCGGCCGCCGCCGCGGAAGCGAGGCTAGGCAAGGTCGGGCACCGCCGCTAGGCTGATTCGATGCTGCAACCGATCACCCCGCTCGCGATCTCCGCCTTCACCGCCACGTCCGCGCTGGGCCGCGGGCTGGATGCCCACCGGCACGCTCTGCAGGAAGCCCGCTCCGGTCTGCGCGCCAACGATTTCAGCCATGCCGCGCTGGCGTGCTGGGTGGGCCGTGTCGACGGTCTCGAAGAGGCCACGCTGCCGGTTGCGCTGGCCGCCTGGGAATGCCGCAACAACCGGCTGGCCTGGCTGGGCCTGAACCAGGACGGCTTCCTCGCTGCCGTGCACGCGGCGCGCGGGCGCTACGGCGCCGCCCGCGTGGCGCTGCTGCTGGGCACCTCCACCGCCAGCATCGGCGCCACCGAGGAGGCCTACCGCCGCCTCGACGCCGACGGTGGTTTTCCCGACGACATGCTGCGCCCGCCGATCCATGCGCCGCACTCGTTGGCTGGCTTCGTCGCCGATGCGCTGCAGCTGGAAGGCCCGTGCCTGACCGTCTCCACCGCGTGCTCCTCCAGCGCCAAGGTATTCGCCAGCGCCGAGCGGATGATCCGGCTGGGGCTGGTCGACGCGGCGGTGGTCGGCGGAGTCGACACGCTGTGCGAGAGCGTGCTGTTCGGCTTCAACGCGCTGGAGCTGGTCTCGCGCGCGCCATGCCGGCCGTTCGATCGCACCCGCGACGGCATCTCGATCGGCGAGGCCGCCGGGTTCGCGCTGCTCGAGCGCGTCGATGCCGCGCCCGGCGCACCGCGCCTGCTCGGCTACGGCGAGGCCAGCGACGCCCACCACATGTCCACGCCGCACCCGGAAGGCCTCGGTGCCGAGCTGGCCCTGCGCGATGCGCTGGCGCGCGCAGGCCTGCAGCCGGCCGAGGTCGACTACGTCAACCTGCACGGCACCGCCAGCCTGAAGAACGACGAGGTGGAAGCGGCGCTGATCGCCCGCGGCTTCCCGCCGTCGACGCGCGCCAGCAGCACCAAGGGCTTCACCGGCCACACGCTCGGTGCCGCCGGCATCCTCGAGGCGGTGATCGCCTTGCTGGCGATCGGCCACGGGCTGGTCCCCGGCAACCTCGGGGGCAGGGAGCCGGACCCTGCCTGCGGCCGGCAGTTCGCCTGGCGCAACGAGGCGCGGGCGGTCGACGTGGCGCTCAGCAATTCGTTCGGCTTCGGCGGCAACAACGCCTGCCTGGCCTTCGCCCGCGCGGGTCGTTGCGCATGAGCGGCTTGCAGGTGTGCGTCCAGGGCATTGGCGTATGGTCCCCGCAACTGGCCGACTTCGCGGCGTTGCGCAACGCGCTGCAGGGTCAGCCGGCCGCGCCGGCGGCGGCACACCCGCCAGCGGTCAGGCTGCCGGCCAACGAGCGCCGTCGTGCGCCACAGAGCGTGCTGCTCGCAATCGAGGTGGCCGACCAGGCGGTGGCGATGAGCGGGCTGGATGCGTCTGCGCTGGCCTGCGTGTTCGCTTCTTCGCACGGCGATCAGCCGATCATGGATTACATGTGCGCGGTCCTCGCCGGCGCGCCCGCGGAGCTTTCGCCCACGCGCTTCCACAATTCGGTGCACAACGCGCCGGCCGGCTACTGGACCATCGCCACCGGTTGCCACGCGCCGTCCAATGCGGTGTGCGCGCAACGCGCCAGTTTCGGCGCCGGCCTGCTGGAAGCGGCCTGCCTCGCGCTGGCCGACGCGCGGCCCGTGCTGCTGGTGTGCAGCGATACCGCGGGCAGCGGGCCGCTGGCCGAAGTCACCGGCTGCTCCGCGCCGTTCGCCTGCGCGCTCGTTCTTGCTCCGCAACCGGATGCCTGCACGCTGGGCCGACTTGATCTGCACCTTTGTCCCGGTAGCATCCTCGATGCATCGCCGGCGCCGCCGGTGCTGGCCGACTGGGTGGCCAGCAGCCCGTCGGCCACGGCATTGCCGCTGCTGGCATTGCTCGCGCAGGGTGCGGGCCGCTGCCGCCTGATGGCCGCCGGTTCGCTCGGCATGGACGTCCATTTGGAGGAATGCGCTTGAAACCGATTTCGCCGCGCTGGTGCGTACTCATCCCCTGCCTCAACGAAGAGGCGGCGATCGGGCGGGTGGTCGCCTCGGTGCTGGCGCTGAACGTGCCGGTGATCGTCATCGACGACGGTTCTGACGACCGCACCCCGCAGATCGTGGGCGGCCTGCCGGTGACCCTGTTGCGCCATCCGGTGCGCCGCGGCAAGGGCGAAGCGTTGCGCAACGGGTTCCGCGAAGCCCTCCGGCAGGGCTTCGACGCGGTGGTGACGATGGACGGCGACGGCCAGCACCTGGCCAGCGACGTGCCGCGCATCGTCGCTGCAGCGCAACGTTATCCCGATCACATCGTGATCGGCGCACGCCTGCTCGAGCGCGAGCAGCAACCGAAGGGCCGCCGCCGCGCCAATGCGGTGGCCGACTGGGGCATTTCCTGGGGTTGCGGCTTGCCGGTGGCCGACACGCAGAGCGGCCAGCGCTGGTATCCGCGCGCCGCGCTGGAGCTGGTCGACCTGCCGGCGGAGAACTTCGTGTTCGAGGCGGCGATCCTGATCGCGGCCTGCCGCGAGAAGGGCCTGGGCGTGGTGTCGGTGCCGATCGCCTCGCGCTACCAGGGGGAATTCCGGCTCAGCCATTTCAGTCCGGTGCGCGACGTGGCGCGCATCACCACCTACACCATCGGCCGGGTGATGCACTACGGCGGCATGCTCGCCAGCTACCGGCGCTCGCACGAGGCACTGCCGACGGTGATCGACGACGAAGGTTTGCTGGGGGTGGAGGCCGGCGAACCGGCGCGGCTGATCCGCTGACGCACCCGGCGGTGCGCGGCGCGCGGCATCAGCGCCTTCGGCCGCTCATGCCATGCCGCCGTTGACGCCGATGACTTGGCCATTGATGTAGCCGGCCGCCTCCGAGCAGAGGAAGGCAACCAGCGCGGCCACCTCTTCGGGCCGGCCGGCACGCTGCGCCGGCACCATCTCGCGGATGCGCTCGGGCGGAAAGTTCTCGCCGATCATGCGTCCCTCGATCACACCCGGTGCCACCACGTTCGCGGTGATGCCGCGCGAGGCCATCTCGCGCGCCAGCGATTTCACCGCGCCATGCAGGCCGGCCTTGGCCGCCGCGTAATTGGCCTGGCCGCGGTTGCCGAGCTGGCCGGCGACCGAGCCCACCGCCACCACGCGACCGAAGCGTGCGCGCGCCATCGGCAGCAGCAACGGCTGCACCACGTGGAAGAAGCCATTGAGCGACACATCGATCACCCGCTGCCATTGCGCCGCGGCCATGCCAGCCATCGGCGCGTCGTCGTGCACGCCGGCGTTGCTGACCACGGCGTGGATCGGACCATCGGCAAGCAACGCCTCCAGCGCCGCCTGCGTGGCGGCTGCATCGGTGAGGTCGAACGCGACCGCCTCCGCATGCCCGCCGCTGTCGCGGATCGCCGCCGCCACTCTTCTGGCGCGCTCGGGCGCAGCGTTGGCATGCACGACCACCCGGTAGCCGTCCGCTGCCAGCGCATGGCAGATCGCGCCGCCCAGATCGCCGCTGCCGCCGGTGACGAGGGCACGGCGTGAAGGAGAGTTCGTGGTCATGGCAACGGTCCTTGCGGATGGATCACCGCGGCGCGGCCGCTGGCAAGCAGCCGGCCGGCGAGCTCGGCGCGGAAAGCGTACTGGGCGCCGGCACCGTCGGCATACAGGCACTGGGCGTGGACGTCCAGGCGCCCATTGGCAGGCAGGTATTCGACCGCCAGCACCACCTCGCGCAGGCTGACCAGCATGCCGGGCCGGGCGGTCTCGGCGCCGCGCGCGCGCGCCAGCAGCGCGCCG
Source organism: Frateuria sp. (assembly GCF_013362045.1). GTDB lineage: Bacteria > Pseudomonadota > Gammaproteobacteria > Xanthomonadales > Rhodanobacteraceae > Frateuria_A. The sequence goes on along the minus strand of NZ_JABFWW010000084.1, from coordinate 13,502 downwards.
TGCACGGCCATCGCCTGCGCGCCGTATTCGGCCAGGTGCACCGCGTGCAGGCCGTGCGGACCGCGCAGCGGATGGTCGGCGCGGGCGTGACCTTCGCTGCAGGCGTGGATCGCCTGCTCGTCCCAGGCGAGCACCGCATCGAGCAGGCACATGCCGCCGGCATGCGGGATCAGGTGGGACCAGTCACTCTTCGGCAGCATGGTCGGCGGGCGCGTGCGGCGCCATCAGGATGGAAAGGCAGAAGTGGAAGGCCACGCCCAGGCTCACGGTGAGGCCGATGGCCCGCAGTACCGGAATGGTGGCCCAGGCCAGCATGCCGAACACCAGCAGCGCCGACAGCACGCAGATCAACGTGGCGTGCAGCGTGCGTCGCTGCTCGGCCGCATCGCCGGTGTCGCGCTCGAAGAACAGCGCGTAGTGCAGGCCCAGCCCGCCGGCGAGGATCAGCGCGACCAGGTGGAACAGCGAGACTTCCACGTCGGCCACTCGTTCGACCGCCAGCACCAGGAACGTCGCCAGCGTCATCGGCGCCAGCACGTGCCAGGCGCGACGCAGGCTGCGCAGGGCCAGGCCGATGGTCAGCACCAGCAGCACCGCGGCGGCCAGCAGCGCCTGCAGGATGCGCGTGCGGTAGGCGACCACCAGCGACTCGGCCGCCGCCTTCAGGTCGAGCACGCGTACCGCGTTGCCGTCGTCCTGTGCCAGTGCCGCGAGTGCTGCCGGGTCGTGCACGCCGCTGACCGTGCCCAGGCCCAGCCAGCGCCCGTCGCGCTCGACCAGCATGGCGGCCAGCCGCTGGCCGAGCGGGTTGGCGGCGAAGGCCTGGGGCGTGAGCGGGGGCAGCGTGCGCGCGGTCTCCACGTCGGCCACGAAGGGCGCGAACAGGCCGCTGCGGAAGGGCAACCCTTCGGTGGCTTGCGCGAGCGCGCGTTCCAGCGCCGCGCGGTCGGGCAACTTCTGCTGGCGCGCGCGCTGGGTCGCGGCGCTGGGCAGGTAGCGCGAGGGCAGTTCGATCGCATCGACCGCGTGCCGCGCGAGCAAGGCATCGACCTTAGGCTGCATGCGCTCGGACAGGGCCAGCACCGCCTCGGGCGTGGCCGCCTCCAGGATCACCAGATAGCGCACGTCCGGCGCGCCCAGGGCCTCGCGCAGGCGGGCATCGCGTTGCAGCAGGTCGGTGGGCAGCGGGGTCAGCGCGGCCAGGTCGTTCTGCCAGAATGGCCCGCGCGCCAGCGCCAGCATGCCGATGATCAGCACGGCCACCAGCCAGGGAATCCAGCGCGGCCGCGGCAGCGCATCCACTGCTTCGCGCAGCCGCTTGAGCCACGGCAGCGCGGCGACGTCGCGCACCCGCGCCGGCAGCAGCGGCGGCAGCAGGTAGCGCGTGCTGAAGCCGGCGGCGAGCAGGCCGACGATGGTGAACACCGCCAGTTGCTTGAGTCCGTTCACCCCCGAGGCATAGAAGGCGAGGTAGGCGATGCATGCCGAGGCGATCGCGGTGAGCAGCAGCGGCCACAGGTCGCGCACGCTCGCCAGCGCATCCTCGCCGGCGCGGCGGTGGCTCAGCACGCGGATCGGGTATTCCTGCGCCACGCCGAGCAGGGTGAAGCCGAACGCCAGCGTGATGCCATGCACCTGCGGATAGGCCAGCGTCAGCGCGGCGATGCCGGCCAGCGCGCCGCTGGCCACCGGCAGCGCGGCCAGCAGCAGCGAGGCCACGCTGCGGTAGGCCAGCAGCAGCAGCGCGATGAAGCCGACGGTGGACACGCGCCCGATCCAGTCGGCCTGGTGGCGTGTCTGCGCGCTGGCGACCACGCTGAAGTAGCCGGGACCCGACACGGTCAGCCGCGCCCCGTGGCCGCCGGGGAGCGCACGCAACGCGGCTTCGATGCCGCCGATCGCCGCCTGCTGAGCGTCCGGATCGAAACCGGGTGCCGCGGTCTGCACCAGCAGCAGCGCCTCGCCCTGCGGCGAGAACCACACGCCTTCGCGCACTTCGGGCGAGCGCGCCGGCGCCCAGCGCTGCGCGAGCTTGAGTACCTCCAGCGTGGGATCGCGCGGCAGCAGATCCTTGAGCAGGCCCGCCGCGGGCGAGGACAGGTCGTCCAGCCGCTGCTCCAGTTCGTCGTGCAGGAACCGCGCGTCCAGCGGCTGCGTATCGAGCGTGGGCGAGAGCAGGTAGCGGTAGGGCAGCAGCCTGGCATCGAGCGCGGCGAGGTCGAAGCTGCCGTTGAGCACCTGCGTGTAGCGCGGGTCGGACTTGAGCTTCGCGGCCAGGCCCCGGCTCAGCCCGGCGAGGGTGGCCTCGTCCTTGCCGCTGATGGCCAGCAGCAGCAGGCGCGAGCCCGGGCCCTCGCCCACCTGCTCCATCAGCAGGCGCTGATCGGGCGTGGTCGGCGCGGGCATGAAGCTGCGCAGGTCGGTACCCACGTGCAGCCGCTGCGCCACCCACAGGCCCAGCAGGGCCAGCGCGAGCAGCCAACCGGCGGCCAGCAGCGCGACGCGCGCGCGCTGCGGCATGCGCGGGCGGTCCGGCATCTCAGCCGCCCTTGCAGAGCGTGGCCAGCGCCTCGCGGGTGGGCGCGGCCGGCATCTTCGCGGCCAGGTCGCCGAGCAGGTCGACCGCCACGTCGCCGTCGGCCTCCTGCATCCACATGCAGCGCGCCTCGCGGCCTTCGCCGTCGATGCGGATGCTGGCGACCGTGCGCGCCACCGCGAGGTCGCGCGGGGTCAGCGTCAGCGACCAGGCGCCGTGCACATCGCCACGGCGGGCGATGGCGAACGCCTTGCGCAGACGGCTGGCGTCGCCGCCCAGCAGCGCGACGAAGCTGTCGACCAGCACCTTCAGCTGCGGCGCGCGCTCCAGCGAGAAGCTGCGTTCGCCCTTGCCCTCGCGCTGCTGGCTGACCTTGCCCTGGGCGATGCGCGCGGTTTCCTCGTGCGGCTTCTGCACGTGGCGTTCGAGCGTATCGCCGCCCAGCCAGGCCAGCTCGCCGGAGACCACCAGCGGGCGGTCGAGCACCTGCATGAAGCGCGCCTCGGCGAACGCGGTGCGCGCCGGCGCAGGGCGCCCGAGCTGGCCGATCAACGCATCGGTGGCGTCAGGCGCCGAGGCGTTCGCCGAGCAGGCCAGGGCCAGGATGCACAGCGCCGCGCCGATCTTGCTGCCAGAAGTCATAGAAGTTGAACCAGTTGTAGGGCGCCACGTGGACGTAATGCTCCAGCCGCTGCGCGTAACGGGCGATGAGCGCGTCCAGCGCCGGGCCGCGGTGGTGGCGCGGGATGTCGACCTGGTCGGCCAGCGGCTCGAACACCAGCCGGTAGCGCCGGCCGCCCAGGTACAGGCCGAAGCACAACACCACCGGGACCTTCAGCGAATGCGCCAGCAGCCAGGGCCCCACCGGGAACGGTGCCGGCTGGCCCAGGAAGGGCACATGCCGCAAGGCTTCGTGGCTGCGCCCGCGATCGGCCAGCAGCGCCACCAGCGCGCCGTGCTGGCATGCTTCGTTGATCGCCAGGGTGATCGAGGTGCCGTCCTGCGAGGCGTCGATCACGCAGGCGCCCACTTCCGGCGCGAGCGCCTCGAGCAGCTCGGTCATCGCCGGCGTCTTCTGCTTGTCCAGCAGTACGCGCAGCGGCATGTCCGGCCGGCGCGCGCCGAGCGCGCGCAGCGCCTCGAAGCTGCCCTGGTGCGAGCCGAACAGCAGCACGCCGCGGCCCTGCGCCAGGCGCTCGTCGAGCATCTCCAGGCCGACCGTCTCGATCTCGAAGTTCTTCTCGCCGTGGGCGAGCAGGAAGATGCGGTCCATGATCGTGGCGGCGAAGCAGTGGATGTGCCGCATCACCTGCCAGGACGAGGCGCGGTGGCCGAACACGCGGCTGAGGTAGGCGCGCGACGCCGCGCGCTCGGGTCCGCGCCTCAGGAAGAAGTACAGCGTGATCGGGTAGAGGAACAGGCGCCCGAACCGCCGCCCGCCGTGCAGCGCGATGCTGCGGATCAGCCACAGTGCGAAACGCCCGCCGCCCTCGGGCCGGCTTTGCCAATGGTGGGTCATGTATCCGTCGCTCCCTCGACCAGGCCGCGCGCAAGCAATTTTCCGTCGCGGCGTATTTCAAAGCGTACCTGCGCGCCAGCGGGCGTCAAGCTGAGTTCGGCGGCTTCTCCTGGCTCGAGCGGAGCGACGAACTTCGCTTCGCGCACGCAGGCCAGGCGCTCGCCACGCCAGGCGCGCAGCGCCTCGGCCACGCGTTCGAGCAGCAGCACGCCGGCGACGAGCGGACGCCCCGGGAAATGCCCGGGCAGGCTGGGATGATCCGGCGCGAAACAAAGCGTCGTCTGGTAGCCGGCTAGGGTCATGGCGTGCGGTTCCTGCCGCGGATCAGTTGCGGCCAGCGTAGCGCCAGCCGGTGCAACAAGGCATGCAGGCCCAGGTGCGGAAGGTGGCGCAGGTGCCAGCGGCGGAACAGGTACTCCAGCACGAACACCGCGCCCAGCAGCAGGTAGGCGCCGGCATGCACATAAGCCTGGACCCACGCCAGCGGCACCGGCAACGGCGAGTCCAGGCCCAGCCGCACCAGGAGTCCGCCGGGCACCTGGCACAACAGCAGCGCGCCCAGCAACAGCGCCTGCGCACCCAGCAGCACGGTCCAGAAGGCAGTGAGCTGGCGCGCATAGCGCGCGATGCCCGGCATCGCGAGCCGCGGCGCGCCCTCGATGGCCTCGATGAACTGCGCGATGAGCGGCTGGCACCCGGCCCGCAAGGTGCGGCCGAACAGCCAGGCGAGCAGCAGGTTCAGCAGCAGCGGCACCGCATCGAGCGCGAGCGCGATCAGGCCGTGCGCGGCGAGCCAGCCCAGGCCGCCGAGCAGCCCCAGCCACGACAGCCACGCGCCCGGCCTGCGCGCACGCAGGGCCGGCCACAGCAGCAGGCTCGCCAGCAAGGCCGACGCGACCAGCGTGAGCTCTTGCCGGTGGGTCAGCGCGCCGGCTATGGCCAGCAGCGGGTAGGCGAGCAGCAGCGGCAGCGGACGCCCTCGCGGGTGCCGGGTTTCGGACATCACGTGCGTGTGCATCAGCAGAGGTGGACGCGATGATCCGCGCGAGGACCTGTCGAACGCGTCATGGCCGCGCGTTCGCGCCGGTTCAGGCGGCGCGGCGCTGCTCGATGTGCGCCGCGAGCGAGGCCAGGCTGGTGAAGATGCGCTGGTTGTCCGGGTTGTCCGAGCGCAGCTGGAAACCGTAGCGCTTGGATACGGCCAGTGCGATCTCCAGCGCGTCGATCGAATCCAGTCCGAGCTCGCCGCCGAACAGCGGCGCATCCGGATCGATCTGCTCGGGCGTCACCGAATCGAGGTTCAGGCTCTGGACGATCAAGGTGGCCAGCTCGTGCTGCGCCGCGGTCTGTTCTGCCATGCGAAGTTCCGTACCCCATGTGTGCCTCCCCCCGGCGGCAGCGGGCGCGGAGTGTAACATAGCGGCCTTGTCTCCCCGGTTCCCGCGCATGGCTGAAGCTTGCGAAAACACCCTGGCCAGATCCATGCCACAGCGCCGTGCGCCGCGGGTCAGCTACCGCAATGGCGAGGTGTCCCTGGCGCTGGCCCAGAGCGGCACGCTGGCGGTATTCGGATTCGGCGCCGGTGCGCAGGCGATGGAGGATCCGCGCTGCCTGCAGGTCGGGCTGGAGTGCTTCGATGAGACGCCACCCCTGGAACTGTGGCAGGTCGACGCGCCGGTCAGCCACGGTCGCGACGTGGGTGTGCGCTGGGCGCGCGGCGGCGGCTGGCTGTTCGCCGCGATCGAGCTGGACGAGCGCGACCATGGCGGCCCGCGCGACACCGCCAGGCAGGCCTATGAGCAGCTGCGCCGCGTCGTAGGGGAGCAGGCCGAGCGCCACGTGCTGCGCATCTGGAACTATCTGGGCGCGATCAACCAGGGCGAGGGCGACGCCGAGCGCTACAAGCTGTTCTGCGACGGCCGCGCCGCCGGCATGGGCGACTTCTTCGCCGCCGACGGCTTCCCGGCCGCCACCGCGATCGGCCACCACGGCGCGCGGCCCACGCTGCAGGTCTACCTGCTCGCCTGCGACCAGCCCGGCGCGCGGGTGGAGAATCCGCGCCAAGTCAGTGCCTCGCGCTACCCGCGGCAGTACGGCCGCACTCCGCCCAGCTTCGCCCGCGCGATGACCCTGCCGGCGGGCGACGTGCTGGCGATTTCCGGCACCGCGGCGGTCGTCGGCCATGCTTCCGCGCACGCCGACGACCTGCATGCGCAGCTGGTGGAAACCTTCAGCAATCTCGATGCGCTGCTGGCCACCGCTGGCATGGCCGAGGGTTTCGACACGCATTCCCCGCTGAAGGCCTACGTGCGCCACCCGGCCGACGCCGCGCAGGTGCGCGAATTCATCGCCCGCCGCCTGCCCGGCGTGCCGGTACTGCTGCTGCATGGCGATATCTGCCGCCGCGAGCTGCTGGTGGAGATCGACGGCTGGCGCTACGCCTGATCGCGCGTGGGCGTTGCCAGCGGCCGCCGCGCTGCTGCGCGCGTGCCGGTCACATCATGAGCGGCATCGACGGAGCGGCGGCGGCGCGGCACACGGCCTGCCCTAGTCGGCACCGTCCGCTGCCAGCGATCGTGCTGGCGCGCGCATGCCGCGGTGAAACGCGGCGGCATGCGATCGGAAGACAGTGGTTCACTTCGGCGTTTTCCGCGGCAGTTGCCAGCCTTCCAGCGTGACCTGGCGGCCGCGCGCGACGGTCAACGCGTCGGCCGGTGCGTTGTGGGTGATCACCGAGCCGGCGCCGATGGTGGCCCGGGCGCCGATCGTCACTGGCGCGACCAACGCGCTGTTGGAGCCGATGAACGCGCCGTCGCCGATCTGCGTCAAGTGCTTGTTGGCGCCGTCGTAGTTGCAGGTGATGGTGCCTGCGCCTACGTTGACGCCCGCGCCGACATGCGCGTCGCCCAGGTAGCTGAGGTGGTTGGCCTTGCTGCCTTCGCCCAGGCGCGCCTGCTTGGTCTCGACGAAGTTGCCGATGTGCACGCCGGCGGCCAGCTCGGTGCCGGGACGCAGGCGCGCGAAGGGGCCGATGGTACAGGGGCCACGGGTGACGACGCCCTCCAGGTCGCAATGCGCCAGTACCACGGTGCCGGCGGCCAGCTCGACGTCCTTCAGCCGCACGAACGGGCCGACGCGCACGTCGTCACCCAGCGCGACGCGGCCCTCGAGGACCACGTCGATGTCCAGTTCCACGTCCATGCCGGCGTCGACCGGGCCGCGCACCTCCAGGCGGCGCGGATCGGCCATGCGCACGCCCGCCAGCATCAGTTCGTGCGTGGCGCGGCGCCGGTGGTGGTCCTCCAGCTCGGCCAGCTGCAACGGGTTGTTGGCGCCGGCCGCCTCGACCGGGTCGGCGCATTCCACGCAGGCGGCGGGCTTGCCTTCGGCGGCGGCCATCGCGAACACGTCGGTGAGGTAGTACTCGCCCTGGGCGTTGTTGCGGTCCAGCCGCGCGATCCATTGGCCCAGCTGCGCGGCATCGCCGGCCAGGATGCCGGTGTTGACCAGCCGGATCGCGCGCTGGGCGGCGTCGGCGTCCTTCTCCTCGATCACGCCGGCGACGCGCCCGTCTGCGTCGCGCCGCACGCGGCCATAGCCATGCGGGTCCGCCAATGAAGTGGCGAGCAGGGCCAGGCCATCGGCCTGCACAAGCGGCGCGAGCGTGGCGGCGCGCAGCAAGGGGACGTCGCCATAGAGCACCAGCACGCGCGCCTCGCCCGGGATGCCGGCCAATGCCTGCGCGAGCGCGTGCCCGGTACCCAGCCGCTCGGCCTGTTCGACCCAGCGCAGGCCCGCCTCGCCAGCGAAGGCCGCACGCAGCTGCTCGCCGGCGTGCCCATAGACCACGTGGATCGCGGCGGGCGCAAGGGCGCGCGCCGTCTCCAGCACGTGCGCCAGCAGCGGTCGGCCAGCCAGCGGCATCAGTACCTTGGGCTTGCGCGACTTCATCCGCTTGCCCTCGCCGGCGGCGAGGATGACGACGTGCAGGGGCATGGCTGGCATCTTCGATCCATGGGAGGCGGCAGGCCGGTGAGGATAGCAGCGCCTCCGCCAAGCGGCGGGTCAGTCCTTCCTGGCGGGCGCGGGCTCGAGGTGCTCCAGTTGCGGCGAGTAGGCCTTGACGAAGGCGTTGTGCAGCACGCCGACGATCGCCGCCCAAGCACTGACGTCCTTGTCGTCGATGCGCCCGCTGATCGGCACGCGGGTGGCGAGCTGGTCCTCCGCGTGGTTCTTGAACAGCGAGGCGATGCCCTGCGCGATGGCCTCCCAGGCGACGCGCAGCGGATTCTTGTGCTCCTTCTCGACGTCCTGCTTCCAGCTGAAGATCTGCACGCCGTGCAGCAGCGGCTTGGCGTAGCCCTCGAGCTGGCCGTCGCGCGCTTCCAGCTGCATTACGAAGGTGCCGTGGCCACCGGCGAAGTCGAGCCTGGCGTAGGCGCGAGCCAGGTCGTTGAGGCGCGTGAGCGCGATGTCGCTGACGCGCAGGGCGAAGGTGAAATCGAGCAGGCGCGGCGCCAGCGGATCGAAAGCCGCCTTGGCCATCAGCGGCGCGTCGCCCAGCACCCGGGCGGTGGCGTCCAGGCTGGCCACGCGCCGGCCCTGGCTGCGGTCGGCGTTGGTCAGGTTGGCCACGGTGGCCTCGACGGCGGTCATCCTCAGGTCCACCTTCGGCTGCGACACGAAGTTGCGGAAGGTAACCTGGCTGTCGTGCACAGTGACTTCGTCCAGCTGGATCGGCAGCAGCATCTCAAGCTTCCGGCGCCAGTCCACGCCTTTGCCGGATTGGCCGGCGACCTTGCCCTCGCCGTCGACGAAGTTGAGGCTGGCGCGGTCGAACGCCACACGGCCGCGGATGGTGCGGTGGGTAAGCGCACGCCAGCTCAGCGCGATGTCGGTGGTCGTTGCGGAAAAGAAGGGCACCGGCACCTTGCCGTCGATCTTGTCGATGCGCAGCCCGTCGATGCTGTAGGCACCGCGCCAGAGGTGGATGTCGATGTCCGCGATGTGACCGTGGTAGTCACTCATCCGGTCCATCTTGCGGTTGAGGTAGTCCTTGACCACGTAGGGCAGGGCCAGCCGTGCGGCCACCAGCAGCACGACGAGCACCGGCACGGCGAGCAGCATGCGGCGGAAGGCGGTTTTCATGCGCGCTCCAGGCAGACCAGCTCGCTCGAGCTTAGGGACGCGCGCGTGGGCGGGACGTCCAGGCTTGCTGGGCTCAGCGGCTCGCCGGCCCGGGCCCGGATGAGACCGAGGCGCGGCCGTGCTCGCAACGGAAGGTGAATACGTAGTCGAGGCTGAAGGGTTTGGCCTCGCTGTCCACCGGATGGCTGTCGCCTTGCGCATCGGCGGCCCAGCGGGTGATGGTGAGCGGCGCGTAGCGCCAGCCTTGCACGGCCAGGCGTACGGCGTCGGCGAAGGGTCGCTGAGCGGGCGATGGATCCATGCGCACATCGCCGACCCGGCCCTGCGCATCCACGATCACCCGTGCCGGCAGTTCGACCTGTGGCGGGCAGGAAGCGAGCATCGACGGCGGATAGGCCGGCGCCTCGTGCGCCTGCAACGTCGCGCCCATCGCGGTCTGGCCCAGCGCGAGCTGGTAATGGGCCAGGCCGGTGCCCGTGGCGGTGCGGTAGCTGGCCGAGCCGACGCCGGTTCCGGCGGGCGGCTCCGGCGCGAGGTGGGCGCAGCCGGCCAGCAACGTGGCGGCTGCAAGCATGGCGATCGTACGAGTCATGGCTGGTCCTTCCTGGATGCCCCAGGACAGCCTAACCGGGACGGCCGTAAGCGCCAAAATTCGAAGGTGGGTGCGCTTTGCCTCCTCTCCTCTGGAGGAAGAGGGCTGAGGTGAGGGGCCGAGGCTCGCGAGGAAGTTTGGCGGGCGTACGTATTGGCATGGAGGCCCATAGCAAGAGCCCCCTCGTCCCGAGCCGCTCCCCGCAGGGGAAGAAGGGAGTCATGATTGGGCAAACGAAAACGCCGGCACGAGGCCGGCGTTTTCCACCAGGCGAGGGACCCGTCAGAGCTTGAGGTTGCGGCGCAGGCGCTCCAGGGCCTGCAGCTGGGTCAGCGCGGCGACCAGCTTTGCCTGCGCCTCGGCCAGGTCGATGGCGTCGGAACGGTTGGCCAGGGCTTCCTCGGCTTCCTTCTTGGCGGCCAGCGCGGCGGCTTCGTCGATGTCCTGCGAGCGCAGCGCGGTGTCGGCCAGCACGGTGACGGCGTGCGGCTGCACTTCCAGGATGCCGCCGCCGGTGATCGCGATGTCGACCTTCTCGCCGCCGGCCTCGGTCACGACGACCTTGCCGGGCTTCAGGCGGGTGATCAGCGGGGCGTGGCGGGGCGTGATGCCCAGTTCGCCCTGGTCGCCGGTGGCGACGACCATCGTGGCCTCGCCCGAGTAGATCGCGGCTTCGGCGCTGACGACTTCGACGCGGATGGTGGTTGCCATGGTTGGTCTCGCTTTGCTCGACGGGAACGGGGAACTAAGGAACAGGGAACAGGGGGCTCAAGGCTGGGCGAACTACACTTTCCCTGTTCCCTGTTCCCCGCTCTACATCATGCCGCCTTCTTGGCGGACATCTCCTCGCCCTTCTTGATCGCCTCGTCGATGCCGCCGACCATGTAGAACGCCTGCTCCGGCAGGTGGTCGACGTCGCCGTCCACGATCATCTTGAAGCCACGGATGGTCTCGGCCAGCGAGACGTACTTGCCCGGTGCGCCGGTGAACACTTCGGCCACGTGGAACGGCTGGCTGAAGAAGCGCTCGCACTTGCGCGCGCGCGACACCACCTGCTTGTCTTCCTCGGACAGCTCGTCCATCCCTAAGATCGCGATGATGTCCTTGAGCTCCTTGTAGCGCTGCAGCGTGCCCTGCACGCGGCGGGCGACGTCGTAGTGCTCGGCGCCGATCACGTTCGGATCGAGCTGGCGGCTGGTCGAGTCCAGCGGATCCACCGCCGGATAGATGCCCAGCGCGGCGATGTTACGCGACAGCACCACGGTCGCGTCCAAGTGCGCGAAGGTGGTCGCCGGCGACGGGTCGGTCAGGTCGTCCGCGGGCACGTACACGGCCTGGATCGAAGTGATCGAACCGGTCTTGGTGGAGGTGATGCGCTCCTGCAGCACGCCCATTTCCTCGGCCAGGGTCGGCTGGTAGCCCACCGCCGACGGCATACGGCCGAGCAGCGCGGACACCTCGGTACCGGCCAGGGTGTAGCGGTAGATGTTGTCGACGAACAGCAGCACGTCCTTGCCCTTGCCCGACGCGTCCTTCTGGTCGCGGAAGTACTCGGCCATGGTCAGGCCGGTCAGCGCCACGCGCAGGCGGTTGCCCGGCGGCTCGTTCATCTGGCCGTAGACCATCGCCACCTTCGACTCGGGCAGGTTGTCCAGCTTGACCACGCCCGCGTCCTGCATCTCGTGGTAGAAGTCGTTGCCCTCGCGGGTGCGCTCGCCCACGCCGGCGAACACCGACAGGCCCGCGTGCTGGGTCGCGATGTTGTTGATCAGCTCGAGCATGTTCACGGTCTTGCCCACGCCGGCGCCGCCGAACAGGCCGACCTTGCCGCCCTTGGCGAACGGGCAGACCAGGTCGATCACCTTGATGCCGGTTTCCAAGAGCTCGTTGGCCGCGGCCTGCTCGTCGTAGGTCGGCGCTTCGCGGTGGATGACCCAGTGGTCCTCGGCGTTGATCGGGCCGACCTCGTCGATCGGGTTGCCGAGCACGTCCATGATGCGGCCGAGCGTGGCGCTGCCGACCGGCACCTTGATGCCTTCGCCGGTGTTGTGTGCGACCAGGCCGCGACGCAGGCCTTCGGTGGAGCCCAGCGCGATGGTACGCACGACGCCGTCGCCCAGCACCTGCTGGACCTCCAGCGTGATGTCCATGCCGTCGATCTTCAGTGCGTCGTACACCTGCGGCACCTGATCGCGCGCGAACTCGACGTCGATGACCGCGCCGATGATCTGAACAACTTTGCCCTGGCTCATGGATGTGCTCCGGATGGATTCTTTCGAGTTTTCGTCACAGCGCCGCCGAAGCGTCGCTTTTATTTAAGAGTGCAACCACGGATGGCCGCCTTTTGATCTTGCTCTGCGGTCACGGATGACCGCACTTATACAGCCGCTGCGCCGCCAACAATCTCCGAGATTTCCTGCGTGATCGCGGCCTGACGCGCCTTGTTGTAGCTGAGCGTCAGTTCGGCGATGACCTTGTTGGCGTTGTCCGAGGCGCTCTTCATCGCGACCATGCGCGCGGCGTGCTCGCTGGCGAGATTCTCCAGCACGCCCTGGTACACCACCGACTCGATGTAGCGGCCGAGCACGTGCTCGAGCACCGCGGCGGCGTCGGGTTCGTAGATGTAGTCCCAGTCGTGGGTCTGCTCCAGCGTGATGCCCGCGTAGGCCGACTCGCCCGCCTGCTGATGCGCGGCCAGCTCGGCGGCGACCAGCGGAAGCGGCAGCAGCGCATCGACCATCGGCTTCTGCGTCATGGTGTTGACGAAGTCGTTGTAGGCCAGAAACACGCGGTCCAGGCCATTGGCCACATAGGCGTCCAGCACGACCTTGATCACGCCGACCAGCTGCTCGAGCTTCGGCCGCTCACCCAGGTGGCTGACGCTGCCGACCAGGTTGACGCCCTTGATGCGGCGGAAGAACTGGATCGCCTTCTGGCCGATCGCCACCACGTCGACCTGCACGTTCTGGTCCTGCCACTCGCGCACGGCCGGCAGCACCCGACGGAACAGGTTGGAGTTCAGGCCGCCGCACAGGCCGCGGTCGGTGGAGACCACGATGAAGGCCACGCGCGCCACGTTGTCGCGCTCGATCAGGAACGGATGCTTGAAGTCCGTGTTGGCCTGGGCCACGTGGGCGATCACCCGGCGCATCATCCGCGCGTACGGACGCGAGGCCTTCATCAGGTCCTGCGCCTTGCGGATCTTCGAGGCCGAGACCATCTCGAGCGCGCGCGTCACCTTGCGCATGTTCTGCGTGCTCTTGATCTTGGTTTTGATTTCGCGTCCGCTTGCCATGGGTCTCGCTCGCTATGCTTGCTCGGGGGAACGGGGACTGGGGAAGGGGAAACGTGGAGTCTGGGTCGGGCTTGCCGCTACCCGCATGTTCCCTGTTCCCCGTTCCCGGGCTGGTTCACCAGCTCCCGGTCTTCTTGTACTCGTCCAGGCCGCTCTTGAAGACGCCCTCGATCTCGCCGTTCCAGTCGCCGGTGGCGACGATCTTCTTCATCAGTTCCTCGTGGTTCTGGTGGAAGAACGCGTGCAGGCCACGCTCGAAGTCGAGCACCTTGGCTACGGCCAAGTCGTCCAGATAGCCCTTCTCGGCGGCATACACCGACAGCGCGAGCTCGGCGATCGACAGCGGCGCGTACTGCTTTTGCTTCATCAGCTCGGTCACGCGCTGGCCGCGGTCGAGCTGGGCGCGGGTGGC
>NZ_JABFWW010000100.1 GCF_013362045.1 Frateuria sp. | reverse complement strand
CGGTTGCAGCCTGATCCGGCGGCGGACATCGCCGCGGAGCGCGCGGCCCAGCGCGCGCGCCTGGACAGCTACCAGTGGATGGACAAGGCGCACACGGTGGCACGGATTCCGATCGGGCGGGCAATGGAACTGGTGGCTGCGGGCAAAGGCCTCCCCCTCTCCCCAACCCTCTCCCCGGCGAAGCCGGAGAAGAGGGAGCCGAAGCGGCGAGGCGACCGGTGAGCGCGGAGCGCAGGCCATCGGCGAAAACGGAGCGGCGGCCATGAACCGCCGCTCGCCCGCCCGCTTTAGCCCTCTCCCCCGAGCACGGCTCGGAGGAGAGGGTTGGGTGAGGGAGAGGCCTTTGCGCCTTCTCGCAGCCACCGTGTCCCGGTTGGCATTGTTGATCGCGCTTTGCCTCCCGCTGGCTGCGCTGGCCAACCACGCTCCACCCCCCCCGCCCGACCTCACCCAGCGCGCCGGCTTCGACCAGCAGCTGGGTGCACACGTTCCGATGGACGCGCACTTCCACGACGCCGACGGCACGCCCGTCGACCTGCGCACGCTCGCCCGCGGCAAGCCGCTGCTGCTGGCGATGGGTTACTACCGCTGCCCCAACCTGTGCGATGTGGTGCTGCAGGGCATGGCGCACAGCCTGGCGCAGCTGGATCTCGAACCCGGCCGCGACTTCGCGGTGGCCTTCGTCGGCATCGATCCCGCGGAGACAGCGCGGGATGCGCATCGCACGCAGGTAATGCTGGCGCGCATGCAGCCTTCCGCGCACGTGGCGCAGTGGCACTTCCTCACCGGCGAGCCGCCAGCCATCGCCGCGCTCGCCCGCGCGATCGGCTTCCGCTACTTCTACGACGCACGCCTGCATCAGTACGCGCACGCCGCCGGGCTGGTGGCGATCACGCCGGATGGAAAAGTCGCGCAGTACTTCTTCGGCGTGTCCTGGCCGCCGGCCTCGCTGCGGCTGGCCCTGGTGAGTGCTTCGCAAGGCCGGCTCGGTTCGCTGATCGACCGCCTGGTGCTGCTGTGCTGCGGCTACGACCCGGCCACCGGCCGCTACAGCCTGGCGATCGGGCGCGCCATGCAGGTGCTGGGCGTCGCCTTCGTGCTGGCGCTGGCGTCCTGGCTCGCCCGGCTGAGGGCGAGGGCGCGCGCATGAACACCTTGCCGCAGGCCTCGTCCTTCGCGCCCGACGTCGACCATCTGTTCGACGCGCTGCTGCTGCTGTGCGGCCTGGTGGTGGTCGGCGTGTTCGCGGCGATGATCTTCTTCTGCGTGAGGTACCGCCGCGGCAGTGCCGCCGAACGCATGCCCGCGCGCGCGCACCTGGGCGTGGAGCTGACCTGGACGTTGCTGCCGTTCGTGCTGTTCATGGGCATCTTCGGCTGGAGCGTGCACCTGTGGATCAGGCTGCGCACGCCGCCGAAGGACGCCCAGCCGATCTACGTGGTCGCCAAGCAGTGGATGTGGAAGGTGCAGCATCCCGACGGCGCGCGCGAGATCGACACGCTGCACGTGCCGGTGGGCCGGCCGATCCGCCTGGTGATGACCTCGCAGGACGTGATCCACAGCTTCTACGTGCCGGCCTTCCGCGTAAAGCAGGACGTGCTGCCGGACCGCTACACGGAGCTCTGGTTCACCGCCACGCAGGCGGGCACCTTCAACCTGTTCTGCGCGGAGTTCTGCGGCACCGACCACTCGCGCATGCACGGCGAGGTGATCGTCATGGCACCGGCGGACTATGCGCGCTGGCTGCAAGCGCATGCCGGCATCGGCCTGGCGGCGCAGGGCGAGAGACTGTTCCGCCAGTTCGGCTGCAGCGGCTGCCACGACCCGCAGTCGGGCGTGCACGCGCCGGACCTGTACGACCTCTATGGCCATACCGTACCGCTGTCGGACGGCTCGCAGGTGCTCGCCGACGAGCGCTACCTGCAGGACTCGATCCTGTTGCCGAAGAAGCAGATCGCCGCCGGCTACGCGCCGATCATGCCCAGCTTCCAGGGCCGCATCGGCGCGGAGGACGTGCTGGCGCTGGTGGCCTACCTGAAGACCCGCACCCATGCAGCGGAGGACACCGATGAGCACCGTTGAGCGCGTGCCGCCGCCGCGGAGCTACCTGGAGGAAGGCTACGGCCTGCGCTCCTGGCTGACCACGCACGACCACAAGCGCATCGCGATCCTCTACGCCCTGGGCATCACCTTCTTCTTCTTCCTCGGCGGCCTGGCCGCGGCGCTGGTGCGGCTGGAGCTGGTCACGCCGGCCGGTGATCTGATGAGCGCGGAGACCTACAACAAGGCGTTCACCTTCCACGGCGTGGTGATGGTGTGGTTCTTTCTGATCCCCTCGATCCCCGCCACGCTGGGCAACTTCCTGCTGCCGCTGATGATCGGCGCGCGCGACGTGGCGTTCCCGCGGCTGAACCTGTTCAGCTGGTACCTGTACGTGGGCGGCGGCGTCTTTACCCTGCTCTGCCTGCTGCTGGGCGGCGTGGATACCGGCTGGACCTTCTACACGCCGTTCTCGACCCTGTTCTCCACCTCGCACGTGCTGCTGGCCGTGGTCGGCGTGTTCATCGTCGGCTTCTCCTCGATCTTCACCGGGCTCAACTTCATCGTCACCATCCATACGCTGCGTGCGCCGGGCATGACCTGGTTCCGCCTGCCGCTGTTCGTGTGGTCGATGTACGCGGTGGCGCTGGTGATGGTCCTGGCCACGCCGGTACTGGCCATGACGCTGTCGCTGATCGCCCTGGAGCGGCTGTTCGGCGTGGGCATCTTCGACCCGGCGCTGGGCGGCGATCCGGTGCTGTTCCAGCACTTCTTCTGGTTCTACTCGCACCCGGCGGTCTACATCATGATCCTGCCGGCGATGGGCGTGGTCAGCGAGCTGATCACCGCCGGCGCGCGGCGGCGCATCTTCGGCTACCGCTTCATGGTCTACGCGATCATCGGCATCGCCGTGGTCGGTTTCCTGGTGTGGGGCCACCACATGTTCGTGGCGGGGCAGTCGATGTACGCGAGCATCGTGTTCTCGATCCTCTCCTTCATCATTGCCGTGCCCTCGGCGATCAAGGTCTTCAACTGGACCGCCACGCTGTACAGAGGCGACATCGGCTTCGACGCGCCGATGCTCTACGCGCTGGGCTTCGTCGGGCTGTTCATGCTGGGCGGACTCACCGGCCTGTTCCTGGCCGCCACCGCGCTGGACGTGAACCTCACCGATACCTACTTCGTGGTGGCGCACTTCCACTACATCATGGTCGGCGGCGCGGTGATGGCCTACCTGGGCGGCATCCATTTCTGGTGGCCCAAGATCACCGGGCGGATGTATTCGGAGGCGTGGGCGCGCTTCGCCGCGATCCTGATGTTCTTCGGCTTCAACCTCACCTTCTTCCCGCAGTACATCCTGGGCTACGAGGGCATGCCGCGGCGCTATCACGAGTATCTGCCGCAGTTCCAGGTGTGGAACGTGCTGTCCTCGGCGGGCGCGACCATCCTGGGCGCGGCCTACCTGCTGCCGCTCTTTTACCTGGCCTGGTCGCTGCGCCACGGCGCGCGTGCCGGCCCCAACCCGTGGGACGCGAGGGGGCTGGAGTGGCAGACCGCCTCGCCGCCGCCGCCGCACAACTTCGAGCAGACCCCGACCGTGACCGAAGGCCCCTACGCCTACCGCTGATGAGCGCCCGAACGCACCCCGTGCCCGAGCAGTTCGACGACCCCGTGCAGCAGCGCGAGGCGGCGACGCTGGGCATGTGGGCGTTCCTGGCCACCGAGGTCCTGTTCTTCGGCGTGCTGTTCGCCGGCTACACGCTGTGCCGCGTGATGTTCCCCGAGGCCTTCGCCGAAGGCAGCCGGCACACCGACATGCTGCTGGGCACGATCGAGACCGCCGTGCTGCTGACCAGCAGCTGCGCGGTGGCGCTGTCGGTGCGCGAGGTGCAGCTGGGCGGGCGGCGCGCCGCCACCGCGATGCTCGCGCTCACCGCGGCGCTGGGCATCGCCTTCCTGGTGATGCACGGCTTCGAGTACTACGCCGAATACCGCGAAGGGTTGATCCCGGCGATCCGCTACACGCAGCAGGGCGTGTACGCGCGCGGCATGGAGATCTTCTACTGCCTGTACTACTTCATCACCCTCTTCCACAGCCTGCACGTGACCGTCGGCGTGCTGCTGCTCGGCGTGATGGCGTGGCGCACCTGGCACCGCGCCTTCGACCAGGACTACCACACGCCGCTGGAACTGACCGCGCTGTACTGGCACCTGGTCGACATCGTGTGGATCTTCGTCTACCCGCTGATCTACTTGGTGGGGCGGTCCGGATGAACGCGCGTCCCGCCCGCCCGCAGCGCACGCACCGCAGCGGCCCGCGGCCGCCCTCGCTTGCCGGCAACCTGTGGACGCTGGCCGCGTTGCTGCTGCTGCTGGTCCTGAGCGCCGGCAGCGCGTTGCTCAGGCTCGGGCCGTTCAACGAGGTGGCGAACCTGGGGATCGCCGCGGTCAAGGCGCTGCTGGTGCTGACCGTCTTCATGCGCCTGAAAACCGACAACGCGCTGCTGCGCATCGTCGCCAGCACGGGTTTCGCCTGGCTGGCCGTGCTGATCGCGCTGTCGCTGGCCGACGTGCTGACCCGTCAGCCGCTGCTGGCGCCGTGGTAGCGGGAGTGCTGGCACGGAACCTGCTTCACCTGTGCGGGGGATTCATGGTCGTGCTGGCACCATCGCGGCGGGCATCGTGAAGCCTGCCATCTTCCTGCGCCAGCCCGATCCAGCCATGAGTTCGCCGTCCGAAACCCGATCGCCTTCGCCGCTGCCGCCGTTCGGCGGCTTCCGCGAGGCGGCCCAGGCCTGCCTTGCCATGCTGCGCGAGCGCACCGGCGTGGACGCCTGGTTCTTCAGCCGGGGCGACGGCAAGGACTGGCTGGTATTGGCCGCCTCGGACGACTGCTACGGCGTGCGCAGCGGCGACGCGTTCCAGTGGGAGGACTCGATCAACTCGCTCATGCTGGACGGCGGCCCGCGGGTGGTGCCCGACCTGCGCGCGCACGAGCCGTACGCCGCCGCGCCGGCCGCCCGCCGCGGCATCGGCGCCTACCTCGGCGTGCCGGTGCAGCTCGACCATGGCGCGGTCGGCACGCTCTGCGCGATCGATCCGCAGCCGGTGGCGGTCGACGTGGGGCGCTGGCTGCCGATCGTGCAGCTGTGTGCGCAGATGCTCGCCACGCTGTGGTGCCACGACGTCAACCTGAAGGAAACCCAGCGTCGCGCCGAGCGCGCCGAACTGGAGGCGACGACCGACCCGATGACCGGCATCTTCAACCGCCGCGGCTGGCGTGAACTGCTTGCGCTGGAAGAACAGCGCTGCCGCGACGAGCACACCACCGCCGGCATCGTGGTGGTCGACCTGGACCACCTCAAGCAGACCAACGACAGCCAGGGTCACGTAGCCGGCGACGCCTTGATCCAGCGCACCGCGCACGAGCTCTCCCGCACCGTGCGCGCCACGGACGTGGTGGCGCGCCTCGGCGGCGACGAGTTCGTGGTGCTGATCCTCGGCGTCGGCCCCACCGAACTGGCGCGCCAGGCGGCCCGCATCGAGCAGGCCCTGCGCGAGGCCGGCGTCGCCGCCACCCTGGGCTACAGCTGGCGCGGCCCCGACCGCGACCTGGGCGAGGCCTACCGCGAGGCCGACCTGCTGATGCTCGACGCCAAGCGCGGGCGGCACCGCGACGCCTCCTGACGCCATCGAGGGAGCCACGCCAAGGCGCCGTAATCCCGGCAGCGTCGGCCATCCATCGCCGTGTCCGCTTGCGCCGGCCTGGCGGCATTTGCGCCAGCACGCGGCGCATCGCCCGGCTTCACCGGATAGCCGCCGGCCGGCGGACCGGCCGGCGGGGAGCGTCAGCCGCCGTGGATCGGAAAGGTCTGCGCGCCGCCCGAAGAGGCCGGCCCCGACGGGTTGGTGGGCGCAGCGGCCGAGCCCGGGCGGACGCTGCCGCACTGGTAGGCGCCCCAGGCCTGCGAACCGTCGGCCGGCTCGCCCAGCGGCTTGATGGTGTCGGCATGCATCTTGGCCGCCTCGTTGCGGGCCATCACTTCGAGTTCGTCGCGCACCTTGATGTCGTTGCGGTCGACCGGACCGACGTGGTCCATCACCGAGACGGTGACCTTGCCCAGATCGCGGCATTGCGAGACATCGCCGCTCCAGGCGGTGCGCACCTGCTTGCCGGCCTCGTCCAGGGTGATGCCCCAGGTGCAGGCGCCGAGCAGCAGAACGGGAACGAGCAGCAGCAGGGTCTTGCGCATGGGTGGCTCCGGAGAAAAGCAGGACGCTGCATCGTACCGTGGAGCGTGGGGACGCGGGTATGCGCCGCGTGCGTGTCGCCGGGCGCATCGCCGAAGGCCCTCCATCCGGCCGCCCCTGGCGGGGCGGCCGGGAAGGAACGGGCCGGCCGTCCCTATTTGACCGGCTTGCCGTCCGCATCGAGCACCTGCACCTTGCCCAGGTTCAGTGCGCGCACGGGGGCCTCGATCTTGGTGAGGTCACCCACGATCACCCAGGTCAGGTGGTCGGGTTGGATCACCTCGGCGGCAGCGGCCTGCACCTGCGGATCCTTCAGCGCGTCGATGCGCGCCTTCTCGGTCTGCACCCAGTCGTCGGGACGGTCGTACAGGGCAATGTCCTGCAGCGCGCCCATCACCGCCGAGGTGGTCTGGTATTCGCCCGGCAGGCTGCGCACGTCGCCCTGCTTGATCTTGGCGATTTCCTGCGGCGCGAGCGGCTGCTTGCCGACCACGCCGCGGGCCTCGGCCAGCATCTCGGCGGCCGCGGCCGCGGTCTTGTCGGTCTGCACCGGGGAGTACATCAGGAAAGGACGCTGGCCCAGCGCATCGGGCAGGAAGCTGTAGGCGCCGTAGGCCCAGTGCTTGTCCTCGCGCAGGTTCATGTTGAGGCGCGAGGTGAAGGCGCCGCCGAAGGCGCCGTTCATGGTCTCGATGTCCAGGTTGTTGGCCACCTTGGTCGACGGCGCCAGGCTGCCGGCCAGGATCAGGCTCTGCTGCGCGCCGGGACGGTCGATCAGGTAGACGCGCGGCGATGCCGGCGCCGCCACCGTGGCGAGGTTCTTGGCCGGCACCTTGCCGACGCCGGGCTTCCAGTCGCCGAACACCCGGTCCAGCTGCGGCACGATCCTGTCCAGCGTGGTGTCGCCGGCGACCAGGATCCTCACGTTGTCCGGCCGGATGAAGTCGCCCATGAAGCGGCGCATGTCGTTGGCGTCGAGCGCGGTGATCGATGCGACCGTGCCCGAACCGGTGAACGGGATCGCGTAGGCGTGGCCGTCGCCGTAGAGCAGCGGCGGCAGCGTTCGCAAGGCGATGCCGACCGGCTGGCTCTTCTCCTGCGCGATGCGCGCCAGCCACTGGCCGCGCAGGCGCGCCACGTCGTCGGGGCGGAAGGCCGGGTTGCGCACGATGTCGGCGAACAGGGTGAGCGAAGGATCGAGCTTGTCGTCGAGGGCGTTGAGCGAGACGTTGCAGAAGTCCAGCCCGCAGCCGCTGCCGATCATGGCGCCCAGGCGTTGTTCGCGCTTGGCGATCTCGACCGAGTCCAGGTCCTTCGTACCTTCATCGAGCATCGCCATGGTGAAGCTGGAGGTGCCCAGCCTGCGGCCCTGGTCGGCGGCATAGCCGGCGTCGAACAGCAGCTGTACCTGCACCGCCGGCACCTCGTGGCGCTCGGCGAGGGTCACCGCGATGCCGTTGGCGAGTCTGCCGTGCTGCAGGGTGGGGAAGGTCAGGCTGGGGAAGCTCGTCACCGCGGGCAGGCCCTTGCTGCGGTCGACCGGGCTCTTCACGGTGCGGTAGTCGCCCTTGGCCGCGAGCTTCGGCGCGGGCCGGCCTTCCAATGCCGGCCGGCCGGCGGCGGTGGCGAAGTCGGTTTCCTCGACCTTGCCCGGCGTGACGATGAGTGTGTAGTCGCCGCGGGCGATCCATTGGTTGGCCGCGGCCTTGACGCTGGCCGGGGTGGCCGCCATCAGCGTATCGAAGTCCTTCAGGTAGGCGCCCGGGTCGCCCTGGTAGAGCTGACCCTCGGCGAGAATGGAGGCCTGCGAGTTGACCCGCTCCAGCCCACGCACGAAGACGCCGCGAATGGTGGTCCTGACGCGCTCGAGCTCGTCCGCGGTGGGGCCGTCCTTGAGGAACTTCGCCCACTCGTCGGCCACCGCGGCCTCGACCCTGGCCGGGTCGGCACCCTTCTTCACGTCCACCTGCAGCTCGAACAGGCTGGCCAGGGCGTGCTGCTCGATGTCGACCGAAACGTCGTCGGCGAGCTTGTCCCGATAGACCAGGCGCTGGTACAGGCGCGAGGTCTTGCCGCCGCCCAGCACCGCCGCGGCCAGCTGCAGCTGATTGAGCGCGAGGTCGGTGCGCGGGGGCACGTTCCACTCGCGGTAGATGCGCGTCTGCGCCACGTTGTCGGTCATCGTGCCGCGGGTGGACGCCTCGCGCGGCGTGACCCACACCTGCGGCCGCGGCACCGCAGGACCGGCGCCGATGTCGCCGAAGTACTTGAGCATCTTCTCCTTGGCCTGCGCCAGCGTGATGTCGCCGGCGAGCACCACGACCGTGTTGGCCGCGCCATAGTAGTCGCGGAACCACTGCTTGACGTCCGCCAGCGAGGCGGCGTTCAAGTCGGCCATCGAGCCGATCGTGTCGTGGTGGTAGGGATGGTTGGCCGGAAAGGCTTCGGCCTGGATCAGCTCGCTGACGCGGCCGTAGGGCTGGTTCTCGTCCTGGCGCTTCTCGTTCTGCACCACGCCGCGCTGCTCGTCCAGCTGCTTCTGGCCGATCGCGCCGAGCAGGTGGCCCATGCGGTCGGACTCCATCCACAGCGTCATGTCCAAGGCCGTGGTGGGCACCGTTTCGAAGTAGTTGGTGCGGTCCAGCCAGGTGGTGCCGTTCTGGTCGGTGGCACCGGCCAGCTCGAACGGCTTGAAGAACTCGTCCTTGTGGTTCTCCGAGCCCTGGAACATCAGGTGCTCGAACAGGTGCGCGAAACCGGTCTTGCCCTTGGGCTCGTAGGAGGAACCGACGTGGTACCACACGCTCACCGCCACCACCGGCGCCTTGTGGTCCTCGTGCACCACCACGGTCAGCCCGTTGGGCAGGGTGAAGCGCTGGTAGGCCAGGTGCGGGATCGCCTGCGCTTGCGGGGCCGGGGCATCGGCGGCTTGCGCCGTCGGAAGCAGGCCAGGCGCGGCCAGCAGGCCGGCGACGAGCAGCGCCAGGGCGGTCCCGGCGGGAAAACGGTGTGCCACGGTGCAACCTCCTGTCTCGCGGATGTATCCGGAGGCTATCGGGCGGAACGCGGCCACGACAAGCGCGCCGACTGTCCGGGCGGTGTGTCCGCCAGCGGACCGGCAGTGTCCGCGGACAACCGTCGTACCGCCGTGTCGGGCTGACAAACGTCACAGCATCAAGGGTTTTCCCGCCACTGCATCACTGGCACGGCGCTTGCCAATGTACCCATGACGGATCCCCACCCTGTTCGAAGGAATACAGCCATGAAATTCGAAACCCTGTTGCTGCGCAGCCTGTTCGTCGCCTGCCTGCTGGCGTGCGGATGGATCATGGGAGCGATGCTGTTCACCCCGGGCCCGGTGCAGCTGGCCGGCACCGGTACCGGCGCCCGCATCGGCGCGCTGCTGGCGGCGCCGGCCGCGTGCATGCTGCCGCCCGACGGCGTGGTGTGCCCGCGGCTGGCCGGTTGAGGATCGCGGGCCGACCGCTACGCGGACCGCGCCGGATCGGGATAATGGGCCGATGCTGCACGTCATCCTGTACCGGCCCGAGATTCCGCCCAACACCGGCAACGCCATCCGCCTGTGCGCCAACACCGGCGCGGCGCTGCACCTGATCCGGCCGCTCGGCTTCGAACTGGACGACGCACGCCTGCGCCGCGCCGGCCTGGACTACCACGAGTACGCCCGCGTCGCCGTGCACGACGACCTGGCCGCCTGCCTCGCCGCATTGGGCCAGCCGCGCGTGTTCGCCTTCTCCACCAGGGGCCGTGTCGCGCACGTCGACGTACGCTACGCGCCGGGCGACACGCTGCTGTTCGGTTGCGAAACGGCCGGTCTTCCTGCCGAACTGCTGGAGGGGATTCCCCCTGCGCAACGCCTGCGCCTGCCGATGCGGCCGGACAGCCGCAGCCTGAATCTCTCCAACACCGTCGCCGTGGCGGTGTACGAGGCCTGGCGGCAGCTGGGCTTCGAAGGCGCCGCACCCATCGGCAGCTGAGGCAGGCCGATGGCATCCGTGCAGCCCGCTACAATCGGCGGATGAATGCCGCCACCCCGAACGCCTGGCTGCCGCAGCCGCTGCGCAAGCTCGCCGGCCGCGCGCTGGAAACCGCGTTGAACCATACGCTGTCGCTGGACCCCGACACCCGGCAGAAGCTGGCCGCGCTCGACGGTCGCAGCATCCAGCTGCACCTGCGCGGGCCGGAGCTGGTGCTCGGCGTGAGCGTGGAAGGCGCCCGCCTGAAGGTCGGCCCGCCGCAGGACGCCAGCCAGTTGCGCGTGGCGGCGAGCCCGGCCAGCCTGCTGGCGATGGCGCTGCGCCGGGGCGACGAAGGCGTGTCGCCTGGCAGGGTGGAGATCGCCGGCGACGCCGACCTGGCGCGCCGCCTGGAAAAGCTCGCCAGCGCCTTCGCGCCGGATTTCGAGGAAGCCTTCGCGCGCAGCTTCGGCGACGTGCTCGGCGTACCGCTGGCGCAGGCGATCGCCAGTGGGTTGCGGCACGCGCGCGAAAGCGCCGCGCATCTCACCGAGGACGGCGCCGACTGGCT
>NZ_JABFWW010000263.1 GCF_013362045.1 Frateuria sp. | reverse complement strand
CCTTCGCCGAGCGCGACGTGCATGGTGTCCCTGCGCGACTACAAGTGGGACAGCCTGCGCGCGCTAAGACTTCCGCGCGCTGGTGCGCAGTGTCGGACTGCCGGTCGAGGGAAACGCGGTCCGTTGAACCGGTCGCCTCGCGGAGGCCACCCGCCCGCCGCCCGCGTGGGCGGCAGGTGACGCGTCCTCAGCGGGCATGGAAGCCGAAGTCGTGCGCCAGCCCGGCGGCGATCACGCGGATGTCGATGAACAGGTCCGCCAGCCCGAAGGTGATGACGAAGGCGCACAGGTAGAACAGGCCGGGCCGGGATGTTTCGTAGCGCAGCAGCCAGCGGCCGATGGACAGCGCCAGCGGATTGAGCATCAGCGCGACGCCCAGCACGCCCAGCGCGGTGCCGCCGATGACATCCGAGGTGTAGTGGTAACCCAGGTAGATGCGGGCGAAGTCGAACAGGATGGCGGCCGCGGCCGCGATCAGGCCGGCCCGCGGATAGCTGCGGTAGAGGATGTAGGCGAGCCCGGCGAACACGGTGGCGTGGTCGCTGGGAAACGAGCTCCAGCCGCTCAGCTTGCCCGGCTCCACGCCGGCGGGAAGCTGGAAGGCCAGCAGCGGATCGTGCAGGGGCC
This sequence comes from Frateuria sp., assembly GCF_013362045.1. Taxonomy (GTDB): domain Bacteria; phylum Pseudomonadota; class Gammaproteobacteria; order Xanthomonadales; family Rhodanobacteraceae; genus Frateuria_A. The sequence continues at coordinate 10,264 of NZ_JABFWW010000263.1, read as the reverse complement.
GCAGGTGCGAGGGCAGTAGCAACTGGAACAACCGGCTGGCCAGTCCGCAGCCCAGCGCCGTCAGCGTGCCGACCATCAGCTGGGCGCGTGCGTGCACCGCGGGAAACTGGAACCAGCAGTACCAGACCAGCCCCACCAGGATCGAGCCGGACAGGAACGGACCTTCGTCCAGCGCCAGGAAGAAGTGATCGAGCAGGCGGTGACCGTGGGTCGCCAGATTGACCGCGGAAGTGATCGCACGGTCCAGGCCGCCGGTGGACGCCGCCGAGTACAGCGCGGTGGCGATCAGGACCAGCCCGCTGAGCAGGGCGGCGGACAATCCGCGCCAATGAGGCAATCGATGTGCTGCTACCTGGCTCATGTCGCTCCTTCAGGGGGCTTTCGCGTCGGGCGCCAAGCCGGCAAGGCCCGCCAGCCCGGCAGGCTGCCATCCGAAATGTGAAAACGAACTCCACTGTGGCGCGCGCCGGCCAGATCGATCATCGACCCGCTGCTTGCGGGAGGCAAATGCGGAACAGCCTCGTCGGTTGAGCCGGGTCAAGGCAGGGCGGCGGCCTGCCACCACGACGCCACCGCGATCACCGCGCTGGAGCGCATCGGTTGTGCGGCCAGGCCGCTGGCGAGGGAAGTCCACCAGCGGCGGCAGTACTGCTGTGGCCACTGCGGCTGGCGGCAACCGCCCGCCGCCTCGCCGAAGGCGACGGGTCCGGCGCGCCCCGTCGGCATCGATGCCGGCATTTCCATCCATGGGATGATTGTCCGGGCCGCTTCCCGTTCCCCGGACAGCCATGCCCTCCACCCGCGATACCCGCGCACCCGAGCATCCTCCCCTGGGCCTGTTGCTGCGCGAGTGGCGTGCGGCGCGCGGACTGAGCCAGCTCGACCTGGCGCTGGCGGCGGACATGTCCACGCGCCACCTCAGTTGCGTCGAGACCGGCAAGGCGCGGCCCAGCCGCGAGGCCATCGGACGCATCGCCGCGGTGTTCGACATGCCGCTGCGCGAACGCAATGCGCTGCTGCTCGCGGCCGGCCACGCACCCGAATACCCCGAGCGCGAATGGGACACGCCCGTGCTCGAGCGCATGCGCCAGGCGGTCGAGCTGATCCTGGCCCACCAGGAGCCGTACCCGGCCTTCGTGCTGGACCGGCAATGGAACGTGCTGATGGCCAATGCCGCCGCGACGCGGGTGAACGCGCTGCTGATGGAGGGGCGAGCGAGCCGGCACGGCAACCTGTTGCACCAGGTCTTCGACCCGGCCGACTTCCGCGCCCTCATCGTCAACTGGGCGGAGGTCGCGGAGAAGTTCCTGCACCACCTGCACGCGCAGATCGCCGCAGCCCCCCTCGACCCGACGCCGCGGCGCCTGCTGGAGGAGATCTCGCGCTATCCGGGCGTGCCCGGGCCGGGACGGCTGGATGGTTCGCGCGCACCGGCGCCGGTGCTCACCCTGGTCTTTCGCAGCCGGCTCGGCGAGCTGCGCTTCTTCGAGACCATCACCACGTTCTCCATGCCGCGCGACGTCACCCTGGAAGAGTTGCGCATCGAGTGCGCCTTTCCCGCCGACGACAGCACCGCGGCCGTGTGTGCGCGGCTGGCGACGCAGGCGGCGTAGCGGCCGCATGCATGACCTCGCAGATCATCGAGTGCCGGGCGCATGCCCTGCAGGTCGGCGCACGTCCTTTGCCAGGAGCCGCATTTTGCTGCCGAGGCTGGTCGCATGCCTTTTCTTCGCCGCGGCAGGACTATGCTCCCACGACTGCGGCCGATGCCGCGTTACTCGGGAGGTGTGCCATGGTGAGGAAGTCCATTCGGTGGGCGCCGGTGCTGCTGCTGGCGGTCGCGCTGCCGATCGCCGCCCAGGCGGGCGATGCCGGAGATGCCGTGTCCAAGCAGGTCAGCACGGCCAGCGCGCATGCCGGCATGGCGCTCGGCGCCGCGGACCTGAAGATGGCGCATGCGCACCTGAAGCACGTCGTCAATTGCCTGGTCGGCCCTTCCGGCAAGGGCTACGACGCGCAGGAGGAGGACCCGTGCAAGGGCATGGGACAGGGCGCGATCATCGATGCCAAGGGCGACACGGCCACCGAAGCCCGGTTGCAGTCCGCGCTCGCCCAGGCCGAGCACGGGGCGAAGGCCATGACATTGAACGGCGCCCATGCGGACGCGCAGCGGGTCATGTCCAGCCTGCAGGCCAAATAGCGCCAATGGCCGCGGGCGCGCGGTGCCCGCGGCCTTGCCTTTCTATGGCAGGGAGGTCCCCATGAAGCATCCGTTCCACGTCGGCGACCACGTGCGCTGGAATTCCGAAGCCGGCCAGGTGACCGGAAGAATCACCAAGGTGCACACGCGCGATACCGACTACAAGGGCCACACGCGCCACTGCAGCGAAGACGACCCGCAGTACGAGATCCGCAGCGACAAGACCGACCACGTCGCCATGCACAAGGGCGCCGCCCTGCATAGGATCGACTGACGCCGGTCGCCTGCCGCGCCGCTATCGGGCCAGCACCACGTGCAGGGCCAGTTCCGTCGCCTCGCGTTCGAGCAGCCGGTAGCCCAGGGCCGGCAGGTCCAGCCCGGGGAACAGGGCCTCGCCACGCCCGAGCACGACCGGCGAGATCGCCAGGTGCAGTTCGTCGACCAGGCCCGCCTGGACGTACTGGTGGGCGGTGCTCACGCCGCCGCCGATCTTCACGTCGCGCCCGCCGGCGGCCGCCATGGCCTGCTCCAGCGCGGCCCCGATGCCGCCGGTGACGAAGTGGAAGGTGGTGCCGCCCTCCATCGTGATCGGGGCGCGCGGATGGTGGGTGAGGACGAAGGTCGGTGCGTGATAGGGCGGGTTGTCGCCCCACCAGCCTTTCCACGTGTCGTCCGGCCATGCGCCGCGGACCGGGCCGAACATGTTGCGCCCGAGGATGAAGGCGCCGAAGCCCGTCATCGAGCGCGCGGCATAGCTTTCGTCGATGCCTTGCGAGCCGCCGTCCTGCCCGGTCATGGCGCGGAACGTGCGCGTGCCGAGGAACCACTGGTGCAGCTCCCTGCCGCGCTTGCCCAGCGGATCGTCGATGCTCTGCTCGATGCCGGCGCCGAAGCCGTCGATCGAAAGGGAGAAGCCAGCGATGCGGACCTTTGCCATGGCGTGTCCTCGTCAGTGGGCGGGAGAGTGTCGCGGGTACGATGTGCACGCGGCGGTGCGCCCGGCATTGTCGGGATGCGGCGGGTTTTCTTCAGCGCCGCGTCGCCAGCACGCCGTCCAGCGCCAGTTGGGCCTTGAAGCCGGACGCTTCCAGCCGCCGGGCCACCTCGCGCGGCACGTCGCGGCCGCTGGTGAGCCGGTTCGGGCTGCCGGTGTAGTGGAACAGGCGCCCGCCGCGGCGCAGTACGCGCGCGAGCTGGTCGTAGAACGCCTGCGAGTAGAGCTCGCCGGCGATGCCGAAGCGCGGCGGGTCATGCAGCAGCGCATCCACCGAGGCATCGGCGACCCGCGTGATCGCCTGCGAGACGTCGGCGTGCGCCAGCTCGAGACGGCCGCCGCTGGCGGGCGCGTCGGGATCAGGCGACCACGGATTGAGCGTGCGCAGCCACAGCACGTCGGCGTTCTTCTCGAACGAGCGGATGCGCGCCACGCCGGCTTCCAGGCAGCATGCGGCGAAGTAGCCCAGGCCGCCGCAGGTATCGAGCAGCACCTTGCCGCGCGGCTGCACCAGCGCCACCTTGCGGCGCGCGTCCTCGATCGGCGACTTCTTCGCGGTGGGCAGCATCTTGATGCCGTCGATCTCGAAGGTGGGCGCGCCCCATTCGGTAGGCACCAGCTTGATCAGCGAATCGGCATAGCGCGACACCGGCTCGAAGCCGTCGCCCTGCCAGTAGTAGATCGTGCGGTCCTTGATCTTGTGCGCATACGGGTAACGCTTGCCGCGCCATTGCCAGGCATCCGCGTGCAGCGCGACGACGTCCGCCGAACGTCCGAGATCCAGCGATCCGTCCCATGCGTCCGCGCCGGCGTCGCGCGCGGCGAGCATCGCCTCGGCCACGGGGCGCGTGAGCAGGGGGCCGGAGTAATGCGACACGGGGGATACGCTCCTGGATGGCGGCAAGGCCGCGAAAGGGCGGCATCGTAACCTACCGGCAGGAGCGCCCTTGCAGGCCGAAGCCCGTCGTCTGCCGCCAGGGCCAAGGCGCTCGCCTGTGCGCCGTCCCTGTTGCAAGATGCGTGGACTTCTTAGGAGAGGGACGCTTATGGACATGCTGCAGACCGAGACCGGCTCGAGGCCGGATATCGCCGGGTTCTGGCGCCGCCTGGTCGCCCTGGCGATCGACCTGTTCCTGCTCGGCATCGCCGGCATGATCCTGGGCGGTTTGCTGTTCGACCAGCTGGCGCGCATGGGGGTTGCTGCGCGGCTGGTGGGCTTCGCCATCGCCCTGGCGTATTTCGGCATCGGCAACAGCCGGCTGCTGGGCGGGCAGACGGTGGGAAAGATGCTGCTCGGGCTGCGCGTGGTCGGCCTGCAGGGCCAGCAACTGTCGCTGCCACGCGCGATGCTGCGCTATGCGGTGCTCGGCGTGCCGTTCTTCGCCAATGGCCTGCCGATCGATCCGCGCCTGGCGATGTCGCCCGTGCTCGGGCCGGCGTTGGCGCTGTTGGTGTTCAGCGGAATGGCGGCGGTCGTATATCTGTATGTCTTCAACCGGCACACGCGCCAGTCGCTGCATGACCTGGCCGCCGGTTCCCTGGTGGTGCGGGCCGAATCGCCCGGGCATGCGCAGCCGCTTGCGCCGGTCTGGCGCGGGCATTTCGTCGTGCTGGCGCTGCTCGGCGCGCTGGCGTTGAGCGCGCCGGTGGTGGCCAAGCGCTTCGCCGGCAGCGAGGCCTTCGCCGGCCTGCTGCCCTTGCAGGCCGAGCTGGCCCGCCAGCCCCACGTGATCGCGGCGCAGGTGGCCCGCGGCTGGTCGAAGGCCGGCGGCCAGGAAACCCATTACCTGCAATCGAACCTGCGGCTGGACGCTCCCCTGACCGAGGACGGCGACCTCGCGCGCCGCATGGCCAGGCAGATGGCCCAGGCCGATCCCCGCCGCGCCAGCGAGGATGCGATCGTGGTGGACCTGGTCTACGGCTACGACATCGGCATAGCGACCGGATGGAAGTCGCACCGCTATACGTTCGGACCCGACCCGTCGCGCTGACGCGGCGGCACGCATCTTCGGGTGGCGCGCGGCGTGGAGCGCGCCATGCGGAGGCATGTGGAGGGTCGGGGGCCGCTGCCCCGTCGACCGGCGGCGTGTCCGATGCGGCCGGCCTGGCGCCGTCCTAACCGGGATAGTCGAGCCTGGGATACCAGTCGGTGCCGCGGCCCTCGGGCGTGCAGTCGAGCACGGTCCACAGCGGCATCAGGTCGGGCGCGCCACGCGGGTCCTGGCCCGGATCCGCGCTCTCGAATCCCATTTCGCCGCTCCAGAAATGGCGGATGGCGCCATCGCGGCGGGTGAACACGTTGAAGGCCGCCTGGTCGCCATCGCCGCCGTCGGCATCGATGCCGAAGTAGTCGCGGCTGTAGGCGCCGTCCAGGTCGGCATACAACTTCAGGTGGCGCCAGCCGCGTTCGCGCTTGAAGGCCACGAGGCGATCGATGGGAGAGCGCGCCACCACCGCCAGCGCGATGCGCTGTTCCATGTCGCGCGCCTCGCCGTCCCAGGCGCTGAGCAGCGAGGTGCACATCGGGCAGGGACGCGAGCGCTGCGGGCCGAACATGTAGCTGTAGACCACCAGCGTCTGCTTGTCGCCGAACAGGCCTTCGAAACCGACCGGGCCGGTCTCGCCTTCGAAGCGGTAGTCGCCGGTGACCTCGCCGCCCGGCGGCAGCGCGCGGCGCTGCTCGGCCACGCGCTCGAGGTGGCGGCGCAGTTCGATTTCCTCCGCCAGCAATGCCTGCCGGGCGCGGCGGTAAGCCTCGCTTTCGTTGGGAAAGCGCATGCGGTTGCGTCGGGCCAGTTCGGCGGCGGGAGTGAGGTCGGGCATGGTCGGGTCTCCGTGGATGACGGGTCAGTCGCGATCGGGCGCACCGAGCGGGAAGTAGCTGCGATAGGGCCTGGCCTCGTCGACCGCACGCGCGAACGAGGGCCGCGCCAGCAATCGGGCGCGGTAGCCGCGCACCTGCGAAAAGGCAGGTGCGATGGGATGGGTCCAGTCGGCGTAGAACAGGAACGGCGCGGCGGCGCAGTCGGCCAGGCTGAAGTCGTCGCCCGCGGCCCACTCGCGTCCGGCCATGTGCCGGTCGAGCCAGGCGTAGGCGGCCTCCAGCATGGTCCTGGCCTCGGCGACGCCATAAGCATCGCGGCTGTCTTCGGGGCGACGGGCATCGAACACCACCTTCTGCTGCGGCGTAGCCACGTAGTTGTCGAAGAAGCGGTCGAGCATGCGCACCTCAAGCGCCGCCTTCGGATCGGCCGGGATCAGCCGCCGCGGGCCGGGATGATGCAGGTCCAGGTATTCGACGACGCAACTGGCCTCCAGCACCACGCGTCCCCGGTCGACCAGGATGGGGAAGCGCTGCAGCGGCCACAGCGTTGCCAGTTCCTCACGCGCCTGGGGATCCTCCAGCGAGCAGTATTCGAACGGCGTGCCGTGTTCGTACAGGGCGATCAGCGCCTTCTGGCAGTAGGAGGAGAACGGGTGCGCGTAGAGTCGGGGCAGGGGCATGGAGTGCATTCCGGATGGGTCCTGCATCACGACGCACGGGCCGCGGGCAATTCGACACAGCCTGTGTCCATGGGCCTGGCAGGCCCGCCGCCGCGGGACTACGATCATCGGGCGGGCGGCGGATGTAAGGAGGTCTCCCATGAAACGGTACTGCGTGTCGCTGCTGCTGGGCCTGCTGGCCGCCGGACAAGGCGCGCTGGCTACGCAGATGTCCATCAACCAGTTCACTCCCAAGGTCCTGCCGGTGCTGGTACAGGTCGACAGGCACGGCAAGGTCACCGACGTCTCACCCTCGGTCGAGCTGGCGCCGCGCTACGACCGGCTGCTGCGCCAGACCCTGGACCAGATGATCACCCGGCCGGCGAACGACCACGGCCGCGCGGTGGCGAGCCAGTTCGTCATCAACCTCGGCCTGCAGGCCTCGCCGCGGTCCGACGGCAATTACGATGCGCGCTTCGTCTACGTGTCGACTTCGCCCGTGCCGCCGGGCCAGTGGTACTGGGTGCACATCGACGGCCACCGGCTCGCGTTGAAGAGCCGGAACGACTTCGCGCCGCGCCAGCGGAATCCCGAACGGCGGATGGAGCCGTTCTGGTACAACCGCCCGGCCCAGCTCGAGCCACCGGTGCAGAACACCTCGCAGGGCACGCCGGCGCGGCTTCCGCGGGGCAGCCAGTAACGCACCTGCGTTTCCGTCCCGCCGGTGGGTGGCCGCCCGGCGCTTCGGCGACGGGCCTGCCCGGTGTCGATTCCGCACGCGCCGGCTCGTCGTACCGGGAGCTGCGCCGGCAGACGGCGCGCCCCCACCGCGGAGAACCACCATGCGCTTCCTTTCGATGATCCGGATCCAGGAAACCGGCCGGCTGCCCAGCGAACGGCTGATGGCCGACATGGGCAAGCTGATCGAGCAGATGACCCGCGAGGGCAGCCTGGTCGATACCGCCGGGCTGCGCCCCACCGCCGAAGGCGTACGCGTGCGGCTGCGCGACGGCCGGTTGTCGACCACCGACGGTCCGTTCACCGAGGCGAAGGAGGTGATCGGCGGCTACGCGGTGCTGCAGGCCGACTCCATGGCGCAGGCGGTCGAACTGACCAAGCGCTTCCTGGCCCTGCACGGCGACGAATGGGACCTCGAGTGCGAAGTGCGCCAGATCGAAGGGCACGACAGCGAGCGCTGCGGCGCCGCGCAGGCGATGGCGGCGGGCGCCGGCTGAGGGCACGGCGACGCGACGGTCCGTGCCCTACATTGGGGAGCCACCGCAAGGACACCCATCATGCACGAGCACGACCCCCGGCCACGCCTCGTCGGCCGCAGCAGTTCGCATTTCACCCGGCTGGCGCGGCTGTTCGCCGGCGAGCTGGGTGTGGCCTGCACCTTCGTGCCGGTGCACGATCTGGCCTCGCGCGATCCGGCCGACTACGCGGGCAACCCTGCGCTCAAGCTGCCGGTGCTGGTGTTGCCGGAAGGGCCCGTGTTCGGCGCCGAGAACATCTGCCATGCGCTGGCCGCGCTGGCGCCCGCGGCCCTGCGCATCGCGTGGACGGGCCAGCTGCCCGACCTGCGCGCGCGCAACGCGCAGGAACTGATCTGGCACGGCATGGGTGCGCAGGTACAACTGGTCTTCGGCATGCAGGTGGCGTGCCTGCCGGCAGAGAACCTCTATTTCGCCAAGGCTGCCGACGGCTTCCGCAACGCGCTCGCCTGGCTGGACGCCAACCTGGAGGCCGTGCTGCAAAGCCTGCCACCGCGGGATCTGAGCCTGCTGGAAGCTTCCCTGTTCTGCCTCATCGAGCACGTGGCGTTCCGCGACACCCTGCCGGTGGCGCCCTATCGCCACCTGGTCGCGTTCGCCGATGCATTCCGGGAGCGGCCCGCCGCGCAGGCCACCGCCTACGCGTTCGACGTGGCGATGGCGCATTGAGCGTCCTGCGGCCGTCGCTTGCCGGTTGCTGACAGGGTTTGTCAGCATGGCCATGGCAGGCTGGGCGGACCTTTCCGGGAGCCGCCGATGTCCGCCACCTGCCTGACCCTGTACACCACCCGCGCCGGCTTCGGTCTGCCGGACACCAGCCCGTTCGTGCTCAAGACCGAGGTGCAACTGCAGATGGCCGGCCTGGCCTATGAGCGCGTGGCGGCGATTCCGCCGCAGGCGCCCAAAGGCAAGCTGCCGTACATCGACGACCATGGCATCGTGGTCACCGACTCGACCTTCATCCGTGCGCACATCGAACGCAGCCGCGGCATCGACCTGGACGCAGGCCTGGATGCGCTGCAGCGCGCGCAGGCGTGGGCCATCGAGCGCCTGCTGGAGGACCATCTCTACTTCGCCGTGGTCTGGTTCCGCTGGCTCGAGCCGCAGAACTTCGCCAAGGGGCCCGCGCATTTCGCCGATGCGGCGCCGGACGACCAGCGCGAGCAGCTGCGGCGCGACCTGCAGGCGCGCAAGCAGGCCGAGCTGCATGCGCAGGGCCTGGGCCGGCATTCGCCCGCACAGATCGCCGAACTGGGCCAGCGGTCGATCGACGCGCTCGCACTGCTGCTCGGCGACAAGCCCTGGTTGATGGGCGATGCGCCCGCCGGCGTGGATGCCACCGCCTTCGGCATGCTCGCCGGCGTACTCACGCCGTTCTTCGACACGCCCCTGCGCCGCGCCGCCGAACGCCACGCCAACCTGGCGGATTACGTCGCGCGCATGATGCGGCGCTACTACCCGGAGCATCCCTGGGCCGCATAAGGCCGTCGACTCCTTGTGGCACAGCGGCCTCAGCCGCGCACACGTGCCGGATTGCCGACCACGGTGGCGCGAGCCGGCACGTCGCGGGTGACCACGCTGCCGGCGCCGACCAGCGCATCGTCGCCGATGGAGACGCCGGGCAGGACGATGGCGCCGGCGCCGATCCAGACGTTGCGGCCGATCCGCACCGGGCGGCCCGATTCCAGGCCCGTGGCCCGTTCGGCCGGGTCGCGCGGGTGGTCGGCCGCGAGGATCTGCACGCCCGGGCCGATCTGGGTGCGGTCGCCGATGTGCACCTGGACCACGTCCAGGATCACGCAGTTGAAGTTGAGGAAGACGTCCGCTCCAAGGTGGATGTTGAAGCCGTAGTCGCAGTGGAAGGGCGGACGGATGATCGCGCCTTCGCCCACGGCGGCGAGCCGTTCGCGGAGCAGCGCATGCCAACGCACCGGATCGTCGGCGAGCGCGGCGTTGTAGCGCGCCAGCCAGCGGTGGTTGGCGGCCCGGTCCGCCTGCAGTTCGGGGGCGCCGGCGTCGTAGGGCTCGCCGGCAAGCATCTTGTCCTTTTCGCGGCGCATGCCCGTACTCAATCCTGTTCCGGCGCCTCGCCCTGCGAACCCGGGGCTTCGTAGTCCGGATCCTCGGCGTCATGGCGGTGCTCCAGCGCCTGGCGCAGGGCTTGCGGCAGGCGGTCCACGTCCAGGATCACCTTGCCCTCGTGCACGTCGAGGACGCTCGTCGCCGACAAGGTGAAGTCGCCACCGTTCTCGATGTTCACCACCAGTTCCCTGCTGTCCGCATGCACCTCGCGTACGGCGCCCACGCCCAGTT
>NZ_JABFWW010000031.1 GCF_013362045.1 Frateuria sp. | reverse complement strand
CTTCATGACGATGGAGTACGTCGACGGCTCGGATCTGAAGACGCTGATCCGCGAACGCGCCTATAAGGGCCTGCCGTTGGCACAGGCCCGTCCGCTGATCGAAGGCATGGCCCGCGCACTCAAGCGCGCGCACGATTCCGGCGTGGTGCACTCGGACTTCAAGCCGGGCAACGTGATGGTCACGCGCGATGGCGTGCCCAAGGTGTTCGACTTCGGCATCGCCCGCGCCGGCAAGCAGCCCGGCGACACGGCCGAGGACCAGACGGTGTTCGACGCCGGCAAGCTCGGCGCGCTCACGCCGGCCTACGCCAGCCTGGAAATGATCGAGGGCAAGCCGCCGCAGCCCACTGACGACATCTATGCGCTGGGCTGCGTGGCCTTCGAACTGCTGACCGGCAAGCACCCGTTCGACCGGGCCAGCGCCGAGACGGCGCTGCGCGAGCGGCGCCGCCCGCCGCCGGTGCCCGGGCTGACCAAGCGGCAATACCGCGCGCTGTGCGACGCGGTGGCGTTCACCGCCGACAAGCGGCTGAAGAGCGCCGGCCAGCTGATCGAAGGCCTGCGCGAGGTCAGCCTGCGCGAGCGTGTCGGCCGCCCGCTGGCCTACGCGCTCGCCGGCATCGCGCTGCTGCTGGCGGCAGGCTGGTTCGCGTTCGGCCAGCTGCGCGCGCGGCATGTCGCCGAGGTCGTCGCCCGCTTCCAGCCTGGCAACCCACAGCGTTACGCCGACGAGGCCGAGGCGGCCGCCGCGCTGGCCCAGCTGGGCGAGGGCGAGCGCAGGCAGCTGATGCTCGACCAGGGCGACCTCGTACAGGCCTTCCTGCTCGACCGCGTCGACGCCTACTGGAACCCGGCGAGGGGAAGGCTCGACTACGCCGCTGCCGGGCGCGTGTTCGCACTGCCTGCGCAACTGCATCTGTTCCTGCCACGGCTGGACTTGAAGCGCATGGCCGTGGACAAGGAGAAACACGACCTGGAGCAACCCCGGGTCGCTGTCGCGCAAACGCCCACGCAGTCCGTACCGGCTGCGGCCGGCAGCGCTGCGGGCGTGCCGGCGGCCGTGGCCTCGTCGGCGCCGCCGCCTGCATCCGCGCCGCTGCCGGTCCAGCCGTCTGCGCCGAAACAACCGCCGCGGGCGGAGAAGCCGGCGCCCGTGCCGCAGCCATCCGACAGTCCCGCCGCCCGCATGCAGGAAGTGGCCGCCGGGCTGCTGCGCGAAGGCGAGCGCAACTTCGCCCAGCAGAACTATTCCGCGGCGATCGCCAACGCGAAGGCAGCGCTCCGGGTGAATCCGGGCGACACGGCGGCAAAACGCCTGCTGCGGCGAGCGCAGCAGGCACAACAGCAAGCGATGAGCAATATCTCGATCAACTGAGGAGTGACGGTCATGCATGCATACGGATTTCGTGGTGCAAGTCTCCTGGGTGCGGCCTGCGTGCTCGCGCTGGTGAGCGGCTGCGCGCAGATGGGCGGCCTGGGCATGCCTTCCGGCGCGGGTGCCAATGCCGGTGCCAATACCGCAGACGAGGCCCCGCACGAGTGCAATCCCGCGCTGGGCGGCGCCATCGGCGCGCTGGCCGGTTCGATGTTCGGCCAGGGCAAGGGCCACCTGGCCGGGGCCGCGATCGGCGCCGGCATCGGTGTGTTCGCCTGCATGGCCTACAACTATCACAGCCGCCAGGTCAGGGATGCGCGCGCCGTGGAGGCGCAGTACAAGCACGACCGCGGCGCGCTGCCGGCGAGCAACACCATCGGCGCCTACCAGAGCGCGCTGCTGCCCGGCGAGACGGTCAAGTCAGGCAGCAAGGCGGCGATGCAATCGCGCGTCACGCTGATCCGCGGCACCCACGATGCCGCGCCGCAGCTGAAGGAACAGCTGACCCTGTTCTCGCCCGAGGGCAAGCAGCTGACCACCGTGACCAAGGACGCCACCGCCATCGACGGCACCGGCGAGTACGAAACCAACTTCGATTTCAACCTGCCCAAGGGCATCCAGGACGGGCGCTACACCATGCGTTCGGCGCTGTACATGGACGGCCGGCAGGTGCGTACCAACGAAGTGCCCATGCTGGTGGTCGGCTGACCACGGCGCGTTTCGGCCGCGATCCCGGCGGCTGCATGACTGACCCAAGAGCTACGGATGAACACGCTTGCCGATCTGATCGCCGCCTTCCGCAACGGCCACCTGCCGCTTTCCGTGCTGCTCGACGCGCTGGCACGGCGCGGCTCGGTGCCGGAGGATCGCCACCACGACGAGCTGGCGCTCGTGCGCCGCATGCACGACGAGGGTGAGCTGGATGCGGAGATCGGGCGCGTGCTGCTGGCCCGGCTGGTCGCCTCGCAGACGGCCCGCGTGGGCGACGAGGCGCCGCCGCGCACCGTCGACGGCGCCACCCGGGTGGTGCCTGCCGCGCCTTTCGTGCCGGATGCCGTGGCGGTCGATGACGATGTCACCCGCGTAGTGCCGGCTGCGGAGCGTATCGGTGCATCGGCCGAGCAGTTCGCCGACGCCACCGTGGTGATGCCGGCCTCGCGCCCGCTGCCACCGGCCGCACCGTTCGACGAGGCCACCGTGGTCAAACCGGCGTCGCATGGCCAAGACGCGGACACTGGCCAATCCACCGGCACCCAGGGCACCGCCGGCAGCCACTCCGCCAGCAGCTTCAACAACGCCAGCTGGGAGCGCATCGCCAGTGCCGAGGGTGGCGACCACGCCAGCGTCGGCATGTTGCTCAAGGGCCGCTTCCACCTGGAGCGCGAGATCGGCCGTGGCGGCATGGGCGTGGTGTTCCTGGCGCGCGACGAGCGCAAGGTGGAGGCGCGCGACCGCGATCCCTACGTGGCGGTGAAGGTGCTCAACGACGAGTTCCGTCGCCATCCCGATTCGCTGATCGCGCTGCAGCGCGAGTCGCGCCGCTCGCAGTCGCTGGCGCACGACAACATCGTGCGCGTCTACGACTTCGACAAGGACCGCACCATCGTCTTCATGACGATGGAGTA
>NZ_JABFWW010000202.1 GCF_013362045.1 Frateuria sp. | reverse complement strand
GTCCATCGCCGCCCGCGCCGCGCGCCTGCATGGCGGCGAACTGCTGCTGGCCAACCGCTCGGGCGGTGGCTTCACCGCGACGCTGCGGCTGCCCGCGCATCCGCGCTGAACTGCTGCGGCCTTCTTTTCGCAGGAAAGGTATTCACGCGCTCAGGGGCCGCGCTTCGCGCCACCTGCGCGACTGTGCTTACAATGCCGCGGCGCCTGCGCTATGCCGACGGCGCCTGGCAAGGGGGACAATCGGATGAATCCAGGGACTGCGCAGGCGCCGCCGAGTTCGCTGCGCGTGATCGCCCGTCGCCTGCGCGACGGCCGGCTGGCGCGGCTGGTCGCAAGCTACGGCGAATACCACGTCTCGGTGCGCCGCGCCCTGCTGCTGGGACTGGCGATCCTCTGGTGCCTGTACTGGCAATACCTGGCCGGCCCGTCGCACTCGAAGCGGGTGCTCGAGCACGAGGCCACGCTGCTGCGTCCCTGGGCGGAGCTGTTCTTCGCCGCCAGCCTGGCCTGGATGGCTGCCGTGCGCCTGCGCGTAGTGCGCACCACCGAGCTGGTCGACGGCATCGCCGCGGCGGTGAACGTGCTTGGCATCGGCGCGTTGCTCGGCCTGGCGTGGAACCTGTGCATCTCGATCGTCACGCTGTTGCCGCTGACGACCATCATGGTCGGCACGCGCTTCGGCCGAGGCATGTTCTTCGGGTTCATGACCGGCTCGGTGCTGGTACTGGGGCTGGCGGCGCCGCCGCACTACTGGGTGGACCGGCCGGCGTTCGTGCCGTTCGCACTGGTGCTGCTGGTCGGGCTGCCGCTGACCGTCTACCGGCTGCTCGGCGCGATCTCGGCGGTGTCGCAGTCGGCGCTGCACTCGCGCGACGCGCAGAGCCGCTTCATCGCCACCATGAGCCACGAGCTGCGCACCCCGCTCAACACCGTGGTGCACGCCGCCTCGCTGATCGATACCGCGGCGCTGGATGCCTCCGACCGCCAGCTGATGCACGCGCTGCGCGCCAATGCGAGCGCGCTGCTGCAGCGGGTCAACGACGTGCTCGACGTGGCCGCGATCGACGCCGGCCGGCTGCACTTCAGCCGCGAACCGTTCCTGGTCGCCAACGTGCTCGGCCAGGTGCGCGACGTGGTCGGCCCGCTGGCGCACCAGCGCGGCGTGCGCCTGCGCGTGGTGCAGGGCCGCGGGCTGGACGACGCCCTGCTGGGCGACCCCGGCCGCATCGCGCAGGTGCTGATCAACCTGGGCACGAACGCCGTGAAGTTCACTCCGGCGGGCGGTGACGTCGGCATCGAGGTGCGGCTGGCCGACAACGGCCTGATCCAGCCGCGCCTGCTGTGCACCGTCAGCGACACCGGCAGCGGCGTGCCGGACGAGATGAAGACGCGCATCTTCGAGCCGTTCTACCAGACCAGCGACGGCCTGGTGCGCCGCCACGACGGCACCGGCCTGGGATTGCACATCGTGCGCAGCATCTGCCAGCAGCTCGGCGGCCGCGTCGCGGTGGGCGACAACCCCGGCGGCGGCAGCATCTTCACCGCCGCGCTGCCGCTGGAACGCGCCGCCCCCGAGCAGGCGGTGGTCGAGCCGCTGGACACGGTGACCGCGCTGGACGCCCATCGCGCGCGCGTGCCGGCGATCACCTGCCTGGTGGTCGACGACAACCGCGCCAGCCGCGACACCCTCGGCCACCTGCTGCGCCGCGCCGGCCATCGCGTGCTGTTCGCCGGCAACGGCGAGGAAGGCCTGCAGGCGATGGAAGGGCCGCACCGCCCCGACCTGGTGCTGCTGGACATGCACATGCCCGACCTCTCCGGCCTGGACGTGTTGGCCCGGCGGCGCCCGCGCAAGGACATGCCCGTCGTCATGCTGAGCGCGGACTCCGACCCCGAGGCGATCGAGCAGGCGCTCGCCCATGGCGCCGCGGCCTACCTCACCAAGCCGGTTTCGATCGAACGCCTGCTCGCGCTGCTGCGCCAGGTCGCCGCCAGCGCCGCACCCGCCCACGCGATAGCCGACCTGCCCGCCCCGCCGCGGGAACCGCCCAGGCCGGCGGAAAGCTCGCTCTCGCTGATCTGCCGCATCGCCGCTCCCGAGCAGCGCCGCACCTATCTGCAGAGCTGGCAGAGCGAACTGCAGCAGGACCATGACGAACTCCTCGCCGCCCTGCGCACCCACGACCGCACCGCCACCGCCGCGCACCTGCACCGCCTGCAGAACGCCTTCCTGGTGATGGGGCGCAGCGACGGCGTCGCGCTCTGCGCGCAGTTGCGCGATGCGATCCGCGCCGAACGCGGCATCGAACCGGCATTGACCTCGCTGCAGGCGGAGCTGCAGGCCACCGCAGCCATGCTGCGCGAGCGGCTGGCGGAAGCCGAACCGGCCCCGCAGGCCGATGCGGCCGCTGCCGGCGCTCGTCCCGCCTGAACGGCCAGCCCAGCGGCCACACGGTCTTTTCTCGAAGGGCCAGGTAAGAACCTGCGTAGCTGCAACCGCGCGGCGCCCGGTTTGCGAAGCCCGGACCGCTGCTTGTTGCGCCCTCCCTGCATGACCGGGCGGCGCGCAGCGATGTGCGCCACGCGCAGGCGGTTGTGCTCGTCGCCTTCCAGCCGCACGCGGGCAGGCTGCCCTCCGGGTGGTGTCGTCCGACTCGCCCGTGCGCCTCCGCGGATGGCGCGCGCCGGCGTCCTGGCGCTGCAAACCGCCGGGTCATTGACCGCGATTCACGAGTGGAACAGCCTAGGCCCCGCCTGCCGCCCGCCGAGTCGACCCGCATCCACGATCGGCCACCGACGCGGGCAGGCTGGCCACAGCGATCTTGCAGAAGCGCCCCATGAACCAGCGAAGGCCGACCCGCTCCACGCGTACGCCCCCTCGCAAGCCGACGCGCGCGAACCTCGGTGCGGGCCTGATCACCGGCGCGGCCGACGATGACCCCAGCGGCATCGCCACCTATTCGCAGGCCGGCGCGCAGTTCGGCCTGGCCATGCTGTGGACGGTGTGGTTCACGCTGCCGCTGATGATCGGCATCCAGGCGGTGTGCGCCCACGTCGGACGGGTCACCGGCCGTGGCCTGGCCGCCAACATGAGCCAGCTCTTCCCGCGCCCGCTGACCGCCGCCGTGGTCGTGCTGCTGCTTGCGGCCAACGTGTTCAACCTGGCCGCCGACATCGGCGCGATGGGCGAGGCGACCAGCATGCTGATCGGCGGCAGCGGCGCCCTGTACGCGCTCGCCCTGGCCGTGCTCTCGGTGGTGCTGGAGGTGGCGGTGCCGTTTGCCAGGTATTCGCGCGTGCTCAAGCTGATGACCATCAGCCTGTTCGCCTATGTGCTGACCGCCGCGGTGGTCCACGTGCCGTGGCTCGCGGCATTGCGTCACCTGGTCGTGCCGACGCTGCGGCCGGACCGCTCCTACCTGGTCATGGTCGTGGCCATGTTCGGCACCACGATCAGCCCGTACATGTTCTTCTGGCAGGCCGCGCAGGAGGTCGAGGAAGAGGAGCAGGCGCACGAGGAGCCGCTGCTGCTGCAACCGCAGGATGCGCCGCGCAGCTTCCACCGCATCGACCTGGACACCGTCGTCGGCATGGCCTTCTCCAACGTGGTCGGCTTCTTCGTCGTGCTGGTCGCCGCGGTGGTGCTGCACGGCCACGGCGTCACCGGCATCCACAGCGCCGCCGACGCCGCGCAGGCGCTGCGTCCGCTGGCGGGGCCGTTCGCCGGCGCGGTGTTCGCCACCGGGATCGTCGGCACCGGCCTGCTTGCCATCCCCGTGCTGGCCGGGTCGGGAGCCTACGCGCTCGCCGAGGTCTGCCGCTGGAGCTACGGCCTGGATCGGCGCTTCGGCGAAGCGAAGCTGTTCTACCTGATCATCGTCCTGGCGACCGCCGCCGGCGCGCTGTTGAGCCTTTCGTCGGTGAAACCGATGCGCATGCTGTTCTGGGCCGCCGTGCTCAACGGCGTGGTGTCGATGCCACTGATGGCAGCCGTCATGTACCTGGCCACACGGCACCGCGTGATGGGCAGGCTGGTCGTCAAGGGATGGCTGCGCGCCTTCGGCTGGCTAGCGACCGTCGCCATGGCCGCCGTGGTCGTGGCGATGTTCTTCGGCTGAAGCGCTCGCGCGCCGGCGGAGGCTTCGTCGATGCGCATGGCCGGCGGCCTCCGGGCACTCGCGCATCCGCGGCTGTCGCAGTGTTTTCCGCGACGTCCGGACCTTTGCCGACCGATGCCTGCGCCAGATGGCCATGCGCCGTGGCGCTTGCAGAAACTCGAAAAAAAACCCGCCGGATCCCGGCGGGCTTCGATGGTTCGGGACTGGCTTCCAGTCCCCTTGAGACCAAGCGTCCTGGTCGATGGCAGGCGCTTCGATCCATGGCATTGGCGCGCCCGGAGGGATTCGAACCCCCGACCAATGGCTTCGGAAGCCACTACTCTATCCGGCTGAGCTACGGGCGCGTGGTGTTGCGGGGCCGCGGGGATCGGGTGGATCCGTGGCGGAGGCGCAGTATAGCGGAGTTGCGTGGGCGCGGAATGCGCCGCGGCTTGAGGGCGCCGTGGAGGAAGCCATCTCCTCTCCGCCCTCCCTTGGCGGGAGGGGGCGGGAGCGCGGACGCCGGTACTTCGATTTCCCGGCGCCGCGCCTTGCACTGGAAAACCCTCCCTTCCTGGGAGGGTCTTGGGATGGTCCCGGCGTCAGAGCGGCTTGATCAGCTCGGCGAGCGTGTCGGGCTTGCTCTTGTCGCGGACCAGATGCGGGTACTTGAGGCCCTCGTGGTAGTCCACGCGGATGGTCTTGTACTCGTCGAAGTTCTTCACCAGCAGCTCGACGCTCTGGTTCTTGTCCTTGGCCGCGGCGGTGATGGCGTCCTTGATGGCGTCGCCGGAGTACTCCTTGCCGTTGACCGCGACGATGTTCATGCCGGGGGACAGGCCGGCCTTGAACGCGGGGCCGTCCCACAGCACATCGGCGATGTTGCCGTCCTTGCCCAGCGAGAGCCCGATCGAGTAGGTCAGGTCGGTGAAGTGGCGGCGCGATTCGATCGCCTTGACCGCGGCGGAGGGTTTGTCGGTGTAGACCAGCTTCCAGCCGTGCGACTCGATGCCGCCGATCAGCGGGCCGTGGCCGTCGAGGCGCGTGCGCAGGTAGCTCGCCCAGTCGAACGGCGCGATGTCGTTGAGCGTCTTGACCACGTCCTCGAAGGTATAGGTGTTGACCTTCCAGTCGCCGTTGTTCATGCCGAAGAAGGCGCGCGCGAAGGCGTCGATGTTCTTCTTGTTGCCAGTCAGCTCGCGCAGCTTGCCGTCGACGTCCAGCCAGATCATCTCACCGGCCGAGTAGTAGTCCTCGCTGGCCTGGTAGTTGCGGTACGGCAGCGGGCGGCGCAGGGCGATCGGCGGGTCGTTGGTGGTGTCCTGCACGTTGCGCCAGCTGGCCAGGCCCGGGCGGCCCTTGTCGTAGGTGGCGGCGACGAAGGCCAGCATGTCCAGCGTCTGCTCGGTGTTCCACAGGCCCGAGCGCGCGGCCATGATCTGGCCCCAGAACTGGGTCTGGCCCTCGTACACCCACAACAGGGTGTTGCTCATCGGCACGTTGAAGTTGGGCGTGGTCAGGTCGGCGCCGCGGCGGTACTTGCCGTCCCACGAGTGGTTGAACTCGTGCGAGAAGAGGTCGCGTGCGTAGACGTTCTTGTCCCACTCGGTGAAATAGTCGGCGCTGGTGCCGTCCTCGCTGGAACGGTGGTGCTCCAGGCCGTTGCCGCTCATCTTGTCGCTGAGCGAGGTGAGGAAGTCGTAGTGGTCGTAGTGGTGCGCGCCGTAGAGCTTGTACATCTGCTGCACCAGGTTGCGGTGCGCCTTCAGCTGCTCGGGCTTGATCTCCAGGTATTTCGGGTCGTCGGCGACGATGTCCATGTGCACCGGGGTCTTCGCGCCCGGGTCCAGGTCCACGCGCTTGAAGTACTTGCCGGCGTAGATCGGCGAGTCGACCAGGGCGTTGTAGGTCAGCGGCTTGTAGGTGACGGTGCTGCCGCTGGTGGAGGCGACCTCCAGCGCGGTGCCGGCCTGCCAGCCGGCCGGATAGGTCACGCTGGCCTGCGCCTGGATGTTGCGGATGTTGTAGCCGGCCGGATACAGCGTGACGGTGTTCCACTGCAGGTTGAGCATCTCGGGCGTCATCACGATGCGGCCCTGGCTCTTGTCCTGCGGCGAGAGGTACTCGAAGTAGGCCTGCACTTCGCCCGCGCCCTGCGGCACCTCGACATGGAAGGCGTAGACGTTGAGCGGGTCGCGCGTCCACGGCAGCACCTTGCCGTTGGCCTTGACCACCAATCCCGCGAACTTGTCGATGGGCCCGGTCGGCGAATGGTTGCCGGGAATCCATTGCGGGTAGAGCAGCGTCAGCGGGCCCGGCTGCGCGGGAATGGTTTCGTTGACGCGGAATACGCGATGCGCAAGATCGGTGGCGTCGACGGAGATCTTGATCGTGCCGTTGAACGGGATGTCCTGCGGCGGCGGCACGTCGGCGAGGGCGGGCACGGCAACCAGCGCGAAGCCGGCGGCAAGCAGGGCGGATACGAGGGGCGTGGTTTTCACGGAAGGGGCTCTCCGGTGGTGGTGCTCAAGCTCACCCGTTCGTCCTGAGCGTAGCGCAGCGAAGTCGAAGGACATCCGCCGCGCGCCGGTCCTTCGACTTCGGCCCTGCAGGCCTACGCTCAGGACGAACGGTGAGGGTTGGATGGGTTACTTGCGCGGCGCGGTAATCGCGGTCATTAGGTCCTTGCCGTCCGCACGCACCAGGTGCGGGTATTTCAGGCCGCCGTGGTAGTCGATCTTCACGGTGCTGTAGATGTCCACGTTCTTGACCAGCAGCTCGACCGGCGCGGCGCTGTGCGCAGCTGCGGCGACGGCGTCCTTCAGCGCCTCGGGCGAGTAGTCCTTGCCGTCGACCGCGACGATGGTCAGGCCCGGCACCAGGCCGGCCTTGAATGCCGGGCCGTCCCACTGCACGTCGTAGATGTTGCCGCTCTTGGCGGCGGACAGGCCCAGCGAGTAGGCCAGGCTGACGTGGTGGCGCAGCGACTCGGCGGCCTCCTCTTCGGCATTGGGCCTGTCGGTGTAGGTGAGCTTCCAGCCGCCGCGCTCGATGCCGTGCTCGGGCAATTCGTCGCCGGTGTAGTCCAGACGCGTGCGCAGGAAGCTCTTCCAGTCGTAGGGCTGCACCTGGTCGAGCGCGCCGACCACGTCCTCGAAGGTATAGGTCCTGGTGACGTAGCTGCCGTCGTCCATGCCGAAGAAGGCGCGGGCGAAATCGTCCAGCGAACGCTTGCCGCCGGACAGCTCGCGGATCTGCGTGTCCACGTCCAGCCACAAAAGCTGGCCTTCGGGATAGAAGTCGGTGCCGCGGCGCCAGTTGCCCCAGCCGCCGCCGCCGAAGTAGGTCAGCGGCGCGGCGTCGGCAGTGTCCTGCAGCGAACGCCAGCTGCGGCCGGTGCGCGCGGACATCGCGGCGGCGATGTTGGCCATGGAGTCGCGGTACTGCTCGGCGCTCCACATGCCCGAACGCGCGGTGAGCACGCCGGACCAGTAATCGGTCAGGCCCTCGTAGACCCACAAGAGGTCGTCTTCCTCGACCGTGTTGAAGTCGGGCGCCCACAGCTTGGCCGGGCGGCGGAACTTGCCGCACCAGGAATGCACGTATTCGTGCGGCATCAGGCTGGCCATCAGCGCGTAGGACTTCTCGTCCGTCAGCATGTCCGCCGGCAGGCGGTCGTCGCTGGACTGGTGGTGCTCCAGGCCGAAGTGGCCGGTGTGGTCCGACAGCGTGAGCAGGAAGTCGTAGTGGTCGTAGTGATGCGCGCCGAACAGCCTGTCGGTCTGCTCGATCAGCTCGCGGTGCTGCCTGAGCTGCTTATCGGTGAGCTTGACTTGGTCCGCCTCGTCGGCCACCACGTTGAGGTACACGGGCACCTTGCCCTTGGGAGCGAGGTCCACGCGATTGAAGTGCTCGCCGGCGATCAACGGCGAGTCGACGAAATTGTTGAAACCGAGCGGCTTGAAGGTGGTCGTGGCGCCATCGCGCGACTGCACCTGCATCGCGGTGGCGAATTGCCAGCCCTTGGGCAGCGTCACGGTCGGCTGGATCCGGATCTGCCGCGTGTAGTAGCCGGCCGGGTAGAACGCGACCTGGTTGAACTCCACGTCCACCAGGTTGGGCGTGGACGACGCGCTGGCGCCGAACAGGCCGCCCTCGCCCGGCGAGAGGAACTGGAACTCGAGCTCCAGCGCTCTGGCGCCATCGGGCACGTCCAGGTGCAGCGTGTACATGTCGCGCAGGTCGCGCCGCCACGGCACGCGCTTGCCGTTGGCCGTGACGATCAGGCCGGCGAGGTTGTCGATCGGCCCGGTGGGCGCGTGCTCGCCCGGGATCCACTGCGGGTAGTACAGCGTGAACGCGCCCGGCTTGGCCGGGATGGTCTCGTGCACGCGGAAGATCTTCTTCGGCGCGTCGGTGAGATCGACCTTCAGCGCGAGCATGCCCGGATACGGTTGATCGACCGGCGCCGCCTTCTGCGCATGGGCACCCAGCGAGCAGGCCGCGCCCAGCGCAGCCACCAGCAGCTTCGAACGAACCTCTTTCACGAGCATCCCCTGGCGGACAACAGCGGCGCCTGCGCGCCGATACCTGCCGGGCCGTCACGAGCGGGCGACCAGGCTGTCATCCGATGGTAGGGCGAAGGTCATACGCCTCCCCCTGCCAGAGGTCACGCCGGCAACCATGCGCCGGCGTTTTGCGAAAAGCGCCTCAGACGCGGTCGCGCTCCAGGCGGCTGTGGCGCATGCCGTAGCCCAGGTAGATCACCAGCCCCAGGCTCACCCAGATCAGGAACACCTTCCAGGTGATCGCCGGCAGTTCCGCCAGCAGCCAGATCGAGAACGCTACGCCGACCAGCGGCACCAGCGGCACCCATGGCGTGCGGAAGGCGCGGTGCAGCTCCGGCTTGCGCCTGCGCAGGATCAGCACCGAGGTGCAGATCACGATGAAGGCCGAGAGCACGCCGATGTTCACCAGCTTGGCGACTTCCTCGATCGGCAGCAGGCCGGCCACCAGCGCGGTGAACACGCCGAGCACGATGGTCGGACGATGCGGCGTGCCATAGCGTGGATGCACCTTGGCGAACCAGCCCGGCAGCAGACCGTCGCGCGACAGCGCGAACCAGATGCGCGTGGCGCCGAGCATGAAGGCGAACAGCACGCTGATCAGGCCGAACACCGCCGCCACCGACACCGTCAGCGCTACCCACCGCAGGCCCAACCCGGTGAACGCGTCGGCCACGGGCGCGGCGGTGTTGAGCGTGGTGTAGTGCGCGATGCCGGTGAGCACCAGCGACACGGCCAGGTACATCGCCATCGAGATGCCCAGCGACAGCAGCACCGCGCGCGGCAGGTCGCGCTGCGGGTTCTTCGATTCCTCCGCCGCGGTGGTCAGCGTGTCGTAGCCGAACACCGCGAAGAACACCACCGCCGCCGCCGCCGCCACGCCCTGGAATCCGAAGTGCCCCACGCCATCGGCGCCGACCACCCGCGCGGGGATGAACGGCGCCCAGTTGGCCGGGTTCACGTAGAACGCGCCGATGCCGATCACCAGCACCACCGCCGCCACCTTGATCGCCACCACCAGGGTGTTGAAGCGCGCGCCCCATTCGGTGCGCAGCACCAGCAGCGCCGCCACGCCCAGGGTCACCAGCGAGGCGATCACGTTGAACACGTGTCCTTCGCCCGTGCCGATGGCGCCCTGCGCCCACACCGGTACGTGCAGGCCCAAGCCGGTGAGCGCCGACTGCACGTAGCCGGACCAGCCGATGGCCACCACCGCCACGATCAGCGCGTATTCCAGCAGCAGGTCCCAGCCGATCAGCCACGCCGCCAGCTCGCCCAGCACGGCGTAGCCGTAGGTATAGGCGCTGCCGGTGACCGGGATCATGCCGGCGAACTCGGCATAGCACAGCGCGGCCGCCGCGCTGGCGATGCCGGCGATCAGGAAGGAGAGGATGACCGCGGGGCCGGCGTTGATCGCCGCCTGCTGCCCGGCCAGCACGAACACGCCCACGCCGATGATGCCGCCGATGCCGATGGCGGTGAGTTGCCACAGACCCAGCACGCGGCGGAAATCGCTGCGCCTGCCCACCTCGCCCTGCAACTGCTCGATGGACTTGTGGCGCACCAGCCTGGAAAGAAAATCCATCGCGTATCCCCTTGAGAGCGAGCGGGGATCATAGCGTGTGCTTGCGAGGGCACGGCACTGCCGGGGATTTCGCGTGGCAGGGCGGATAAGTGGCGAGGGATGGGCCTTGAATGGGCTGCTGGGATGCGCTGGCCGCTCCCCTCTTTTGCGGACCCGGGCCTGGCAGCGAAGGCCTCCCCCTCTCCCCAACCCCCGGCTGCGCCGGGGAGAGGGAGCATGGTGGCGCGCTCAGTGCGGGGTGACGGGAAGTGCCTGGGCGGACGGGCGATCGAGCCATGGCAGCGCCAGCGCGCTGAGGCCGAAGACCAGCAGCAGCGCAAGGGCGAGGCGGCCGTCCAGGTGCGCGATGCCGAACCAGCGTCCGCTGGCCCAGGGCAGAACCGCGGTGGCCAGCACGCGTGCGGCTTCGATCCTGCGCACGCCGCGGCGGCCTTCCATCAATGCGCCCAGCGCGGTGAGGCTGGCGACCAGGTAGGCGGCGTAGCCCAGCAGCGTCGGCAGGCCCGCGGTCGCGCTGAGCGCGAGGAACTGCGTGGCCATGCCAAGCATCAGCGCGAACTGGACCAGGCAGTAGAGCGTGAGCGCGCGCGGCATCGGCGGATCGAAGCGCTCGCGATGGATGTCGAAGGCCGGCCTGGGAAAACGCGCCGCCACGTCGGCCGGCCGCCAGCCCGGCGGCTTGAGCCACACCCGCGCCTTGTCGCGCCAGCGCCGCGCATGCCACATGTCCCGGGCCGCCGCCCAGTAGACCTCGGCGTTCGCCCACAAAGGGTTCCAGCTGCGCAGCGGCGCACGGGTGCCGTACACCGGCGGGTCGGTGTCGTCCTCTTCCACGAAGGTGCCGAACAGGCGGTCCCACACGATCAGGATGCCGCCGTAGTTGCGGTCCAGGTAGCGCGCGTTCACCGCGTGGTGCGCGCGGTGGTTGGAGGGCGAGCAGAACACGCGGTCGAACCAGCCCAGCCGCCCGATCTGCTCGGTGTGCACCCAGAACTGGTAGAGCAGGTCGATCAGCGCCACCACCACGAACACCTCGGTGGGAACGCCGGCCAGCGCCATCGGCAGGTAGAACAGCCAGCCCAGCAGCATGCCGCTGCCGGTCTGGCGCAGCGCGGTGGAGAGGTTGTAGTGCTCGCTCTGGTGATGCACCACGTGCGCGGCCCAGAGGATGTTCACCTCGTGCCCGGCACGGTGCAGCCAGTAGTAGAGGAAATCATAGGCAAGCAGCGCGAACACCCAGACGGCGACCTGGTCGACCGGCAGGGTGACCGGCGCCAGGTGTGCGCCGAACCACGCATAGATGCCGATCGACAGCACCTTGCCGAACACGCCCGCGACCTGCGAGATCACGCCCAGCCCGATGCTGCTGATCGCGTCGTTGGCGCGATAGGCCGGCCGCCCGCGCCGGCGCGCCACCAGCCATTCCACGCCGATCAGCGCGAAGAACACCGGCGTGGCGAAGGTGATGATGAGTTCCTGCACGGAGGCTCCAGCGGCCGGCCCGCGCGGTCGTCGCGCCGGGTGCCGATGGTACTGCACGCTGTTCTGGCCGCCTTCGCGGGGAAGCGTCGCGTGCGATCGGCGGACCCTGCCATGCGTTGACTTGCACAACGGCGTCACTTTCGCTTAACGTCGGCCTCACATCGTCTTTCCCCCAAGCTCGACGATGCCGTGGCACGCAACCTTCCCCGGGTCCGGCGTGCCGTCTCCAATGTCCCGATGACCAGCCCTCGAAGGCGCTGGCTGACGGCTATCGCTTGTTCGGAGTTTTCATAACAATGAAGCAGAAGACCTTACTGGCCTCCGCCATCGCAGCCGCGCTCGTGCTGCAGGTTTGGGCAGTTTCCGCACAGGATGCTCCCGCACCGACCCCCGACAACGCCAAGAAGCTGGAAACCATCACGGTGACCGGCTCGCGCATCCGCAGCGTCGACGTAGAGACCGCCCAGCCGGTGTTCACGATGACGCAGCAGGACATCCAGAAGACCGGCCTGACCACCGCCGGCGACATCCTCAACCACCTCGTCGCCGCCAGCGCCACCACCTACGGCAAGGCCAGCGTGCTCGCCTCGAACTTCGAGCAGGGCGGCCAGTACGTCAACATCCGCCACCTGGGCGAACAGCGCGTGCTGGTGCTGGTCAACGGCAAGCGCTGGGCCACCGGCATCGACGGCCTGACCGACGTCTCCAACATCCCCTCCGCGCTGATCCAGCGCGTCGAGGTGCTGAAGGACGGCGCCTCCTCGGTGTACGGCTCCGACGCCATTTCCGGCGTGGTCAACTTCATCCTGAAGGACCGCTACAACGGCGCCGAAGCCAACGCCTACATGGGCCAGAACCAGGGCGGCGACGGCAGCACGCAGAACTACTCGTTCACCCTGGGCAACACGAGCGAGAAGTCCTCGATCGTGTTCAATGCCAACTACAACAAGCAGCAGACCGTCTGGGCGCACGACCGCGACTGGACCAACTACAGCTTCGGCCTGGCCCATCCCACCGACGGCCTCAGCGGCACCGGCCCGTGGGGCCGCTACACCGATCCGGTGACCGGCAAGCAGGTCGTGATCAACCATACCGGCAGCTACGACGGCGTGGGCGTGAGCGAGGACTCGCGCAATCCGGCGAACTACCACGTCGGCGTGACGCAGAACGACCGCTTCAACCCGACCCAGCAGATGATGCTGCGCGTCCCGACCGAGCTGAAGTCGGTGTTCACCCAGGGCCGCTACAACTTCACCGACAACCTGACCCTGAAGGCCACCGGCATGTACTCGGAGCGCAACTCCGTGGCGCAGATCGCCGGTTACCCGCTGAACTCCCGGTCGCAGCCGAACTACCCGGTGTTCATCGACGGCGGCAGCTACTACAACCCGCTGCCGGGCCAGGACCTGAGCTTCGCGCGCCGCACGATCGAGCTGCCGCGCGTCAGCCGCAACAACGCCAAGACCTTCCACTTCGACGCGAGCCTCGAAGGCTACTTCAACGTCGGCGAGCACGAGTGGAACTGGGACGTCGGCACCAACTACAACAAGCTCGACGGCGTGGTCACCAGCACCGGCAACCTGAACCTGGTGGCGCTGAAGAACGCCCTCGGCCCGTCGTTCCTGAATGCCCAGGGCGTCGTGCAGTGCGGCACCGCCGCCAACCCGATCCCGCTGGGCACCAGCCTGTCGGGCGGCCAGTGCACCCCGTTCAACATCCTCGGCGGCCCGAGCGCCTCGACCGCGCAGGCGCTGGCCTACGTCAACTCGATGGGCCAGGCGACCTACAACAACACTTCCAAGTCGTTCTCGGCGAACATCACCGGCGGCCTGTTCAACATGCCGATGGACGCGGGCGAGTTCAGCTTCGCGGCGGGCGTCGAGCACCGCGACGAGTCGGGCTACGACCGTCCGGGCCAGTTCGAGCAGTCCGGCTACTCGACCGACCTGGCGGCCGCCTCGACCGAAGGCCACTACCAGACGAACGAAGCCTACGTCGAGTTCAACGTGCCGGTGCTGCGTGACCTGCCGGGCGCGAAGGAGCTGTCGTTCGACGTCGCCAGCCGCTACTCGCACTACAGCAACTTCGGCGGCACCACCAACAACAAGTACAGCTTCAAGTGGAAGCCGCTCGACGACCTGCTGGTCCGCGGCACCTACGCCGAGGGCTTCCGCGCCCCGACCATCGGCGACATCGCCGGCGGCGGCTCGCAGAGCTTCGACAGCTACACCGATCCGTGCGATACCCGCTACGGCGTGGCGGCGACCAACGCCGCCGTGGCAGCCCGCTGCCAGGCCGCAGGCGTGCCGGCGAACTTCCGCCAGCTCGACACCGCCGGCCAGCCGATCAAGAACGCCGGCGGCACCCAGGGTACGGTGCCGTTCAATGCGGGCGTGGGCAACATCAACCTGCAGCCGGAAGGCGCCACCACCCGCACGCTGGGCCTGGTCTACAGCCCCGCCTACCTGGAAGGCTTCGATGCCAGCCTCGACTGGTACAGCATCAAGGTCAGCAACGTCATCACCAGCATCAGCGCCCAGTTCGTGATGGACCAGTGCCTGGTGCAGAACGTGGCCAGCTGGTGCGGCAACTTCACCCGCGGCGCCAACGGCCAGGTCAACAGCCTCAATCGCGGCAACGCGAACCTGGGTGCGATCGAGACCAAGGGCTACGACTTCGTCGCCCACTACCGCCTGCCGGAGTTCTCGTTCGGCAAGTTCGCCATCACGCTGGATACGACCTACCTCGAGTCGTACAACCAACAGAGCGCGTCGGGTGCGCCGTACGACACCTACGCGGGCACCTGGTCGTACCCGCGCGTGAAGGGCAACCTGAGCCTGGACTGGTCGCTGGGCGACTTCGGCGCGACCTGGGGCCTGCGCTACCAGGGTGCGTTCCGCGACGCCTGCTGGGACGCCAGCGCCGGCATCGAGTGCAACCAGCCGAACTACACCAGCCCGACCTGGGGCGTCATCGGTGCCAACCGCAAGGGCGCCATCGTGTTCAACGATGCGCAGGTGCGTTGGAATGCCCCGTGGAACGCGTCCATCTCGGTGGGCGTGAACAACGTGTTCAACCGTCGCCCGCCGGTGACCTACAGCGTCTCCAACAGCGACGCCAGCTCGTACGATCCGGCTCTGGACCTGACGCGTTACTTCTACGTCGGCTACAACCAGAAGTTCTAAGCAGCACCTCGCCGCAAGGCAATCGGCCGGGGCCCGCAAGGGCCCCGGCTTTTTTTGTGCTTCAGCGCCAGGCGTCCACGGCCTGCCGCCCCAGCCGCGGATCGTCGGTGAAGAACGCATCGATGCCGGCAGCGAGATGCGCCCGGATCTCGGCCAGCGAACCCTGTTCGTGGCGCGTCGCCGGGTCGTCGCCTCGCCACAGGCTGCGCGGCAGGAAGGCGTTCTCCGGGCGGAAGGTCCAGGCGTGCACTTCCAGCCCGGCCGCGTGGGCGTCGCGCACCAGCGGGGTGGGCGGGCCGAGGCGGCCGCTGGCGTCCAGCGGCAGGATCGCGCGCGCGTTCGGACCGATGGCATCGGCGTAGCCGGCCACCTCGCGCAGGCCATCGGGAGTGAGCAGGTCGGCGTAGCGCAGCGTGCCGCCGCTGGCCTGCACGTCCCACGGCTGTACGTCCGGCGCGTCGATCAACTGCAGCAGGCGCACGTTGGGCAGGCTCTCGAGCGCGGCGCGCAGCTGGCGCAGGTTGGCGGTCTCGAAGGACTGGATCACCACCGGCACCTCGCGCGTGCAGGCGTGCGCCTTGAGCGTATCGAGCAGGCGCTGCTCCATCGGCAGGCCCTGCTGCCGGTACCAGGTGCCGTGCTTGATTTCCGGGATCAGCCCCACCGCGCGGCCCAGGCGCGCGTTCTCTGCCGCCAGCAGCGCGACAATTTCCTCCAGTGTGGCGATCGGGTAGTTGCCGTCGTGCGCGGTGCCGCGCAAGGCCGGCAGGCGCTCGCGGGTGCGCAAGGTCTTGAGCTCGGCGAGGGTGAAGTCCTCGGTGAACCAGCCTTCGACCGGCACGCCATCGACGTGCTTGAGCGTGCGCCGCGCGGCGAAGCGCGGGTGCGATGCCACGTCGGTGGTGGCGCCGATCTCGTTCTCGTGGCGCGCGACCAGCACGCCGTCGCGGGTCATCACCAGGTCCGGCTCGATCAGATCGGCGCCATCGGCGATCGCCCGCGCATAGGCGGCCAGCGTGTGCTCGGGCAGGTACGCGCTGGCACCGCGGTGGGCGATCACCTGGGGACACGCGACGAGAGGGCGTTCACTCATGGCGGCGGGCATCCGTAGGGTGGGCTTCAGCCCAACGGCTTCGATGCACCAGGGCGGTGGGCTGAAGCCCACGCTACGCGATCACTTACAGCTTGAGGTAGAGGCGCCGCCGGTCCATCCACCACACGATGGCCCACCAGAACGTCACGAAAACAATGGCGAAGGCCAGTGAAGCCAGCTCCTCGCCGCCCCAGGGCGCGATCCAGCGGGCGAAGCCTTGCTCGTAGACCGGCTGCTGCCAGCCCAGCGCGGGCAATGCCACCTGCATGAATTGCGACCCGGCATAGGCGGCGATGGCGTTGACGCCGAACCGCCGCCCCAGCGCCGGGAAGCCGCGCACGTCGATCAGCCAGTGGCAGGCCAACAGCGCGAGCGCCGCCCAGCCGCCGGTCCACAGCACGAACGAGGGCGTCCACAGGTTCTTGTTGAGCGGGATCCACCACGACCACAGCGCACCCAGCAGCACCGCCGCCATGCCGGCGGACAGCAGCAGCTTAAGCCGCCGCGCGCGCAGCCACACGCCCGCGCACAGGCCGAGCAGGCTGCTGGCGATCGCGGGCAGCGTGCTTAGCAGGCCCTCCGGGTCGTGCACGCGGCCGGTGAGGGCGTCGCGGTCCCAGACGTAGCGACCGAACACCGCGCCGTCCACGCGGTCGGCGAGGTTGTCCCACTTGGCCAGCGTGCCGCCCGACAGCAACAGCGCGGCGTAGAGGGCCAGCAGCGCGGCGATGGCGATCCACCACGCGCGCCGCGGCGTGTAGATGGCCAACGCCGCCACCACCGCGAAGCACACGCCGATGCGCTGCAGCACTCCCGGCCAGCGCATGTCGCGCCCGGGCAGCCACCACGCCGCCAGCGCGTTGATCGCCACGCCCAGCGCCACGATGCGCAGCGCCCGCCACAGCGCGGCGTTGCGCAAGGCACCGGGCGCGGCGCCCTGTTCCCGCCGCGGCAGGACCGCCAGCGCCACCGACACGCCCATCACGAACAGGAAGAACGGAAACACCAGGTCGGTCGGCGTGCAGCCGTTCCAGGCGGCGTGGTCCAGCGGCCAGTACACGTGATCCCAGCTGCCCGGATCGTTGACCAGCAGCATGCCGGCCACGGTGAGGCCGCGCAGGGCGTCCAGCGAGGCGAGGCGGCCGGGCGCGAGGCCGATGGCCGCCGGCGTGGTTGCGGGTGCGGGGGAACGAAAACCTGCCCCAGCGCGCGCCGGCGGTGGCGACGTCGCCATCAGGGCTTCGCTTGCAGCGACACGCGGCCCAGCGCGTACAGCGGGCCATCGGTGGGCGCGGTGTAGATGAGGCACAAGGCGTGCTCTCCCGCCTGCGCGGGCAGCGTCGCGTCCAGCGCGAACCGGCGCGGGCTGCGGGCAGGATCGGGCAGCGGCATGCTGGCCAGCACCGGGCCGTCGCAGCGGTCGGCATGCACCACCAGCTCGCCGAACGGCGTGGCGTGCGGGCGCGTGATCACCCGGTTCGCCTCGTGCGCCAGCTGGAAATTGCGCTCCAGCCGCACAGCGTCGACATGGATCGCGCCGACGCCGTCCATCAGCGTGGCCGGATACAGCTGGCAGGCATCGAACAGGTTGACCGCGTACACCGGCTGCGTGCTGGCCGCGTCGGGCATCGGCTGCAGGAGCAGGCGGAAGTTGCCGCTGGGGCAGTTCGCCAGCTCCGTCCCTGCCAGGCTGAGCAGGCTGGCGCGGTCGAGCACGCGCTCGCGCGGCGCGGCCAGCGCGCTGCCGTCGGCAGCGAAACTCGCGGCGCGCACGGTGGCCGGCAGCGTCACGTTGAACGGCGTGTCGTAGCGCGGCGAGGCCGGCGTGGGCGTGCTGCCGTCCAGCGTGTAGTGGATGGCGCCGTAGCCGGCCTGGTTGGACAGCGTGACGGTGGCCTTGCCGGTGAGCCGCGCCACGTTGCGGTCGGTGCCGATGTCCACCGCGAAGGCGCCGTCGGCCGCCTCGATGTGCTGCATGCGGTAGCGCGCCATTTGCGCGGGCAGGCGGGCGAGGAAACCCGGCCAGTTGTTGCTGCTGGCCGGCGACCAGGCCACTTCGGCGAGCGCGTCCAGCCGTGGGAACACCTGGTGCTCCACGTGCGCCATGGTGGGCATGTGCTCGGTCCACGCATTGGCCTGCACGCCCAGCACGTGCCGCGCCTGCGCCGCACCCAGCACGCTGGGCACGGGCTGGAAGGCGTACACGCTCTGCAGCGACTCGACCCCGAGGCGGCCGGCGTACTCGTCGGCCAGGTCGCTCTGCACATGGTCGAAGTACAGGCCCGGCGAGGGCGACATCACCACGTCGTGGCCCAGCAGTGCTGCCTTGACGGCGCCGTCGGTGCCGCGCCAGGACATCACCGTGGCATCGGCCGGCAGGTTGTCGCCCTCGAGGATCTCGTCCCAGCCGATCAGCTTGCGGCCGTGTTGCTGCAGGTACCGGCCGATGCGGCCGATGAACCAGCCCTGCAGGGCGTCCTCGCTGGTGATGCCGAGCTCGCGCATCTTCGCCTGCACCGCCGGCGAGGCCTTCCACTGGTCCTTGACCGCCTCGTCGCCGCCGACGTGGATGTAGGGCGAGGGGAACAGCGCCATCACCTCGTCGAGCACGTGGCCGATGAAGGTGAAGGTGTCCTCGTCCACGTTGTACAGCCAGGGATGCACGCCGGCGTCGGCGGACACCGGCGGCCGCTGCCCGGTGACGCCGAGCTGCGGATAGGCTGCCACCGCGGCCTGTGCGTGGCCGGGCATGTCCAGCTCCGGCACGATGGTGACGTGGCGCGCGGCGGCGTAGGCGACCACCTGGCGGATCTGCGCCTGGGTGTAGAAGCCGCCGTAGCGCGCCGGCTCGCCGTCATGGCCGGCGCCGGGCGGCGTACGCCAGGCGCCGATTTTCGTCAGCTCGGGATAGCGCTTGATCTGGATGCGCCAGCCCTGGTCGTCGGTAAGGTGCCAGTGCAGCACGTCCAGCTTGTGCTGGGCCATCTGGTCGATCAGCCGCTCGACCTCCGCCACGCTCTGGAAGTGGCGCGCCGAATCGAGCATCAACCCGCGCCAGCCGAAGCGCGGCCAGTCGCGGATGGACAGCGCCGGCACCTGCACCGCGCGCTGCCCGGCGTCAGGGGTGAGCAACTGGTACAGCGTGACCGCGCCGTGGAACAGGCCGGCGTCGTCGCGCGCCTGGATGCGGATGCCCTGCGGGGTGACGCTGAGCGCATAGCCTTCGGCTTCGCTCACCGGGGCCCGGGGATCGCGTTGCAGCACGATGGCGGGCGTGGCCTGGCCGTCCTGGCCGATCTTCAGGTGCAGTCCCCGCGTGCGTGCCAGCAAGTCGATCAGATAGTCGGCCGTCTGCCTGGTCGCGGGCTCGTGGTCGGCGAGCACGATGGGCGTGTGCGCGTCCACGTTGAAGGCGCCTTGCTGCAGCTCGAGCCGCGCCGGCATCGGAATCAGCGCCGGCGGCGTGGCCCCGGCCAGCGCCGCGCGTATCGGCAGCAGGGCGAGCGCGAGCAGCAGGCACGCAGGACGGGACAGGATCGAACGGCGGGTCATCGGCATCTCCTGGGCGGGATGGCCCAGCATGCCACCGCCGCGGCCGGCAAAAAAAAAAGGGCCCGCAACGTACCGACCGGGCCCGAACGGGGAGTGCAGGCCTTCCGTGGCCTGCCTGTCGCGCGATGGATCAGAAGCTCAGGTGCGCATTCAGGTAGTACTGACGGCCGTTCTCGTAGAACGAGGTCGGGATCACCGAGCTCTGGTAGTACTTGATGGTCGGGTTGTTGAGGTTGAGCGCATCCAGGCTGAAGCTCAGCCAGTCGGTGGCCTTGTAGCTCAACGACGCCGACAGCGTGCCGAACGCATCCTGGTAGTACGGGTTGGCGCCGGACAGGCCGATCAGGAACGCCGAGCGGTGGGTGTAGCTCACCCGCGCGCCGAACATGTCGTTCTCGAAGTAGGCACCCACGTTGTAGGTGTTCTTCGAGGTGCCCAGCAGGTGGTTGCTGCCGTCGGCCCAGGTGTAGTCCGAGCTGCCGTCGGCGTAGGTGTAGTTGGCGCTGACGCCGAAGTACTTGCCGATCGGCTGGTCGTACGCCAGCTCCACGCCGGTGACCTTGGCGTCGGCGTTGATCGGCATGGACACCTTGTACGCCTCGAGCTTGTGGGTCAGCTCGCTGAAGAGCATCTGCGTCTGCGTGCCGTAGGCCACGTAGTCCTTCATGTTCATCGAGTACGCGGTGGCCGAGAGCAGGCCACGCGGCATGAAGTACCACTCCAGGCCGGCGTCGAGGTTGGTCGAGAGCACCGGCTTGAGCTTGGGATTGCCGCCGCCGCCGGTCTTGTTGAGGTCCGAGCCATAGGACGATGCACCCAGCGCGGAGTAGTCCGGCAGGGTCTGCGTCTGCGAGGCCGCGAAGCGGAACACCAGGTTCTCGGCCATGTTGAACTTCAGGTTGGCGCTGGGCAGCACGCGGCTGTACTTGTTGTCGTAGTGGCGGCGGTCCCACTGGCCGAACAGGCTGGCCACGTCGGCGGTGGCCGGATCGGTGACCGCGGCGTAGGTGTCGATGCCCTGCTTGATGTTGACGTAGCGCAGGCCCGCGTTGCCGCTCCAGTTGTCGCCCTCGAAGTTGGCCTGGAAGTAGGCGGCGAAGTTCTTCTCGTCCACGCTCCATTCGGCGCCGTAGTTGTGGCGGCCGGTGGGGCCGTCGTTGTTGGCCAGCCAGGTGGAGTTGGCGAGCACGGCGCTCTCCAGCGCGCCCGGGGTGAAGTACCACAGGTTGCGCGGGAAGTTGCCGCCGATGCCTTCGGCGAAGCCGCTCGGGTAGTTGGCGGTGGCGCCGTTCTTCAGCGTCGACCAGATGTCGCCCGGCGTGGCGCCTTCGGGCGACTGCGCCTTGCGGTCGTGCTTGGCGTAGCGCACGCCATAGTTGAAGGACTGCAGCGCGCCGGCGTTGAAGTACTGGGTGAAGTCGCCGGTGAACCAGTTCTCCTTGTCCAGCGCGCGCACTTCCTGGTTGCCCCAGGTGCCGAAGCTGGTGACGCCGGCCGGGCTGATGTCGCCGCCCACGCTCCAGTCCACCGGCGAGCTGTTGCCGTGCGTGGTCCAGCTGGCGCCGCCGCCGTTGGCGGCCGTCACCTCGGCGATGAACTGGCGCGGCGTCTCGCCCACGCCCTTGGTGGTGCCGGCCTGGAACGTGGCCGACACGTTGTCGGAGATGTTCCAGTCCGCGTCCAGGGTGTAGTACTGCGTCTTGGACGAGGCCTTGCGGTAGATCATGTCGTACACGATGTAGTTCGTGCCCGGCACGCCGGCGTAGGTGGCGTTGGTAAGCACGCCGTTCTGCACCGTGTAGCCGGGCTGGGGCGCCTGGCTGGTGCCGAAATTGCCGCCCCACAACATGAAGTTGCGGTTGTAGTTGTTGGCGTCCATCTTCGAATAGAAGCCGCTCACGCCCAGCGTCAGGTCCTTGCTCGGGCGGAACTGCACCTCGACCAGGCCGCCCTTGCGGTCGCGCTCCTGCTCGAACAGCGTGGCGCCCAGCAGGCCGGGCACGGACACGCCGGCCAGGTCGGGGTGGCTCTGCGCCAGCGGCGAGGTCGGGTCGATCACCGCGAAGCCGCCGGGGATCTCCTGGGCCTCGCGGCGCAGGTGGCGCTTCTGCTTGAACGCCTGCACCAGCACGCCGAACGTGCCGTCGGTGTTCTTGTAGTTGAAGAGGCCGGAGAACTGCGGATCGGTCTTCTGCGGTTCATCGGCATAGACGGCGCCGACGCTGAGGTTGCCCGAGTACTGCTTGTCGAAGTCCAGCGGCTTGCGCGTGATGATGTCGACGTTGCCGGTGGTGCCGCCGTCCTGGAAGCGCGCCTCGGAGGACTTGTGCACCTCGACCCGGCTGACCAGCTCGGAAGGCAGCAGGGTGTAGCTCACGCTGCGGCCGACGTTGTTGCCCTGGCTCAACACGAACCAGTCGGCCGAGCCCACGCCGTGGCCGTTGATCAGGGTCTGGGTCAGGCTCGGGCTGGTGCCGCGCAGGCTGACGCGGTCGGCCTCGTCGAAGCCGCCCTCATCGGCGCTGGAGGAACTGATGTTCACGCCCGGCAGGCGCTGCAGGGTATCGGCCACGTTGTGCGCCGGCAGCTTGCCGACGTCCTCGGCGGTGACCACGTCCACCACGGAATTGGCCTCGCGCTTGATGTCGAGCGACTTCTGCGTCGACTCGCGGATGCCGGTGACGGTCACCGTGGCGAGCTCCTTGGCCTTGGCCTTGTCGGCCCGGGTGCTGCTGGTGGTTGCGTTCTGTGCCGCGTCCTGCGCATGCAAGGCACCGGCGAGACACAGGCTGGCGAGAATGCTCGCGGCTAACAGCGTTTTGCGGTGTGACATGGTCGTCCTCCCCTCAAGAAGTCCAGCGCCGGGCGATGGTCGGGGCGCTGCTGGTTGTCTGGGCTTGCGCCCGGTTCGATAGTCGTTGACAGCTAACTCATCCAGCGCCGGCATAACCGGCGATCGCCATGCCGGCCGCGCCGATCACGCCGTGCTGGCCGTGCTCCATCAGTCGTACGGGTACCTGTTGCAGGAACGGGCGCATCACGCCCTTGTTGAAGAAGCGCTCGCGGAAGGAGCTGACCAGCAGCAGCTGGCGGATCTGCGGCAGGATGCCGCCGGCGAGGAACACGGCGCGCGCGCCGTAGAGCAGCGCCAGGTCGCCGGTGAAGCTGCCGAGCAGGCCGCAGAAGACCTCCAGTGCCTCGATCGCGGCGGCATCGCTGCGCGTCAGCGCGGCGTAGGTGATCGCGTTGGGCTCGGCCAGCACGGCATCCCTGCCCTGCAGCGCGCTGACTGCGCGATAGAGGTTGCGCAGGCCGGGCCCGGACAGCGCGTATTCGAAGGACACGTGTGAGCGCTCGCGCGCGAACAGCCGCAGGATCTCGATCTCGCGTTCATTGCCGGGCGCCAGCGCGATCTGCCCAGCCTCGGTGGCGAGCACGCTCGCATGCGGCTGTCCCTGCAGCAGCACCGCCGAGCCCAGGCCGGTGCCCGGCCCCATCACCAGCACCGGGCCGTGCTGGCGCGGCGCGGCGGCCTCGATCACCGGCAGCGTGTCGGCATCGGCGAGGAACTGGGTTGCCCAGGCGACCGCCTCGAAGTCGTTGATCACCGCCAGGCGATCGAGCGCCAGGCTGTCGCGGATCTCGCCGATCGACACCGGCCAGGCCAGGTTGTCGTTGACGATGGCGTCTTCCAGCACGTAGCCGGCACAGGCCACCACACATTCCCCGATGGCAGCGGGTGCGTCGAGGTAGGTGACGAAGTGCTGCAGCACCGCGGTAAGGCTGGGCCACTCGGCGCAGGCGTAGCGCTGGTAGCGCAGCACGGTCACCGGGCTTGCGCCATCCGGCCGCCGGCTGACCAGGCCCACGCGCGCATGCGTGCCGCCGACATCGGCGGCCAGCAGCAGCGATTCCTGCGGCAGGCGCTGCGGCGCACTCCTTGGGTTGGCGACCTCGGCCACGCGATTCCTCCCTTCCCCCAGTCCGGCGTCCCAGGACGTCGGCGGGGCGGAGTCTGGACAGACGATGACAACGTTGTCAACGGATCTTGCCGACAATTCGGCAAAGTCGTTTCACGCAGCGCAGCACCGGATGGGCGGAAATCCAGCCGGGGCCGGGCGAAAACCACAAGGAATCGCATTCGGCTGCGGCTTGTCGGACTTCTTCAGGCCCCGCCCCGGCGTGACGCGATGCATCAACGAAACGCCACATAGGCCATCAGTTGGGTGGCGGGAAGCGGCCAACGAGGCGATGCCGTCAGGACATAAATTGACAACGTTGGCCCGCAAGCCCCATAAAGCCGGCCGGGGAGCGGCCGCGCCGGCGGCGCTCGCATCGCACGCGCCTGCATCCGAGGAGAGCCGTCCATGTCGTCCACCACGCTCGCGGCCGACCAGCCGAAGGCTTCCACGCTCGGGCCGATGCTGGTCATCGGCGTGCTGTTCTTCATCATGGGATTCGTGACCTGGCTGAACGGGCCGCTGATCACCTTCGTCAAGCTGGCCTTCAATCTCGACGATGTGATGGCTTTCCTGGTGCCGTTCGCGTTCTACATTTCCTACCTGGTGTTCTCCCTGCCCTGCTCGGCGATCCTTCGCCGCACCGGCATGAAGCGAGGCATCGCGGTGGGCCTGTTCGTGATGGCCATCGGCGCCGCGCTGTTCAGCCAGTTCGCACCGATGCGCATGTATGCCGGCGCGCTGTCCGGGCTGCTGGTGATCGGCGCGGGCCTGTCGATGCTGCAGACGGCAGCGAACCCCTACGTCAGCATCCTCGGCCCGATCGAGAGCGCGGCGCAGCGCATCGCCTTCATGGGCATCTGCAACAAGGTGGCGGGCATCCTGGCGCCGATCGCCATCAGCGCGGTCGTGCTGCGCGGCATCGACGGCATCGATGCGCAGATCAAGTCGGCGCCGACCAATGCGGCGCGCGAGGCGCTGCTCAACGCGTTCGCCGGCAAGGTGCACGTGCCCTACCTGATCATGGCCGCCGTGCTGGTGGCGCTGGCGGCCTGGATCGCGATCTCGTCGCTGCCGGAGATCAAGCCCTCCGGCGCCAACAGCGAAACCTCGGTGGGCCACGCGCGCGGCGGCCTTTTCAGCTTCCCGCACCTGTGGCTGGGCGTGCTGTGCCTGTTCCTGTACGTGGGTGTGGAGGTGATGGCCGGCGACGCCATCGGCACCTACGGCGCCAGCTTCCACCTGCCGCTGGACCAGACCAAGTTCTTCACCGCCTTCACCCTGGGGGCGATGCTGCTCGGCTACCTGGCGGGACTGGTGCTGATTCCGCGCTTCATCAGCCAGCAACGCTACCTCGCGGTGTCGGCGGTGCTGGGCGTCGTGTTCAGCCTGGGCGCCTACGCCACGACCGGCTACGTCTCGGTGGGGTTCGTGGCGGCGCTGGGCTTCGCCAACGCGATGATGTGGCCGGCCATCTTCCCGCTGGCGATCCATGGCCTGGGCCGGCACACCGAGGCGGCCTCCGCCTGGATGATCATGGGTATCGCCGGCGGCGCGATCATCCCGCAGCTGTTCGCGCACCTGAAGGCGCACGTCGACTTCCAGCTGGTGTTCGCGGTGCTGATGGTGCCGTGCTACCTGTACATCCTCTTCTACGGCCTGCGCGGCTACCGCGTGGGCCTGCGTGACGGCGATGGCGCGCGCGCGAAGTGAAGGCGCCGCCACGCCGGCGTGGCGCTGGGCTAGGATGGCGCGCCGAATCCGCGGAGAAGCCGTCTTTGCTGCACGCCACCATCAAGGATGTCGCCAAGCGCGCCGGCGTGTCGCTGAAGACCGTATCGCGGGTGATCAACCGCGAATCCTCGGTGCGCGAGGACACGCGCGAGAAGGTCGAGCGCGCGATCGAGGCGCTGGGCTACCGCCCCAACCTCTCCGCGCGCAGCCTGCGCAGCGCGCACTCGTACGCGATCGGGCTGGTCTACGACAATCCCAACGCGCACTACGTCATCAGCATGCAGAACGGCGTGCTGTCGGCCTGCCGGGAGCGCGGCTTCGGCCTGCAGATCCATCCCTGCGATTCCACCTCGCCCCAGCTGGCCGAGGAACTGTGTGCGCTGGTGCGCCGCTCGCGCCTGGCCGGACTGGTGCTGGCGCCGCCGATGTCCGAGCAGCCGCAGCTGATCGCCACGCTGAAGGCGCACGACATCTGCTTCGTGCGCATCCTGGCCGCGCGCACCGACCCGGCCGACGGCTCGCCCTGCGTTTGGGTGGACGACCGCGATGCGGCCTACGCGATCACCGAGCATCTGATCCAGCTCGGCCACACGCGCATCGGCTTCCTGTGGGGCGAGCCGCACCACCGCTCCAGCCCCGAGCGCTACCAGGGCTATGCCGACGCGCTGAAGGACTACGGGCTGCCGCTCAACAAGAAGCTGATCCTGCCCGGCCGCTACGCCTTCGACGACGGCTTCCGCGGCGCGCGCAAGCTGCTGGCGCTGAAGGAGCCGCCCACCGCGATCTTCGGCAGCAACGACGAGATCGCCGCCGGCGTGCTGGCCGCCGCGCGCTCGGCCGGG
This sequence comes from Frateuria sp., assembly GCF_013362045.1. Classification (GTDB taxonomy): domain Bacteria; phylum Pseudomonadota; class Gammaproteobacteria; order Xanthomonadales; family Rhodanobacteraceae; genus Frateuria_A. Next base: position 5,390 of record NZ_JABFWW010000202.1, on the reverse strand, counting down.
CTGGACGTGCCGTGGGACCTGTCGATCGCCGGCTTCGAGGACAACCCGTTCTCCAAGCAGGCCTGGCCGGCGCTGACCACAGCGCGCCAGTCCACCGCCGAGATCGGCCGGCATGCGGCGCTGCGGCTGATGGCCGAGCTGCAGCAGGACGGATCGGCACCGGACACCGCCAACGAGGGCTTCGTGCCGGAGCTGGTGGTGCGCGGGTCGACGGCGCCGCCGAAGAAGGGCTGAGGCGAACCACCCCGGACACGCTCCCCGCCCTTCGACTTCGGCCCTGCGGGCCTACGCTCAGGGCGAACGGTGGAGAAAAGACCGTTGGCCCTGAGCGTAGCGAAGCGAAGTCGAAGGGCTGCCGCAACCTCGCGCACGTGAGCCCCTCTCCCACCGGGAGAAGGGTCGGCATCGCCATGCGCCCTGCTCCGCCCGCACACTCACCCGCTTGCCGGCGCCCTCTCCCGACGGGAAAGGGAGCGCAGGTTCCGACTTCTCCGCTTCCCCGGACTCGCCATGAAATCAGCCGATGACACCCTGATGTACCAGGAGGCGCACGCCGCCGCCGACGTGATCGCCCACCAGCTGGATGCCAACGCAGGCCTGCTGGCCGAGCTCGGCGGGAAGCTGCGCGCGCGGCCGCCGCGCTGCATCGTCACCTGCGCGCGCGGCAGTTCCGACCACGCCGCCGCCTACGCCAAGTACGTGTTCGAGACGCGCCTGGGCGTGGTCACCGCCTCGGCCTCGCCGTCGGTCAGCTCGATCTACGACGCACCGCTCAACCTTGAGGACGCGCTGTTCGTCGCCGTCTCGCAGTCGGGCAAGAGCCCGGACCTGCTGCGCAGCGCCGAGGCTGCGCGCGCCGCGGGCGCGCAGGTGCTGGCGCTGGTCAACGTGGAGGACTCCCCGCTCGCCCGCATGGCCGACACCGTGGTGCCGCTGCGCGCCGGTCCCGAGCGCAGCGTGGCGGCGACCAAGAGCTACCTCGCCACGCTGTCCGCGGTGCTGCAGCTGACCGCCTACTGGAGCGGCGAGGAAGCGCTGCACGCCGCACTCGATCGCCTGCCCGGCGACCTGCGCGAGGGTTGGGGTGCGGACTGGTCCGCGCTCGGCGACGGCCTGCGCCACGTGCACAACCTGTTCGTGGTCGGCCGTGGCTACGGCTTCGGCGCGGCGCTGGAAGCGGCGCTCAAGTTCAAGGAAACCTGCGGTCTGCATGCCGAGGCCTTCAGCGCGGCCGAGGTCAGGCACGGACCGATGGCGCTGGTCGGCGCGGGTTTCCCCGTGCTGGTGTTCGCACAGGACGACGGCACGCTGGAGAACACCCTCGGGCTCGCCGCCGAATTCCGCGCCCGCCATGCGCGGGTGTGGGTCGCCGCGCCGGGCGCGAGTGGGCCGGACGCACTGCCGCTGCCGGCCGGCGTGCCCGCGATCACCGCACCCTTGCTCGCGGTGCAGAGCTTCTACCGTGCCGCCAGCGCGCTTTCACTGGCGCGCGGCTACGATCCGGACGTGCCGCCGCACCTGCGCAAGGTCACCGAGACGCTATGAGTCCTACGCCACCGATCGCCCTGCTCAACGGCCGCGTGCTGACCGAGGACGGCCTGCGCGACGACCTGGCCGTGCTCGTGCGCGAAGGCCACGTCGCCGCGCTCGCCACCCGCGACGATGCGCGCCTGCGCGATGCGCAACCTCACGACCTGGCCGGCGCGCTGCTGCTGCCGGGCTTCATCGACGTGCAGGTCAACGGCGGCGGCGGGCTGCTGTTCAACGACGCGCCCACCGTCGACACGCTGCGCGGCATCGCCGCCGCGCACCGCCGCTACGGCACCACCGGCCTGCTGCCCACGCTGATCACCGATACCGCCGCGAAGATGCGCGCCGCGCTCGATGCGGTCGACGCGGCGATCGCGCAGGGCGTGCCGGGCATCCTGGGCATCCACATCGAGGGCCCATTCCTTTCCCCCGCGCGCAAGGGCATCCACGATGCCTCGCTGTTCCGCACGCCCGATGCCGACGACCTGCTCGCGCTCACCGCGCAGCGCCGCGGCGTGGTGATGCTCACGCTCGCGCCGGAGCGGGTGGAGGCTTCCTTCATCGCCCGCCTGGTCGCCGCCGGCGTGCGCGTGGTCGCCGGCCACACCGCCGCCGACTACGCCACCACCCGCGCCGCGCTCGATGCCGGCGTGTGCGGCTTCACCCATCTCTATAACGCGATGACCCCGCTCACCAGCCGCGAGCCGGGGGTGGTCGGCGCCGCGCTGGACGACCCCGGCAGCTGGTGCGGGCTGATCGTCGACGGCCACCACGTGCACCCGGCGAGCCTGCGCATCGCGCTCAGCGCCAAGCCGCCGGGCAAGTGCGTGCTGGTCACCGACGCGATGCCGCCGGTGGGCGGCACGCGGCCGGACTACGTGCTCAACGGCCACACCATCACCGCCCGCGACGGCATCTGCATGAGCGACGACGGCGTGCTCGCCGGCAGCGCGCTGGACATGGCCGGCGCCGTGCGCAACAGCGTCAACCTGCTCGGCCTCACGCTGCCCGAGGCCGCGCGCATGGCCAGCGCGTATCCCGCCGAATGGCTGGGCCTGGAGCAGACCCACGGCCGCATCGCTGCAGGCCAGCGCGCCGACTTCGCCGTGCTGGACGACACCTTGCACGTACGCGAGACCTGGATCGGCGGCATGCGCCATGCCGCCTAGGGTGCACGGCGGGACGACGCAACGCCGCTTCTTTGCCACGCCTTTCTGCTAGGTTGGCCGCCCTGCCCACCCGCCGGACGCACCCGATGCCGCTTCGCCCGCTGTTGCCGCTGCTTGCCGCCGCCCTGCTCGCCGGCTGCGCCGCGGGCGTCACCCGGCCCATCGCGGCGCCCGAGGGCAGCCGTGCGGATGTGGCGATCCTGGAGACCACCGACGTCCACGCCAACGTCCTGAGCTGGGATTACTTCAAGGCCAAGGCCGATCCCACCGTCGGCTACGAGCGCACCGCCACGCTGATCCGCCGGGCACGCGCGGAGTTTGCCAACACGTTCCTGTTCGACAGCGGCGACACCATCCAGGGCACCGTGCTGGCCGACTACCAGGCGCTGGTCGCGCCGCTCGGTTGCGACCAGGAGCTGGCGATCTACCGGGCGATGGACGCGATCGGCTACGACGGCGGCACCGCCGGCAACCACGAGTTCAACTACGGCCTGCCGTTCCTCTCGCAGGCTACCGGCACGCCGATGGACATCGACGGCAAGCGCACGCCGCGCTGTGCCGGCCCGCACTATCCGCTGGTGCTGGCGAACGTGTTCGACACGCAAGGCGAGCCGATCTTCAAGCCGTGGACGATGGTGACCAAGACCATCGAAGCCTATACCCGCGACGGCAGTCGCCTGCAGTTGCCGCTCAAGGTGGCGATCATCGGCTTCACGCCGCCGCCGATCCTGCAATGGGACCGGCGCAACCTGGCCGGCAAGGTCACCGTCAGCGGCGTGGTCGAGGCGGCGCAGCGCTACCTGCCGCAGATCCAGGCGCAGCACCCGGACCTGGTGGTGGCGATCCTGCACGGCGGGCTCGACGCCCATTCCTACACGTCGCAGATGGAGAACGGCGGCTGGTACCTGGCCGGCGTGCCGGGCATCGACGTGCTGCTGCTGGGCCATTCGCACACCGAGTTCCCCGGCCCGCACTACGCCGGCATGCCGGACGTCGACGCCGTGCGCGGCTTCGTGCGCGGCAAGCCGGCGGTGATGGGCGGCTTCGAGGGCAAGGACCTGGGCGTGATCAGGCTCGCGCTCGAGCGCACCCACGGGCGCTGGACGATCGACCGTGCCGACACCCGCAGCGAAGTGCGCTCCATCTGCCCGAAGAAGAACGAATGCGTGCCGGCCGACCCGGCAATCGCCCCGCTGGTGGCCACGGTCCATGCTGCCGCGGTGGCCTACGTCGACACGCCGATCGGCGACAGCACCGTGCGCCTGACCAGCTATTTCGCCGACGAGGGCGACATGAGCGCGCTTGCCGTGGTGAACGCCGCGCAGCGCGACTACGTCGAGCGCGAACTGCCCAAGCTGCATCCGGAGCTCGCCGGCGTGCCGGTGCTCGCGGCCGCGGCCGCGTTCCGCACCGGCTTCGGCGGCCCCGGCGACTACACCGACGTGCCGCCCGGCCCGCTGACCCTGCGCAGCGCGGCGGACCTGTACTTCTATCCGAACACGCTGGCCGCGGTGAAGATCGACGGCGCCGGCCTCAAGGCCTGGCTGGAGAAGTCGGCCGAGCGCTTCAACCGCATCGACCCGGCCCGGGCCGGCGAGCAGGCGCTGATCGACACGCGGGTGCCCGGCTTCAACTTCGACCAGATCCAGGGCGAACTCGCCTACGCGATCGACGTGAGCAGACCGGTCGGCCAGCGCATCGTTGCGCTCAGCTACCGCGGCAAGCCGGTCGCGCCCGGGCAGGCCTTCATCGTCGCCACCAACAACTATCGCGCCAGCGGCGGCGGCAACTTCCCGGGCCTGGATGGCAGCAACACCGTGCTGGCCGCGCAGGATGGCGTGCGCGAAATCGTCGCGGCCTGGCTCAAGCGCGCCGGCCGGCTCGAGCGTGCCGCGCTGCCGGCCGCGTCGTGGCGCTTCGCCCCGCTGACGACGCGCGGTCCGGTCACCTTCACCGCCGCCAGCGGCAAGCAGGCGATCGCCGCGGCCGATGGCGCGAAGGGCATCCGGCAGTTGCGCGACCACGGCGACGGCACGGCCACCTACGCGATCGACCTGGCCCACTGAGCCGGCCCAGCCGGGGCAGCAGCGCTGCCCCGGCGGCGCTTCACACCCGCTTGATTGACGCCGGCCGCGCCCGGCCGTTATGGTCGAGGCATGTCGCCGTTCTCCATCCACGCCCGCCTGCCTTTCGCTCCGGCCCTGCCGGACGGGGCGGCGCGCGCCCGCGCCATCGCGCAGTCCATCGCCACCACGACCACCACGACCACTACCCGTTCCGGGTGGGTGTCCGTGCGCGCTTAGGTTCCATCACGCAACGGCCCCGCCCTCGATGAGGCGGGCCGGGATGCAAGCACCTACCGAATCCGTCGCACGAGCCCAGGGGCTTCCACCAGGAGGCTTACCATGGACATCCTCGCGTCACCGATCGAACCGTCAATATCACCGCCGCACGTTGCCGTGCGGCCTGCCGCGCGCCCGCTGGCGCTGGGCGTCATCGGCCCCGGACGGGTCGGCAGCGCGCTGCTGGACCAGCTGTGCATGGCGCGCGACCGGCTTGCCGCGCGCGTGGGCCTGACGCTGCAGCTGCGCGGCGTGGTCACCCGCAACCGCATGTGGCTCGATTGCGACGACCCGCAGCTCAACCGCCGCAGCGGCGCGCAGGTCTGGCGGCCCGCCGAACTGGACGCCT
>NZ_JABFWW010000006.1 GCF_013362045.1 Frateuria sp. | reverse complement strand
CTGCGTTGCCTGCTGCCCGCGACCGACGAGCGCAGCTATTGCCGCCAGGCGGCAGTGACGCAGCACCAGATGTATCGCCTGGCCGATTCGCTCTATCCATTGTCCTGGCGGGAGCGCGGCCTGCCTGCGGCGCTGCGCGAGGGTTCGATGCCGCGTGCGCTGGACGAAGCGGGGATAGCGTACTGGTGCGAGACCGGCGGCCCCAAGCTGGATGAGCTTTCCAGCAGTGTCCATCTGGCGCTGTACCGCCTGGCCTGCGAAGCGATCGCCTTTGCCTGCGCCAAGCGCAACATCAGCGGCATTCGCGTGCGGCTTCGGGGTGGATCGTTCGGCGGCCATCGTTGGGCATTGCTCTGCGTAGAGAGCTACGTCGACTACGAGCGGCTGAGCAGGGTGCGCTGGGACGATCTGCAGCCGGCGCTGGGCGCGAGCGGCCTGGGCCTGGGTGCCATCAAGGACCGGGCAGCGGGTTTCGGCGGCAAGGTCCGTGTGCGGTCCTTGGTCGAGGGCAGCCGCGTCAGCATCATGCTGTCCGATCCGGATCTCGTCTGATTCTGAAAAGTGGTCAAAAAAAAACCGCCGGAAGGCGGTTTTTTTTATTAGTTAGTTCACATGCCCGCTGCAATCAAGCAGATTGCAGGGTGCGGCCGTCGTTGTCGTTGTTGTTGTTGACGGCGTAGCGGTAAACATCGTAGTGCCGTTGCTGAGCGGCGTCGCGTTGACCTGCATGCTGCTGTCACGATAGACGGTCTCGGCATACGAGGTCAGCGGAACCACGGTGCTTGCGAGCCTCAGCGGCTGCTGGGGGGTGGAGATGTGCCTGGCGTCGCGTCCCATCGGCAGGACCAGGAACTGCCCGTTGGCGGCGGCGAAGGCACCGCGGACGTTGCCCCAGAGGTCGTTGACCTGCACGTACCGGATGCCGTTGGCCGCGAACACGTAGACATGCCAGTTGGAGCTGGCGCTCACGTCCTGCGCGTTCGGCCAGGCCTGGCCCAGGCCCGTGCCCGATGGCTCAGCCGCGAAAGCGGAAGCCGAGAGACCCATGACGACCAGGCCGGCGCAGAGGGCGCGGCGCGGTAGGAATTTGATCATAGCCATGTCCCCTTATTTGGACTGCTCAGTAGTTGAGCACGGCCACTCTATCAGCAGCAAAAGTGATTATTTTGCGAATGCAATCATCCTGACGGGCTGCGATGGCGGCTGTTTTGGCCCTCTTGGCCCCGCCAATCAGCGTGCATTCCAGACGCACGCAGGCTCCTGTCGTTGTTCCTTTGCCGGAGAAACGATGGTGCTTCGCCAAAGGCGCGTGGCTGACCTGGCGTTTGGGCGAATGCAGCCGTTGCGCGTCAATCAGCCGGTCGCCGTGACCTGTCCGGCGCTGGCCGAACCGGGCGCGCCGCCGGCGCGGGCACCGAACACCATCTCCGCCGTCCAGGCCAGCAGCATCGAGGTATAGGCGCGCTGGCAGGCCGTGCTGGTCAGCGCGTGGTCGGCCTCGTCGATGATCCGGTAGGTCATCGAGTGGGTGTGCCGGAACGCATTGCGATAGCTGACGATGGCCGGCGGCAGCACCAGATGGTCATGGCCGGACTCGACGATCAATACATCACCCGTGAAGTCGTGGCAGGCGCGCAGGGCGCGGTTGTCCTGCGGGTCGAGCACGCGGCGGCGGTAGTCGTCCAGCGCCTTGCGGTTGAGGGAGCGCTTGGGCACGTTCCAGTCCTCGTCCCTGTACAGCGCCGGCACGCGCAGCGCGAGCCACTTCACCGGGCGCAACGCGGTGAGGATGGCCGCCAGGTAGCCGCCGTAGCTTGCACCGATCACCAGGATCGCGTCCGGGTCGACGTGCGGCTGCATGCGCAGGTGGTCGTAGGCGGCCACCACGTCGGCGAGGTTCTGCTCGCGGGTGACGATCTGGCGCAGCGCTTCGGTGCGTACGTGACCGCGCATGTCGAACGTCAGACAGATGCAGCCCAGCGCTGCGATCTGCTGGGCGCGGCCCAGGTCGCGTTCCTGGCAGCCGCCCCAGCCGTGCACGAACAGCACGCCGGGGATGGTCGAGCCGGGTGCGAGCATGGTGCCGGCGAGGCGGGCGCCGTCGACGGCGATGTCGGTGCCTTGGCTACGCGTCGTCATCGTCCTCCACCACCGTGAGCTTGAGCAGCGGTCCGGCCGCCGGGTCGGCACCGTGGAAAAGCACCATCGCGCCGGATGGCGCAACGGTGCCGGGCCCGTAGTGTTCCTCGGTACGCACGCCCAGCCAGCGGCGCGTGGGTTCGTCGCGGAAGCGCAGCAGCGCGGCGGCCTCCGCGCCGCTGGCGCCGCCGATGCGCCAGGAGGATTCGAGCACGCCGGCGTGCGCATGGCCGCCATGGTCCACGCCCTGCACCACGTCATAGTTGCGGCGCGAGGCAAACATGCCGGGGAAGCATTGCCGCGCGGCCTCGTCGTAGAGCTGCGCCTGCCCGGCGGCCTCGCGCACGTCCGCGGGCAGCGATTCGCGCAGCATGGCGTCGAAGCCGCCGCGGTGCACGCGCAGGCTGGAGCCGCCGTAGGCGACGTCGCCGTCGTTGTCGCGGGTCAGCCACTGGGTGCCGTAATAGGCGATCGTGTGGTGGCCCACGCGCACCTGGCCGATGCTCCAGGTGGTCAGGTCGTGCAGGTCGGTTTCCAGGACCAGACCATCGCGGGCCAGTGCATCCTCGTCGAAGCCGGCGACGATGGCGTCGAGTTCGGCGGCGTCGGCGGCCACACGCTGGCCGCGCCCGGCGTTGCCGTGCGCCGGCTTGATGCGCACGCGGCCGCGTTCGAGCAGGGCGCGGCCCCCGCGGCGCGCGTCGGCTGCCGCGAAGGCGCTGTAGCCGGGCAGCACCACCGGGCGCACGCGGTCGGCGAAGACGGCGGACCAGCCCGCGGGCACGCGCGAGGGTGCGTCCACCAGCGGATGGGTGATCGCCTTGGAGGCGAGCACGCGTTCTGGCACCACGCCACCGAACAGGTCCTCCGCGCCGCGGATGCC
>NZ_JABFWW010000119.1 GCF_013362045.1 Frateuria sp. | reverse complement strand
CGAACTCGAAGCCGTCGATGCCCATCGGGTTCTCGAAGGTGGTCACCTGCATGCCGAGGTTCGGTTGGGCGTTCATGGCGCTCTCCTCAAAGGGCAGAAGACTTACAGTGGGCGACGCGGCCATGCCCGCAAAGGTGCACGGCGGCCACGAAGGATTCGGCTAGATCTCCGTTATAGTTACATATGAAACCATTTGCAAGGAGCCGCGCTGCCGTGCCTGCCAAGCGCCCACCCGCCCGGTCGACCGCCGGGCACTCCCCACAGGAGCATGCCCCGCTGGAGCTGGAGCGTTTCCTGCCCTACCGCTTGTCGATCGTTTCCAACACGGTCAGCCAGGCGATCGCCGACGACTACCAGCGCCGCTTCGACCTGGGCGTGACCGAATGGCGGGTGATGGCGGTACTGGCGCGCTTCGACGGCTTGTCCGCACGCGAGGTGGCCGAGCGCACGGCGATGGACAAGGTGGCGGTCAGTCGCGCATTGGCGCGGCTGGTGCAGGCCGGACGGGTCAGCCGCGCGGTGCACGACGGCGACCGGCGGCGCTCGGTGCTCAACCTGACCGAGGCCGGCTGGGCGATCCACGACGAGGTCGCGCCGATGGCGCGCCGGCGCGAGCGCGAGTTGCTGGCGAAGCTGGATGGCGAAGAGCAGGCCTGGCTCGGGCGCATCCTGGACAAGCTGATGCCCGACCACGAGCCGCCCCCGTAGGGAGGGTCGCAGGGGGCTTCAGCCCACCGCCGCCCCGCCGGGGACATGGCATGGTGGCTGAAGCCCACCCTACGCCTGCGCGTTACTTCACGCCGTGCATCAGCTTGTTGATCGACGGCGAGATCAGGAGCAACAGGACGCCGGAACCGGCCAGCACCCAGAAGCAGAAGCTGAAGCCGGACAGCGCGGACGCCACCGTCATGCCGTGCTCGCCGCTGATCGAGCGCGCCACCAGGCCGGAGAAATCGCCACCGGCGGCCAGCGACAGGAACCAGCCGCCCATCGCCAGGCCCACGAAGCGCGGCGGCGCGAGCTTGGTCACCATCGACAGGCCGATCGGCGAGAGGCACAGCTCGCCGAGGGTCTGCATCACGTAGCACAGCACCAGCGGCCAGAACGGGATCAGGCCGCCGGGCCCGAGCAGTTCCTTGAGCGCGTACACCAGCACCACGAAACCCAGGCCGTTGAAGATCAGGCCGAAGCTGAACTTGCGCGGGATCGAAGGCTCGGCGTTGCGGCGCGCGAACGCACCCCACACCAGCGTCAGCAGCGGGGCGAACACCAGGATCGCCAGCGGCGTCACCGACTGGAACCAGCCGACCGGGAACACCCAGCCGCCGAACATCTGCCGGTCCACCCAGTTCTCGGCCAGGAAGTTGAGTGAGGTGCCGAACTGGAAGTAGAAGGTCCAGAAAATCACACTGAAGACGAACACGATCAGCATGGCGATCACGCGATGCAGCTGCACGCGATCGTGCCGCATCGCCTCGACGATCAGCGCCGCCGCCACGCCCACGAACAGCACGCCGAGCAGCCACTGCAGGCCGTCGGCGCCGACGTAGGCCAACAGCGCGTAGATCACCGGTACCGCCACCGCTGCGCCGATCAGTACCCACAGCACCCGCAGGCGGTTTTCCATGCCCGGCAGCGGGCGGCCCACGCCCTTCAGGCCGCGGCGGCCGAACCAGAACCACAGGAAGCTCAGCAGCATGCCCACGCCGGCGGCGGCGAACACCACGCGGTAGTTCTGCTGCATCGGCGTGTCGGTGAAATAGGCCGCCATCCAGCCGGTGAGCAGCGGCGCCACGAAGGCGCCGGCGTTGATGCCCATGTAGAACAGCGTGAAACCGCGGTCGCGGCGCGGGTCGTCGCGGCCGTAGAGCTGACCGACCATGGTGGAGATGTTGGGCTTGAACAGGCCGTCGCCGGCGATCACCAGCGCCAGGCCCAGCATCATCAGCGGCTTGCTCGGCACCAGCAGGGTGAACAGGCCCGCGGCCATCACCGCTGCGCCGAGCAGGATCGAGCGCTGGTAGCCGATCACTCGGTCGGCCACGTAGCCGCCGAAGATCGAGGCCGCATAGATCAGCGCGGTATAGGCGCCGTAGATGCCGGCCGCCCAACCCTGCCCCGACGGATCGCCGTGGAAGAACTGCGCCACGATGTAGAGCACCAGCGCCCAGCTCACGCTGTAGTAGGCGAAGCGCTCCCAGAACTCGGTCATGAACAGCATCCACAGCGGACGCGGGTGGCCGAGCAGTTGCGGGTAGTCGGGCGCGGCCGGTGCGGCGTCGGCGGTCTGGTTCATGGGTTCCCCTTGGCGTGGAAGGCGCGCTCAGCGCGCGCCATCGTCGACGTGTAACCGGCACGGGGCCGCCGCGTCAATGGCAGCCCCCGTGGGTTGGGCTTCAGCCACCGCCCGGCGCCTCCCCAAAATCAGGTGCCCAGCACCGAGCGCACGTCCAGCAGCTCGGGGAAGAACTCCAGCTCCAGCGCCTTCTTGAGGAACGACACGCCCGACGAACCGCCCGTGCCGCGGCGATGCCCGATGATCCGCTCGACCGTCTTCATGTGGCGGAAGCGCCACAGCTGGAAGCTCTCCTCCACGTCCACCAGCTGTTCGCATAGGTGGTACTCCGGCCAGAAGCTGCCGCGGTCCTCGTAGATGCGCTTGAGCACCGGCAACAGGCCAGCGTTGCGCCGGTAGGGCTGAGTGAAGTCGCGATCGAGGAGTTCGGGCGGCACCGCGTGGCCGCGGCGGGAGAGATAGCGCAGGAACTCGTCGTACAGGCCGGGCGCCTCCAGCACCGCACGCAGTTGCGCTTGCGCGGCCGGATCGTGCGCGAACACGCCCAGCATGTCGACGTGCTTGTTGCCCAGCATGAATTCGATCATGCGGTACTGCAGCGACTGGAAGCCCGACGAGGGTCCGAGCCTGTCGCGGAACTCCAGGTACTCGGCCGGCGTGAGCGTTTCCAGCACCGCCCATTGCTCGAACAGCTGGCGCTGCACCTGCTTCACGCGGGCCAGCACCTTCAGGCAGGCGTCGACGTCGTCCTGGCGAAGGTGCGCGATCGCCGCCTTCAGCTCGTGGATGATCAGCTTCATCCACAGCTCCGACACGTGGTGCTGCACGATGAAGAGCATTTCGTCATGGTGCGCGGTCAGCGGCTTTTGTGCGGACAACAGCGTGCCCAGCTGCAGATAGCCGCCGTAGGTGATCTTGCCGTCAAGATCCGTCTCGATGCCGGCTTCGAGGTCGCGCTGGTTCTCGCCCATGGAATGCGTCCGTTCCCTTCGATCGAAGCGGACATGGTAGCGGGCGCGCTTCGCAGCCGGATCTGATCCGGGACAAGGCGCCTGTCACCGCTTTGTCAAAGCCCGGCCGCACCGTATCCACACGCCTGCGCATGTTGCACCGTACCTTGCACCGCAACATGCCCGCCTGCTATCAAACGCGGTCTTTCCGGGACGAAAAGCGCGCGCCAGGCCCCACTGGATGGGCCGCCGCCTCCCCCTACGCAGATCACCCACTTCACTTTCCATGGGAGCGAGTCGTGTCCATCGCCGCCAAGTTTGAAATCGAGTACCTGCAATACCTCGACGCCGAGGGCAAGCAGGTGCGCGACGACCTGCCTGCCTTCGCGCAGGATCTCAAGCAGATGGTCGAGCTGTACAAGCTGATGCTGTCCACCCGCGTGTTCGACGCCAAGTCGATCGCGCTGCAGCGCACCGGCAAGCTCGGCACCTACGCCTCGTGCCTGGGCCACGAGGCCGCGCACGTGGGCATCGGCAGCGCCATGAATCCGGAAGACGTGCTGGCGCCGAGCTACCGCGAGTATGGCGCGCAGCTCTACCGCGGCGTGCAGCCGCGCGAGGTCTACATGTACTGGGGCGGCGACGAGCGCGGCAACGACTACCAGAAGGAACCGGCGCGGCACGATTTCGCCTGGTCGGTACCGATCGCCACGCAGTGCCTGCACGCGGCCGGCTCCGCGCTGGCCTTCAAGATCCGCGGCGAGAAGCGCGTGGCCGTGTGCACCATCGGCGACGGCGGCTCGTCCAAGGGCGACTTCTACGGCGCCATCAACATCGCCGGCGCGCAGAACCTGCCGCTGGTCGCGGTGATCGTCAACAACCAGTGGGCCATCTCGGTGCCGCGCAAGATCCAGTCCGGCGCGCCGACGCTGGCGCAGAAGGGCATCGCCGCGGGTCTGTATTCGATCCAGGTCGACGGCAACGACATCATCGCCGTGCGCAAGGCGATGGAGGACGCGCTCGAGCGCGCCCGCAACGGCCAGGGCGGCAGCGTGATCGAGGCGGTGACCTACCGCCTGGGCGACCACACCACCGCCGACGACGCCCGCCGCTACCGCGGCGAGCAGGAGGTCAAGGACGCCTGGGCCAAGGACCCGGTCAAGCGCCTGAAGAACTGGCTGGTGGCGAAGAAGGTGTGGGACGAGAAGAAGGAAGAAGCCTGGAAGGCCGAGTGCGACGACTGGATGGACAACGAGGTCAACGCGTACCTGGAGACCAAGACCCAGCCGCTCACCGCGATGTTCGACTACACCTTCGCGGAAGTTCCAGCCGACCTCCAGAAGCAGCGCGACCTCGCGCTCTCGCTCGAAACCAAGGCCCACTAAAGTCATGGCACAGATCACTCTTATCGAAGCAGTCACCCAGGCGCTGGCCTACGAGATGGCCCACGACCCCTCCGTGGTCGTGCTGGGAGAGGACGTCGGCGTCAACGGCGGCGTGTTCCGCGCGACGCAAGGCCTGCAGGAGAAGTTCGGCGAGCTGCGCGTGCTCGACACGCCGCTGGACGAGACCACCATCGCCGGCGTCACGGTGGGCCTGGCCGCGCAGGGCATGAAGCCGGTCGCCGAGGCGCAGTTCGAGGGCTTCATCTACCCGATGATGGAGCAGATCGCCTGCCACGCCGCGCGCCTGCGCAACCGCACCCGCGGCCGCATCACGGTGCCGGCGGTGTGGCGCGCCCCGTGGGGCGGCGGCATCCGCGCGCCGGAGCATCACTCCGAGGCGAACGAGCATCTGTTCACCAACATTCCGGGGCTGCGCGTGGTGATGCCCTCCTCGCCCGCGCGCGCCTATGGCCTGCTGCTGGCGGCGATCCGCGATCCGGACCCGGTGATGTTCTTCGAGCCCAAGCGCATCTACCGCCAGTACAAGGAAGAGGTGCCGGACGACGGCGAGGCGCTGCCGCTGGACGTGTGCTTCGTGTTGCGCGACGGCACCGACGTGACCCTGGTGACCTGGGGCGCGCAGGTGAAGGAGACGTTGGAGGCCGCCGACGCACTGGCCGCCGAGGGCATCAGCGCCGAAGTGATCGACGTCGCCACGCTGACCCCGCTGGATTTCGACACGATCGCCGAATCGGTGCAGAAGACCGGCCGCTGCGTGATCGTGCACGAAGCCCCCAAGACCGCCGGCTTCGGTGCCGAGATCGCCGCGCGCCTGGCCGAGGAATGCATGTACGACCTGCTCGCGCCGGTCGAGCGCGTCACTGGCTTCGACACGCACATCCCGCTGTTCCGCCTGGAGATGAAATACCTGCCCAGCACCGAGCGCGTGGTCGAGGCGGCCAAGCGCACGCTGGCGGCCTCCTAATACCTCTCCCCTCCGGGGAGAAGGTGCCCGGAGGGCGGATGAGGGGCCAAGGCTCGCGGTGAACCGCATCAGAGCAGGCGTTGCGCTGATCGGTTTCAAGGCGAGCCCCACCCCTCACCCCAACCCTCTCCCCCGGGCTTGATAGAAGCAAGGGAGAGGGAACAAATTCCAACCTGGAAGCTCACTCATGGCTGACATCAAGACGTTCTACCTGCCCGACCTCGGCGAAGGCCTGCCCGACGCGACCATCGTCGAATGGCACGTGAAGGTCGGCGACACCATCAAGCTCGACGCCCCGCTGGCCTCGATGGAAACCGCCAAGGCGGTGGTCGAGGTGCCCTCGCCCTACACCGGCAAGGTGACCAAGCTGTACGGCGCCGCCGGCGACGTGATCGAGACCGGCGCCGCGCTGGCCGACTTCGAGCCCGATCCGAATGCCAAGCAGCGTGCCGAGGCCGAAGCCACCGGCCACCACCACGGCCCGAAGAAGAGCCCAGAAAAAGGCGTGGGCAGCCCTGCGCCCGACAATGGCCACAAGGTGGTCGCCTCCGACGAGGGCGGTGAGGTCGAGACCGGCGGCAAGGACCGCGAGGACGAAGGCACCGTGGTCGGCGCCATGGTCAGCGGCAACACCGTGCACGTCGAACAGGCCGCCAGCATCGGCGGCGTCAAGGCGGTGCCGGCCGTGCGCGCGCTCGCCAAGAAGCTGAAGGTCGACATCGCCAAGGTGCGCCCGACCGGCGCCGACGGCGTGGTCACCATGAAGGACGTCAAGGACGCTGCCGCCAATGGCAGCGCCACGCTCGGTGGCGCGCCGTCGCGCGCGGTGCCGGCCGCGGCCGGTCGCCACCTGGCGCCGGAACTGCCCGAGCCCGGTCCCGCTCCGCAGCGGGGGCCGGTCTCGCTCGCCGGCAAGCCGGTGCGCACTGCCCCACCGTCGCAGGCCGTCACCGGCCAGCCGGAGCAGTTGAAGGGCGTGCGTCGCAACATGGCCCGCGTGATGGCCGAGGCCCACGCCCAGGTCGTGCCGACCACGCTGGTCGACGACGCCGACCTGCACGCCTGGCTGGGCAAGCAGGACATCACCGCGCGCCTGATCCGCGCCATCGTCGCCGCCTGCAAGGCGGTGCCGGCGCTCAATGCGTGGTTCGACGGCAAGAACCTCACCCGCACCATGCACCGCCACGTGGACATCGGCATCGCGGTGGACACCGACGACGGCCTGTTCGTGCCGGCCCTGCGCAATGCCGACGTGCTCGACGGCGCCGGCGTGCGCGCCGCGATCAAGCGCCTGCGCACGCAGGTCGAGGACCGCAGCATCCCGCCGTCGGAACTCTCCGGCTACACCATCAGCCTGTCGAACTTCGGCATGTTCGCGGGCCGGTACGCGACGCCGGTGGTGGTGCCCCCGTGCGTGGCGATCATCGGCGCCGGCAAGCTCAGCCACGACGTGGTGGCGGTGATGGGCGGCATCGAAGTGCACCGCCGCATGCCGATCAGCCTGACCTTCGACCACCGCGCCGCCACCGGCGGCGAGGCGGCGCGCTTCCTCAAGGCGCTGCTGGACGACTTGGCCCTGCCGCAGTAAGCGAGCCGCCACCTCCCCCGGCCCCGCTGGGGGAGAGGGCTGGGTGAGGGAGAGGCCCTTCGCCTTTCCGGACAACGGAGCGCCCAGGGCGCTCCGTTTTCTTTTCACGCCCCCGCGCGCACGCTTCGGACTCCTGAAACACGGAGGCTTCCCATGCACCACAGCCGCCTGAGCACCCTCGTGCTCGACTGCCAGCTCGACGACCTGGCGCCGGCGATCCGCTTCTGGAGCGCAGCGCTCGGCAAGCCGGTTGAGGATGCCGACCAGGACGGCGACGGCCGCTACGCCGCCCTTGCCACCGGGGACGACGAACCGATCGTCCTGCTGCAGAAGGTCGATCACGAAAGCCGCGTGCACTTGGACATCGAAACCGACGACCTCGATGCCGAAGTTGCACGCCTGCAGGCGCTCGGCGCCCACGCGATCGCCTTCGTCAAGGAGCGCTGGTGGGTGATGCAGGCGCCCACCGGCCACCGCTTCTGCGTGGTGCACAGGCAGCGCGAGCGCTTCGGTCCGCACCTCAATCGCTGGGAATGAAGCGCCCCACACGCGCCGCCTGCCGCCTCGCGGGCCGCAACCGGCTGTCCAGCGGACCGCGGCCCGGCAGGGAAGCGCCGCTTGAATGCGCCACCGCGAAGCGGCGCAGGCGGCGCTTCAGTAGTCGCGCACGTCCAGCAGGATCAGGTTGCGCACGCTGTAGGCCTGCGTGCCGGTCGGCCAGGCCAGCGCAGCCAGCGCGCGGTCGCCTGCGGGCCAGGGCTGGTTGTCCAGCAGCACTTCGGTGGCCAGCGTGCCGTCGGCGCTACGGCGCAGGAACAGGCGGATCCAGTGCAGCCGGGGCGCCAGCGATTCGCCCTTCAGCGCATCGGCCACGACCGGCACGGCGGCAGCCGGCACCTGCAGGTCGGCGCCTTCGACCACGAAGCGGCCGATGAACGCATCCCAGCCGCGCAGCCCCAGCTCCCATTGCGCCAGCTCCAGCCTGCGGTCGTCGGTGACGTACCAGCAGGCGGCCAGCAACACCGGCAGGTCGCCGCCCGCAAAACGTTCCAGCGCGTCGCGGCAGCCGGCCTCCCCCGCTCCGCTGCCGGCGTAGCTCAGTTCGATCTGGCGTTCCTCGTCGAGCACGAGGTCGATGTCCAGGCGGCCGGGCTGGCCGAGCGCGCCCTCCCGCCAGTGCGCCCGCAACGCAGGGAAGTCGCCGTCGGTCAGCAGCCAGTCCTCGTCCGGTTCCAGCGCGACGCCGTGGTGTTCGAACAGCTGCAGCAGCAGCTTCTGCGTGTTGACGGCGGACATGGGGTTCATCGGTCCACCGCGCGCCACAGCAGATGGCGCACCAGCAGCGCCACCACCAATACGGCAACGCAGGCGCCGTAGCCGAGCAGCGCCGGCAGCACCTGCTGCCAGATCGCACCACTGGCGCGGCCGAAGGCGTCCACCTGCGGCGGCGGCGCGGCTTCGAAGCCGTAGGCGGCGCACCACGCGGCAGCGACGGCGGCCAGCAGCAGGGCGACCCCGTCGAACAGCCGCCGCGCCGCGGTACGCGGCAGGCCCTTGGGATAGGCAAAATAGGCCCAGCCCAGGATCAGCAGCCAGGGCGCGAGCAGCAGCAGGGCGAGATAGCGGAGCATCGTCTTCGGTCGCTCCTCAGGCCGCGCCGGCGAGCTGGTCGAGCGTCTCGCGCAACCGCTCCAGCGCCTGGTCGCGGGCCTGCTCGTCGGCGTAGTCCGGCGTGCTGCCGACCGCCTCGCCATCGAGCTCCAGCAACAGCGCGGTGGGCTTGAGCTGCACCACGGCGGCGGCGGCACCCAACTGCTTCAGGCGCTTCTGCGCGGCGCCGGCGGCCTTGGGATCGTCGAAGGCGCGCGAAAGCAGCAGCTCCTCGCCGTCGCCGGCGAACAAACGGAAACGGAAGCGGCCGTCGTCGTCGCGGAAACTGGCCAGGCGCGGCGGCTTGTCCGCGCGCGGCCGGGCCATGCCGGCACCCGCGACGGGCGCGTGGCTGCCCAGGCCGATAGCCTCGCGCAAGATGGCCAGCTTCGGCGTGGCGATGGCGCGTGCCTTGCGGGCGCCTTCGTGCAGGATCTCCTCGATGTGCGCCGGTTGCGCGATCAGCGCCTCGTAGCGCTCGCGCATGGGCGCGATCTGCCCTTCCAGCAGACCGAACAGCGCCTGCTTGGCTTCGCCCCAGGCCAGGCCCGCCTCCAGCGCACTCCGGAAGCTTGCAGTTTCGGCCTCGCCGGCGAACGCGCGGTAGAGCACGAACAGCGAGGAGTCGTCCGGGTCCTTCGGCTCGCCCGGCGCCCGCGAGTCGGTGACGATGCGCATCACCGCCTCGCGCAGCGCCTTGGAGCCGCCGGCGAACAGCGGAATGGTGTTGTCGTAGCTCTTGGACATCTTGCGGCCGTCCAGGCCGGGCAGCGTGGCCACCTGCTCCTCGATCTGCACTTCCGGCAGCACGAAGAAGTCGCGGCCGTAGATGTGGTTGAAGCGCTGTGCGATGTCGCGCGCCATCTCCAGGTGCTGGATCTGGTCGCGGCCCACCGGCACCTTGTGCGCATCGAAGGCGAGGATGTCGGCGGCCATCAGCACCGGGTACATGTACAGGCCCGCGTTGACGCCGGCATCCGCGTCCTCGCCGCTTTCCACATTCTTGTCCACCGCCGCCTTGTAGGCATGCGCGCGGTTGAGCAGGCCCTTGGCGGTGACGCAGGTGAGCAGCCAGCTGAGCTCGGGGATCTCGGGGATGTCCGACTGCCGGTAGAAGGTGACCCGCTCCGGATCCAGCCCGCAGGCCAGCCAGCTCGCCGCGATCTCCAGCCGCGAGCGCGCGATGCGCGTCGGATCGTCGCTCTTGATCAGCGCGTGGTAATCGGCCATGAAGAAGAACGCGTCGACGTCTTCGCGCCGACTGGCGGCGATCGCGGGGCGGATCGCGCCGGCATAGTTGCCCAGGTGCGGAGTGCCGGTGGTGGTGATGCCGGTGAGGACGCGGGTTCGGTTCATGGTAAGGACGATGGGAGAGGGAAACGCGCGGCGCGGGCCGCCGCGCGCGTCATGATAGGCGTTGCGGAAGCGCCACGGCGGATTGCGCTGATCCGCCGCAGCCGGCTTCAGCGGATCAGCGTGGATTTGCCGAACAGCGACTCGACCAGGTCCACGGCGAGCCTGGCGGTCTGGTTGCGCTTGTCGTAGGCGGGATTGAGCTCGACGATGTCGAGCGAACCCAGGCGGCCGGTGTCGGCGATCATCTCCATGCACAGCTGCGCCTCGCGGTAGGTCGGGCCGCCGCGCACGGTGGTGCCCACGCCCGGCGCGATGGACGGGTCGAGGAAATCCACGTCGAAGCTCACGTGCAGGTGGGTGTTCTCGTCGGCGTCGGCGAGCACTTCTTCCATCGCGCGCTTCATGCCGACCTCGTCGATATGGAGCATGTCCACGATCTTCATGCCGGCCGCCCGCACGAGCTTCTTCTCGCCTTCGTCCACCGAGCGGATGCCGATCTGGCGGAACGCGTGCGGCTCGGTAGCCGGCGTGTGGTTGCCGATGCCGGTGAGCACGGCCGGGCCGTTGCCGCACAGGCAGGCCACCGGCATGCCGTGGATGTTGCCCGAGGGCGTGGCTTCGGCCGTGTTGAAGTCGGCGTGGGCATCCAACCACAGCACGCGCAGCTGTTTGCCCTGGTCGCGGCAATGGTCGGCCACTGCGGAAATCGAACCGATCGCCTGCGAATGATCGCCGCCGAGCAGGACCGGGATGCGCCCGGCCTGCAGTTCCTGCCGCACCGCGGTGTGCACGGCCATGTTCCAGGTC
>NZ_JABFWW010000075.1 GCF_013362045.1 Frateuria sp. | reverse complement strand
ATGCCCAGGCCTTGGCGGCGCTGCTCGAGGAGGCGCCGGACAACGCCGCCGTGTGGCTGCACAAGCTCGGCCAGGACATGCAGGAAAACAAGCATGAGGCCGCCCGCGCGGACCTCGCCCGCGCGGCCCAGGCCAGGCTCTACGACGACTACACCGGCGCCAGCCTGCAGGCGCTGGCCAGCGGCGTGAACGTGCTGCCGCCGCCGGCGGCCACGTTCGACCCGAAGGCCGGCGCCGGCGCGGCCGGCGTGCAGGCGATGATGATGTTCGGCATCGCCGGAACGCAGCCGCAACCGGGCCTGCGCGACGTCGCCGACCTGTGCCAGGGTGCCGGCACCGACCAGCCGCTCGACGCCGATTGCCGCCAGCTCGGCAAGGCGCTCGAATGGGGCTCCAGCCCGCTGTCCCGTTCGCTCGGCCTGCACCTGCGCGAAATCCTCGCCGGCGACGAAGCCGGGCGCACGCAGGCCCTGCGCGAGCGGCGCGACCTCATCTGGCAGGTGCGGCAGTTCGCCCAGCTCGCCTCGCGCGCACAGGCCGACAAGGCCCAGGCCCAGCACCTGCTGTCGCTGGCCCGCAACGGCGGCACCGAGATGAGCCTGATGCTCACGGCCCTGCGCGATGCCGGCGTGCCGACGGAGGCCCCCGTCGGCTGGGAGCCGCACACGGCGGCGAACGGCGGACAGGAAACGGCAAACTAGGTGCACCCGCGCCACGGATGCCTGCGCCCGCTCGCGCTTCCGGACAGCATCCCGCACGACGCCCGTTCCCCGTTTCCCCTTCCCAAGCTACCCTTGCCCCACCTTTCCCAACGGGGGCGGCCGATGCTGACGGTGCTGGTGGCAAGCAGCAAGGGCGGGTGCGGCAAGAGCACGCTGGTCACCCAGCTGGCGTCGCACTTTGCGCAGGAGGGCAAGCGCACGGCGATCGTCGATACGGACCGACAAGGCTCCAGCTACCGCTGGGCCATGCTGCGGCCGGAAGGCACGCCGGGCGTACTGGGGCTGGAAAGTCGCCGCGGCCTGCACAAACTGCCGCCGGACACCGACCGCGTGCTGGTCGACACTCCCGCCGGCGGCAGCGAGCGCGAACTGGAGCCGCTGCTCGACCAGGCCAACGCCGTGCTGGTGCCGGTGCTGCCTTCGTCGTTCGACCTGCACGCCACGCAGGCCTTTCTGGAACAACTGGCCAGCGTCCCCCGCATCAAGCGCGGCAAGCTGCCGGTGGCGCTGGTGGGCAACCGCCTCAAGCCGTGGACCCATGCCAGCCAGGATGCGCTGGTGCAACTGGCCGAAGAGGCGCCCTTCCCGGTCGTCGCCGAGCTGCGCGACAGCCAGGCCTATGTGCTGCTCACCGCCCTGGGCAAGGGCATCTTCGACTACCACTCCGAACAGGTGCGCAGCCAGCAGCAGGACTGGCTGCCGCTGTTGCGCTGGCTCAAGCGCCAGCATTGATGCGAGGGTTGCCATGCAAGAGCTGATTCTGTTGCGACATGCCGAGGCGGTGCCCGCGCCGGCCGGCGGCGAGGACCTCGACCGCACGCTGAGCCCGCGCGGTGAACAGGAGGCATTGGCCGCCGGGCACTGGCTGGCCGCGCACGGCGCACGCCCCGATCGCCTGCTGTGCTCGCCTGCCCAGCGCGCCCGGCGCACCGCCGAACTCGCGGCCAGGTCGGTCGCTCCCACCGGGGCGATCGGCCTGGCCGAGGAGATCTACGACGCCAGCCCGGGCGAGCTGCTTGCCCTGCTCGACCAGCACGCCGATGCGCGCAGCGTGCTGCTGGTGGGCCACAACCCCGGCATCGAGCGGCTGGTCGCGCTGCTGGTGGACGGCCGCTCCGACGATTTCCGCGGCATGCCGCCGGCCGGGCTGGCGGTGCTGCACCTGCAGGGCGGGCTGGAGCCGGGCAACGCACGGCTGGATGCGTTCTGGTCACCCTGATGCGCGCAGCGGCCCTCGTCACGCTGCTGGCCGCCGCGCCCGCATCGCACGCGGTGCCGTCCCAGCGGTGGCGCATCGAGAGCCCGCCCTCGCACGTGGACTTCGGCGTGCGGCTGCTCTGGCTGCACACCATACGCGGCCGCTTCGAACAGCTCGCCGGCGCGATCGAGCCACGCGCCGACGGCCGTGTGGTGGTGGACGCAAGCGTTGCGGTGGACAGCCTGGCGATGCCGTCGCAGCGCCTGCGTCGCTGGGTGCTGGCCGGCGAGTTCTTCGATGCGGCGCGATACCCGACGCTGCGCTTCGTCTCCGCGCCGGTGGCGCGCGCGGTGCTCGACGACGGCGGCGCGCTCGACGGCCAACTGACCCTGCGCGGCGTCACCCGCCCGGTGCGCCTCGAACTGCTCCCAGCGCGCTGCACTGCCGACGCCTGCACGATCGAGGCGCACGGCCAGCTGCGGCGCAGCGAATTCGGCATGACCGATCACCACGCCG
This sequence comes from Frateuria sp., assembly GCF_013362045.1. Lineage (GTDB taxonomy): Bacteria > Pseudomonadota > Gammaproteobacteria > Xanthomonadales > Rhodanobacteraceae > Frateuria_A. The sequence goes on along the minus strand of NZ_JABFWW010000075.1, from coordinate 594 downwards.
TGCTGTCGGACCGCGTGGAACTGACGCTGTCGATCGCGATTGCCCGCATGCCCGATTGAACGGCCGCACGCAATGGATGCGCGGGCCGGACTGAAGCGCGCCGCACCCTGCGGGGAAGTTTGAGGCTGCGCCTGGCTGAACCCGGGCGCAGCCCTGGAATCGACGCGGGACGCACGGCCCGTATCATGCGACCCATGCATTTGCGCCGCCTCGCCCCGTACGCCCTGCTCGCCGCCGTCGCGTTGCTCGCGGGCTGCACGCTGTCGCGCGCGCAGATCCGCCGCGCCGATGCGGTGGTCGCTGCCACCACCGCGGGCGCGTCCAGCTGCGACCGGCCCGATCGTTGCGCGCACCCTTCGCCGCTGCTCGAGGCGGCGGCGCAGGCGCTGGCCGAGTCGACGCCCGCCCGGCCGCAGCACCTGGTGGCGCTGCTGGACGCCAGCGAGCCCGCGCTGGTGGCGCGGCTGGACCTGATCCGCGCGGCGCGCCGCACGATCGACGTGCAGACCTACATCTGGGACCAGGACGACGCCGGCCAGCTGGTGCTGGACGAGCTGGTGCTGGCGGCTCGGCGCGGCGTGCGGGTGCGCATCC
>NZ_JABFWW010000077.1 GCF_013362045.1 Frateuria sp. | reverse complement strand
CTGGTGATGATGCCGTCACGATCGATGGTGATCACGCAACTGGGAATGTTCTCGACGATCGCGCGTATCTGCTCTTCCTTGTTGCGTAACAGCAGGTTCGTCGCGTACAGGGCATCGGTGCGCTGCTCCACCCGCTCTTCCAGCTCAGCGTTCAGTTGCTCCAGACGCAGCCTGGCTTCGCGCCGTTCGGTGATGTCGCGGGTCACCGCCACGTAGAACGGTGCCTGGTCGGCCGAACAGATGTACTGCACCGCCATCTCCACCGGCAGGCGGGAACCGTCCCTGCGCACCAGCTCGGTTTCCAGGCGGTGCCCCCGTTCGGGTTTCGCCGCTGCGGCCGTCAGCAGTTGGAGCACTCGCGGCCGGATCTCCGGGTCCTGCAGGTCAAGCAGGCTCATCGCGAGCAAGGCGGTGCGCGAATAGGCACTCTGCCGCAACGCCCCCTCGTTCACGTAGAAGATCTGCAGCCGGTCCGGATCGAAGCTGAAGGTGGCCTCCGCGATGGCGTCGAGCGTGCTCAGGGCCTGGTTCGCCGCGCCCTGGATGCGGCGCCGCTCCGAGGTATCCTCGACCACCGTGAAAATACGCGTTCCCGGCCTGCCCTCGGCGTCAATCAGGGAATAGGTCACGTGCACCCACAGGTCGCTGCCATCGGCACGCAACAGCCGCTTGTCCAGCGAACCGGCGGTGGCCGCCCCTTGCAGCAGGCTCTGCAGCATCGCCCCATCGCGTTCGCGGTCCTCGGGGTGGGTCCAGGCAGACCAGTCCGGGGCCGCGTGGTCGCTACCGGTGCGCCCGATCATCTCGAGCAGCCTTCGATTCGGCCGCGTGACTACTCCGTCTTCCAGATGGGCCATGCCGACAGCGGCTTGCTCGAAGGCGACCCGCAACCCTGCCGCAGTCTCGCGGAATGCCGCCTCGGCGGCATAGCGATCGCTGACGTCGGTGAGGCTGCCGATCAATTCCAGCAACCTGCCCTCCTCGTCACGCACGGCATGCAGGTGGTCGGCAACCCAGGCATAACTACCATCTGCACGGCGCAGCCGGTATTCGTACGACCAGCGGTCCTCGGTCTGCATCTTCGCGTTGAACTGCGCGAACACGCCTGGCGCATCCTCCGGGTGAAGGTGCTCCGCCCACCAGTCGCGGTCTGGAAGGCTGTCAGTGAACTGGTGGCCAAACGGGTCGACCGTGGAGGAAAGCCACACCGGCTCGACGAGGCCGCAGGCAGACGGGCGCAGGACGTAGACGAATACGGGAAGCGCTTGCAGCACCTCGCGCTGGCGCTGCTCCGCCCGCGCCAACTCGCGCGTGGCTGCCTCGATCTGCGTCAGGTCGGTGATGGTCCCGACCCAGCCAGGTTCCTCGCTACCGTCCACCGAACGCAGTCGTACGGCCTGGATGTAGACATTGACCTCATGCCCATCGGCATGGTGCAGCCTGCATTCGGCGACAAAGCTGTTGCCGCTGTCCCTGACGCCCAGCCAACTGGCCCTGAAACCGGGGTAATCGGCGGGGTCGATCGCATGCAGCCAGGCGAAACCGAGATCTTCGGACGCCGACCGTCCGGTCATCGCGTCCCAGTGGCTGCTGATGTAGCGGCACGCGCCGTCCCCATTGGCCTGGAAGATGACCACCGGCGCCGCCATGCAAAGCGTTTCGAACAGGCGCCGACTGCGATCCAGCGCCAGTTGGATGCGCTTGTGCCGGGAGATGTCCTCGATGCACACCACCGCGCGCAGGTCTTCGCCCCTGCCGAAGCGGGTCGCGCGCAGCTGCATCCAGACCGGCTCGGCATCGTCCTCGTCGGCATAGACGTACTCCAGTTCGAACGTCTTCTCGCGTTCCTGGGTCACCGCCAAAAGGCCTGCGTGGACGGCGGCGGCGGCCGGGTGGTTCGATTGCGACAGCCGCTGCGGCCAGTTGGACCCGATGACGGCCCGGGGCCGGTCCATGCTGCTCGGCGGGCCTTCTTCCCAAGCACGATTGGTCGCGAGCACGATGCCATCCCGGTCCAGGATCGCGATGCGCGCCGACAGCGCGCCAAGGGCTGCGCGGCTGAGCAGGTCGCTCTCTTTGCGCGCGCGCTGGTCCTCCAGCCGGCTCGACTCGTCACTGGCGAAGCCGACGTAGATTTCATTGCCCTCGAACTCCACCGAGGTGATGAATACGAACACCGGCAACTCGCGCCCGTCGCGATGGCGCAGCTTCACGTGCAATTGCTGCGGCCCGTCGGTGCGGACAGCCTCGCGCAGGCGAGCCCAATGCCCATCGTCGCCGAAGCCCGGATGGATGCGCGACAGGTCCAGCCGCCGCAGTTCCTCCTGGCTGTAGCCGAGCAGCCTGGCTGTGGCGCGATTGGCCTGCAGCCCGCGGCCGTGCGCATCCAGCCAGAACACCGAGACCAGCGATTCCTCCAGCGTGTGGTTGGCCAGGGTGAGGGCGCGCAGCATGTCCCGCCGTTCGGTCACGTCCGTGAGCATGGCATCCACGCAACCGGTGGCCTGGCCCCCGGCATGGACCAGGCAGAGGCGTTCGTGGATCCAGCGTTCGCGCCCCTGCGCGTCGACGATGCGGAACTCGTGTTCCTGCACGCCCGTTCCGGCGATGCTCTCCCAGACGGCGCGCACTCCCGGACGATCGTCCGGGTGCACGAAGCGCTCCAGCAGGACGTCGGCCGACCCAACCAGCCGCGGTTCCACGCCCAGCAGCGCCAGGACGCCGTCGCTGACGAAGAATACCTCGCGGCCGTCGGCCACCCGCCAGCGGTAGGCCATGCCGTCCAGGTTGGACAGGATCGAGCGCAGCCGCCTTTCGTTGTCACGGATCTCCGCGGTCTGCCGCGTCACCAGATCCTCCATGTGGACGGTGATGCGGCGCAGCTCTTCCTCGGTACGGGCCTGCGCGGTGACGTCGCGGGAGGTCACCAGGATGCGCCCGATCGATCCGTCGGCATCACGCAAGGGTGCAGCGAATACGTCACACCAGCGCTGTTCCCCTGCGACCGCCATGGCGCCGCGGAAGCGGTGGGTGTGCCCCTGCGCAACGACGGCGAGCACCTCCGCCGCCTGCCCGTCGTAGGGTTGCTGCCACTGCGCGACCCAGCTGGCGCCGATCAGTTCGTCACGGGCCTGCAGTCCCAACAGGCGCAGGCCGCCAGCCGAGACGTCCTGCACGGTGCCGTCGAGCCCGATGACCTGGATGCCGTCCGGGCTCGACTCGAACAGGCTGCGGGCGTACGCCTCGCTTTCGATCAGCGCGATGCGGAAAGCCTTCTGGGCCTGGATGTCCTGAAGGGTGCCGGCCAGCACGCGGGGGCTGCCGTCGGGCCAGCGGCTGGCAACGTCGCCCAGCGACAGGGTCCAGCGCCACTCGCCGGATCGGTGCAGCAGGCGTTGTTCTATCCGGAAGCCATGCTGGTCGCTGGCCCCGAGAAATGCCTGCAGGGTCGCCTCGGTCAGCGGCAGATCGTCCGGATGCACCAGCGAGATCCAGCCGGCGTAACTCATCTCGACTTCACCCGGCGCGTACCCGAGCAGGGCGGGCCAGTTGTTGCCCGAATAGGCGTGCCCGCTGCGCACGTCCCATTCCCAGAGCCCCATGCCGGCGGCGTGTACGGCTCGTTCGACATGGTGCAGCTTGCCGGCCAGCAAATCCCGCTCGGCACGCAGCGCGACGACCGGAGCGAGCAGCGCCGCCGCTCCACGCAGGCGCTCTTCATCGGGCGCGTCGCTCAGCAGGGCCCACAACCTGCCGGCCTCGGCTCCATCCTCAGCCAGCATCGGGCAGGCGACCCATTGCGCAGCCGAACGCGCTTCCACCTCGGGCATGCGCGCGGTTGCCGGAAAGCTTCCCAGCACGGCGACGCGCGCGCCGTGCCAGTCCACGACCAGGCCGCCGACGCCGGCGTGATCCAGGGCCAGCCCTTCAAGCGGTCTGGGCACGCGGCGGCCAGCCGTCGGATCGGAAGGAGTCGGGATCGGATCAGCCATAGACAGCCGTGGAAAGATGGGTAGCCGGACGTGCCTGTGTACAAGGAAGCCGGCCCCGTTGCGACCGTTGGAACTCAACACGTGTGCTCAGAATATCGGCGACATTCGCGCGACACTTGAGCAGCCCGCGCCACCGCGCGGCTCTTTTCAAGCTCGACCCGTTGCAGCCGATACCATCGCGGATGGCCAATCCGCCCGACCGATGACAGAAACCAGCTCCCTGATCGAATCGTGCTTCTCGCATGCCGACGTGCCCCTGCTGCTGCTGGAGGCCACGCCAGCGGCATGGCGGGTCGTCCGCGCCAACCAGGGGTACGAGCGGCTGTTCGGACGTCGTTGCGCCGACGTCGTGGGCAAGCCCTGGCAGGATGCCCTGGGTGGCTTGCCCTGGCTCGAAGGGATGGAGGCCGAACTGCAAAGGGGCGATCGCATCGAGCGCACGGGACGGCTTGGCGAGGACCGGCAGCCGATGCTGTGGTGCCGGCTGGTCGCGCAGCCAGTGGCCGGAAGTGACGGCCGCACCTCGTTCGCCCTGCTTACGCTGCATGACGTGAGCGAGCGCATGCTCGCCGAGCAGACGCGGGATTTCCTGGCCAGCCACGATGCGGTATCCGGGCTCCTTCGCCCTGCGCTGGTCAAGGACAAGTTGGCCACCGAACTCGTGCGCGCCATCAACCAATGCCACCGCCTGTTCGTTTGCTATGTCGACATCGACCGGTTCCGCGCCTTCAACGAAACCGACGGTTTCGAGGCGGGCGACCAACTGCTGGTACGTATCGCCGAGCGGCTGACCGGGCCAGGCGAGGCCCCTTCCCTGGCTACCCGAATCGCCGGCGACGAATTCGTGGTCGGCGGCCTCGATGCGAGCGGCGATCTGGACATGCTCGAAGTCGGCCAGCGCCTGCTCGACCGCCTGCGCGAACCGCTCGTCCTCAATTCGATTCCCCTGCGTCTGGCCGCCAGTATCGGCATCGCCTGCTTCCCGGATACAGCCGCCAGCGTGGAAGAGCTCATCCTGCAAGCCTCCCTGGCCGCTCGCACGGCCAAGGAGCGCGGCGGCAACCGCGTGCACGTTTTCGATGCACGCCAGCGCGAACGGCTGAAGGACCGGATCGACGTCGGCTCGCACCTGCGCGGCGCCGTCGCACGTGGCGAAATGAGACTGGTCTACCAGCCGGTCGTCAGCATCGCCAAGCGTGAGATCACCGGCATGGAGGCCCTGGTCCGCTGGCACAGCCCCGCGCTTGGGCTGCTGACGCCGGACCGCTTCATTCCGCAGGCCGAGCACATGGGGCTGATCTGGGAAATCGGCCAGTGGGTGCTGGCGCAAGCCTGCCAGCAGGCGCGCCGCTGGCTGGATTGCGGCGTGGGCGACTTCGTGCTTTCGGTGAACGTCTCGGGCCTGCAGCTGCGCGGCCAGCAGGTCATCGAGGACGTCAGCCGGGCACTGGACGCGGCCCGGCTGCCCGCACGGTATCTGGAGCTGGAGCTCACCGAAAAAGCGACCATGGGCGATCCCGAACATGTGGTCTCGCTGATGCGCGAGTTGCGCAAGATCGGCGTGGCGCTGTCCATGGACGATTTCGGCATCGGCCATTCGAGCCTCGGCCTGATGCAGCGCTTTCCGGTCAACCGGCTGAAGATCGACCGCTCCTTCGTTTCGGCCGTCCCCGACGACATCGGGGCGGCACGCATCTGCCGCGCCGTCCTTGGGCTTGCCCACGAGTTCGGCTGCACCGTCGTCGCCGAGGGCGTGGAGACGGCCCTGCAACTGGGTTTTCTCGAGCGCAACGGCTGCGAATTCGCACAGGGCAATCATCTGGGTGAACCCCTCGACGCGGAGGCCATGCTGGCCCGGCTGCGCAATCCTTCGCTGCAAGGCAGCGAGAATGCGCACCTCGGCGATACCGGTTCCATCCTGCTGGTGGACGACGAGCAGAACGTCCTGCGCGCGCTCGCGCGGCTTCTGCGCCGCGACGGCTACACCATCCACATCGCCAGCACGTTCCAGCAGGCGTTCGACATTCTCGGCACGGCAGCGATCGACGTGGTGGTGTCCGATCATCGGATGCCCGAAGGCCGCGGCACCGAATTCCTCGGCAAGGTGAAGGAAACTCACCCGCGCACCATCCGAATGATCCTGAGCGGCTACGCAGACATCGGCGCCGTCACCGAAGCCATCAACGGCGGCGCCGTGTACCGCTTCCTCACCAAGCCCTGGGTGGACGACGACCTGCGCAAGGTGATCCGCGATGCCATTTCTGCCGCCCGTCGCGAACCGCAGGCTCATGCGGCGGGCGACCCGGGTGGCCAACGCGCGTTGTGGGCCGGGGACATGCCGCAATCTCCCTAGAGGTTCTCTTCGTCCAGGTAGATCGCACCGTGCTCGTCACGCTCCACGCGCGTGATGCCGGGGCACTCGGCCTCCAGTTCACGTAGCGCCGCTTCCTGGCGCGAGATGGTGCCTTGCTGGATACGCACCAGGTCCGCCAGCCGCTGGTTCTCGCGGCCCAGCGCATAGACGTGCAGCGCCTGTATCACGGCAAGTTGCAATTCGTTGTCGTCCCAGGGCTTGCCGACGAACCGGAAGACCTGGGCGTCGTTGATCGCTGCCACCACCGTTGGCAGGTCGGCGTGACCGCTGATGATGATGCGCGCGATGCCAGGCTGGCGCTGGATCGCCTCGCGCAGGAAATCCAGGCCGCTCATGGCCGGCATCCGGAAATCGGTGATGACCAGGTCGTAGGGCTCGTTCTGCAGGCTCTCGAGCGCCGGCCCCGTATCCGTGAACGCACTGATCTGGCAGGGCGCGCCCAGCCGGTCTGCGCCGATGCGGTTGATCACCCGCGTAAGCGCGTTGAGGATGCCGGGTTCATCGTCCAGCAGCAGGAGTCGGTAAGTCATGATGTCACTCAGTGATTGCTAGAGCGCCCCGGCCTGCTTGACCGGAAGCGTAATGAGGAAAACCGTGCCCGCGCCGACGCGCGAGCGGACCGTCAGGTCGCCACCATGCTTCTTGATGATCCCGTAGCTGATGGACAACCCCAGCCCGGTACCGCGGCCGACCTCCTTGGTGGTGAAGAAGGGCTCGAAGATCCGCGGCAGCACGTGCTCTTCGATCCCGCAGCCGTTGTCCTTCACTTCGATCCACACGTGGTGCGGTCCCCGGCCGGTATGGATCTCGATCAGGCCGTTTTGGCCCACGGCCTGGGTGGCGTTGACCAGGATGTTCATCAGCACCTGGTTCAGCTCGGTGGGGTTGCACTCCACCAGCGGCAGTTCCTCGAAGTACGTCGTGAAGCGGATCGAACTCCCGCTCAGGCTGCGAACGATACCCAGCGTGGTCTCGATGGCGCGGTGCACGTCGAAGAGGCGGAACCCCTCGGTTGCATCGATGCGGGAGAAATCGCGCAGGTTCTGTACGATCTGCCGTATCCGCTCCACGCCCTCCCGCGATTCGGCCAACAGCAGCGGCAGGTCTTCCACGATCATCGGAAAGTCGATGGCCTGCTTGCGGGCATCCAGCGCGTCCAGCTTGCCGGCGGCTATCGTGCCTTCCTCGCGAAGGATGGCCTCGCACATCTCGACCAGGCCGAACAGCTTGTTGACGTAGTCCTGCAGCGAACCCAGGTTCGACTGCACGTAGCAGATGGGGTTGTTGATCTCGTGGGCCATGCCGGCCGCCAGCTGTCCCACGGTGGCGAGCTTTTCGGCGTGCACCAGGCTCTGCCGCTCCAGCAGCTGCTTTTCGCGCTCGGGACCGGCGATGGCGCCCGCCGGCTGGAGCGCGCTCGCCGGGCGGATGGTGACGCTGGTCAGCTCGGACCCTTCGGCACAACGGCGCCACTGGCGCACGACTCCGAGCGAGCCACCGCCTTCGAGGGCACACGCCCTGCGGTCCTCCCATCCGTCTCCTGCCACCTGCGATTTCGCCTGCACTTCGGGCGGGGGCGCCTCGACGAGACTGAGCAGTCCCTCCGGCACCTCCGCGTTGATGACCGAGGCGAGTCGGCGGGCGGCGGCATTGGCGTGGCGCACCATGCCCTCCTGATCCAGCAGGATCACCGACAACGGCAAGGAGTCGAGGACGACTTGAGCATCCAGCGGCGGTGCGGCGAGTGACATGGGTCTCCGGGCGAGCGTGTCGGTGGATGCGGTGGCACAACGTTCTTCCGCGCCCTTCGCAAGACGCGTGCCATGCGGCACTTCCAGGTGCGGAGACAACACAAGCCCACCAGGCCATGCCTCCGTTGTCGGCACCTCCACGATCCTCTTGAGAAAGCCGGCATCCACGCCAGCGCCTTCGAAAGCCTCCGGCGCGCCACGCAAAACACGGCGCCTGGCAGTTGCCGCTACCGACGAAAGCGCTCCGACCAAGTTATGGCATGCACTGCGAAAGGGCTGCGCTCAGGCGACAAAAGCGTGACAACCGTCACACGCGAGCTATGTGATGGCCATCACGCATGGACCTTTTCTCGGGCTCGCCGTTTCCGCGATCGTCAATTTCTTATCGCGCGCGTCAGTGGGTCGCGAATGCCCCGTCATGAAATCGCCGGCCGCTTGGTGGCCAACTTGCCAAACCCATCACAACTTCCATCTGATCCAGGCGTGTCCACATCGGGATCCGCGTTGCTGGCACAGCGCTTGCCTCGTTTGCAGGGAACGAACAAAGGAGGGGACTGCATCCGCGTAAGACTTTGCTCGTCGACAACACCACTTGCGCGTCCTCGCGCGCCTTTTCCCAGGAACAGATACATGCAAGCACAAACCAGGCAGAAAACCTTCAAGCTCGCGCTGGCGATCACCGCGATCGTGGCGCTGGCGGCGATGAGCAGCACGGCTTACGCCGGCACCGCGACCTCCAGCATGGCCGTGTCGGCGACGGTCGCCAACAACTGCACCATCAGCAACGGCGGCGTCGCTTTCGGCACCTACGACCCCATCGTCGCCAACGCCACCACCGACCTCGCCGTCACTGGCACCATCACCACCACCTGCACCAACGGCGCCTCGGTGACCGTGGGGCTCGACCAGGGCGCCCATGCCGGCACCGGTTCGACCGCCGCGGCCCCGGTGCGCCGCATGCTGGCTGGCACCACCAACTATCTGTCCTACCAGCTGTACACCGACTCCGCCCACACCACCGTCTGGAACGCCACCGGCCCCACGGTAAGCGGCACCGGTGCCGCCGTGGCCACCACGGTCTACGCTCTTGCCACGAAAGGACAGAACGTCCCGACCGGCAGCTACGCTGATACCGTCGTTGCCACCGTCACTTTCTGACATGAAGCGCGTACGCGCACGCCAGGCCGCTTGCGGCCTGGCGTTACTTTTTCTCGCCATCGGCCACGCCTGGGCCGGTTCCTTCCAGGTCGGGCCGGTGACCGCGACGCTCTCGGCCGATCACCGGGTGGCGGCCCTGACCGTGCGCAACACCGGCACCGATGCGACCACCATCCAGCTCCGGGCGATGGCCTGGTCGCAGTCCGAAGGCAAGGACGTCTTCGCCCCGGCGGGAGACATCCTGGCGACGCCGCCGATCTTCACCGTTCCCGCCGGCGGCTCGCAGGTGATCCGCATCGGCTCGCGGCGCGATCCCGACCCGCAGCAGGAGCGCGCCTACCGGCTGTTCCTGCGCGAGGTGCCGCCGGCTCCGCAGGCCGGCGCCGCTGGCCTGCGGATGGTGCTGGAAATAAGCCTGCCCGTGTTCGTCCAGCCAAGCTCGGCCAGCGCGCCCGGCCTGCACTGGCAAGCCACCAGGATCGACGGGACGCACGTGAAGCTCACGGCCAGCAATACCGGCACGGCGCATGCCCACCTGACCCACTTCGTGCTCTCCGGCGACGACGGCCGACGCCTGCCGATGCCATCGAATGCCGCCTACATCCTGCCGGGCAACAGCCACGACTGGGTGATCGATGCCGCGGTGGCCCAGGGCAGCCACCTCAAGCTCGCTGCGGATTCGGATAACCAGTCCTTGCAAAGCGACATCGTGGTCGCCGGCCCGTAGGGCGTGCGGTGATGACTCGCAAGCGACACGAGCGCACCGCGACGAGCGCGGTGCGCCCGCCACGGCAAGGTTCGGCTTGCGCCCGCCACGCTCCCTCGCATGCGTTCTCGCCCATGACCGGGCCACCGGCATGCCGAAGGGTGTTCCGCCTTCGCCCCACCGCCTTCGCCGCGCTGCTGGCCCTCGCGCCCGGCCCGTTGATGGCCGCCGTGCACGTGCAGGCCCTGCGCGTGGGCATGGACCCCGATCACACCCGGCTGGTGATCGAATCGGACAAGCCCATCCACGCGCATCTGACGTCCGACGAGAGCAACGGCACCCTGCGGCTGGAACTGGACGATGTCGATGCCAACCGCATCCTCGCCGGGCTGGGACGGGTGATCGGCGCGAACAACCCCTACCTGCTCGGCGCCACGGTCGAGGACAGTGCCACCGGTACGCGGCTCGTGCTGCCGGTGCGATCGGCCGTGCGCACGCGGCTGTTCCACCTTGGGGCCAATGGCGGTTTCGGCGAGCGGCTGGTGCTGGATGTGTTTCCCGCACACCCGCATGGCGTGGAGGCTGGCCGCGCCGCGGCGGCACCCGAGTCTGCGGTGCCGCCGCGGATCACGGTAACGACCCCGATACTGGCGCCGCTTGCCCAGCAGGCGCCCGCCGGCGTCCCGCACGTCAGCAGCACGCGGGTGGGTCTGGCTAACGACCGGGTGCGGCTGGTGCTCGAATCGGACCAGCCCATACAGGCCCGCGTGGAATACCCGACCACGCCCGGAGCTCCGTTCGTCGTACTGGGTGATGTGCCATTGGACCAGGCACGCGGATACGGCTGCTGGTGCCGGCGCCGGTCGAACCGCAGATTTTCAACCTCGCGCCCGGCGACGGCCACGGCCATCGCCTGGTGGTCGACATCGTCCCCGAGCGCATCCTGCCGCCCGCGCCCTTGGCGGCCGCTTCGCCGGTGCCGGGCGAAGTGCTCAAGGCGGCCCCGGCTCCCGTTCCAGCTCCCGTTCCAGCTCCCGTTCCAGCTCCGGTCCCCGCACTGGCGCCGGCCCCCGCCCCCACACCGATTCCCGC
>NZ_JABFWW010000220.1 GCF_013362045.1 Frateuria sp. | reverse complement strand
GATCGGCGCCGGCGTGATCGTGGTGTTCGGGCTGGGCATCCTGGGTGCGGTCAAGCACACGCAGCGGCGCGATCCGCCGCCGCGTCCGTAGCGAACCGGCTCAGCCGGCCGGCAGGTACTTGCCGAACCATTCGAGCGCGCGCTGCAGCACGTCGCGCTGGTGCGCCGGGTCGACGAAGTGATGGCCCTCGTTCGGGTAGACCACCAGCGAGGTCGGTACGCCCTGCGCGCGCAGCGCGTGCCAGAACTCGAACGACTGCGGCGCCGGGCATTCGGCGTCGCGGTCGCCGACCACCACCAGCGTGGGCGTCTTCACCTGCTTGATGAAGCCGATCGCCGAGCTCCTGGCGTACACCGCCGGGTCGTCGTAAACGGAGGCGCCGAAGTACGGGATCATCCACTGGTCGATCAGGTTCTCGCCGTAATAGCTCTGCCAGTTGGCGATGCCGGCGCCGGCCACCACGGCGTGGAAGCGCTGGGTTTGGGTGGGCGCGAACATGCTCATGAAGCCGCCGTAGCTCCAGCCGGTCAACCCTAAGCGCTGGTCGTCGACCGGCAGTTTCTTCTCGATCGCGTCGACGCCGGCAAGGATGTCGGACAGGTCGCCGTGGCCGAAGTCCTTGCGGTTGGCCTGCACGTAGGCCTCGCCCTGGCCGAAGCTGCCGCGCGGGTTGGGCATGAACACGAAGTAGCCCAGCGTGGAGAACGGCACGCTGCCGTAGCCCACGCCCGGCCAGCGCGGGATCACCGCGGCGGCGGGGCCGCCGTGCACGCTGACGATCATCGGATAGCGTTGGGCGGGATCGTAATTGGCCGGATACAGCAGCCAGCCCTGCACGTGGCGGCCGTCATGGTCCCACTCGACCGACTCGGCCTTGCCCCAGCTGGGCTTGAGCGATGCGTTGATCGCAGTGACCGCCGCCGGCGCGCCCCTTTCGAGCGGGCCCGCGTGGACCTCGGGCGCCGCCGCGTAGGAGCTCTGCGCGAAGGCCAGCTGCCGGTAATCGGCCGAGAGCGACATCGCCATCGAGGCGCTGCCGTCGCCCACGCTCGCCGGCAGGGTGAAGTGCACGCGCTGCTGGGTGGCGTGCGTGGCATCGACCGCGTAGTCGGCCAGCTGGCTCTGCCCGTTGCTGACCTGGCTGACCAGCAGCGTGCGCGGCGAGGTCCAGGCGAACCACGCCGGCGTGGCGTGGATGCCGGGCGTCAGGTTCACCGGCGCACCACCCGCGGCCGGCACGGCGTAGAGGTCGCCACCGGTCGAGCCTTGGTCGCTCATCAGGCCGCCGATGAAAGCCAGCCGCGTGCCGTCCGGCGACCAGCGCGGCAGCGCGATCTGCAGGCCGTGCAGCGGGCCCTGCACCCTGCCCGGATCGACCAGCACGCGTGGCGCCGCGCCGGCGCGGGCGTCCTGCGCATAGAGCTTCGCAACCCACCAGTTGTTGTCGCCCGGCGCCGGTGCGGCCACGTAGGCGAAGCGGCGCGCGTCGGGCGACCAGCTGAACTCGTAGACGTACCGGTCGGCTGGGCTCGCCATACTGGGTGCGCCGCCCGCGGCCGGCACGGTGGCGATGCGCTGGATCTCCAGTCCCTCTACGCCCACTTCGCCCGCCGCCGGCTTGGCGGCAGCCACAGCGCTGGCGCGGCGGTTCGCGCCTTCCACGTACAGGAAGGCGAGCGTGCGGCCGTCGGCCGACCAGCTCAGCGCCTGCGCGTAGCCATCCAGGTCGGCCAGCCGGCGCACTTTGCCGTCGGCACCCACGTCAGACGTATAGACGTCCAGATCGCCCGGCTTGCCGCCACAGTCGGAGAGGAAGGCCAGCCGGTGGGAATCCGGCGCCCAGGCCAGCTCCTCCTGCCGGCAACTGCCGGGCGCGCCGGCCATCGCCAGCGGGTGCGCATCGCTGCCGTCGGCGCGGGCGATCTCGATCGACGGCTTGTCGTGGCGGCGCACCACCCAGGCCAGGTGCTGGCCATCCGGCGACAGCTGCACCTGCTCGATGGCCTGCACCTTGCCCAGCTGGTCGAGCAATCGGCCGATGCGCGGATCCACCGGGGAAGGCGCGGCCAGAGCCTGTGTGGCAAGGGCCAGCGGGACGAGGGCCAGGGTGAGCAGTGGCAGCAGGCGTGGGCAGGTGCGCATGGGACGATCTCGTGCAAGGGAGCGGCCACGCTAGCAGCGCCGCCGCGTTCGCCCAAGTGCGGCCGGTCACGGCTTGCCGTGCCGGGTGACCTTCCGCGCTTTTTCGTCCTAGTGCGTGGCGACGGCCGCCGGCGCCTGCTGCGCGGCGGCCAGGCGCGTGCGGATCAGCGGGATCGCCGCCAGCGCCGCCCGTTCGCCTTCCATGATGGCGCGGTCGCGCTGCTCGAAATCCGTGGCGCCGATCGCGTTGACCTGCGGGCGCACGACCACGTCGGCGCGCGCGAGCTCCTGTGCGCCCAGGTGTTGGCCCATGATCACCACCGAGCGGCCGACGATGCCCAGCATGTCGGTCGGCAGCGAGCCGTCGGAGCGCGCGGAGATGTCAACCGCGATCACGAAGTCGGCGCCGAGCTGGCGCGCGGCATCGACGGGCACGGGGCTGACCACGCCGCCGTCGACGTAGCGACGGCCGCCGATCAGCGCCGGCTCGAACACGCCGGGCACGCTGCACGAGGCGCGCACCGCTTGGCCGGTGTCGCCGCGGGTGAACACCGTGCGCTGGCCGCTGGCCAGGTCGGTGGCCACGGCGGCGAAGGGCAGGCGCAGCCGCTCGATCGGCCGCTGGCGGACCTGCCCGTCGATGTAGTCCTGCAGCTTCTGCCCCTGCACCAGCCCGCCGCCGAACAGGCGCACGTCGCGCAGCGAGGCCTGGTCCAACGCGATGGCCGCCTGCTGCATGGCGAAGGCGTCCATGCCGCTGGCGTACAGCGCGCCGACCACGCTGCCGGCGCTGGTGCCGGCGACCACGTCCGGATGGATGCCGCTGGCCTCCAGCATCTTGATCACGCCGATGTGCGCGAAGCCCTTGGCCGCGCCGCCGCCCATCGCCAGGCCGATCACCAGCTTGCGCGGC
>NZ_JABFWW010000072.1 GCF_013362045.1 Frateuria sp. | reverse complement strand
GGTGCTGTTGCCGCACACCGACCTGGCAACGGCGACCGCACTGGCCGAAGAGTTGCGCGCGCACGTGGCCTCGCAGCCGCTCGGGCACGACGGGCTGGCGCAGGCGATCACCGTGTCGATCGGCGTGGCGGTGCGCGATGCCACCGACGGCGATGCCGATGCACTCATCCGCCGCGCGGACCACGCGCTGTATGAGGCCAAGCGGGCTGGCCGCAACCGCATTGCCGGCCCGGCCTGATCCGGGCCCCGGCCTGCAAGGCATCAGCGCGCGATCCAGAACTTGTCCTTCCGAGCGAAGGGCAAGGTTGAACAAGCCCCTCCCCGCTTGCCACCGCCGACGGGCGCCTGCTCCAATGCGCCGATGCGCCTGCTGCTGCTCCTCGCCCTGTGCTGCGCCACCGCTGACGCAGAGGACTACCCGGCCACCCCATCGGGCTACCTCAAGCTGTTCGACCGCGACGGCGACGGGCGCGTCAGCGCGCAGGAATACGTCGACTACCTCAGCGCCGGCTTCCGCGCCATGGACGCCAACGGCGATGGCGTGCTCGAGGCCGATGAACTGCCGCCCGGACCGCGGCGCACGCCGCGCACGCTGGCCGCGTTCCAGGCGGACCTGCGCGCACAGTTCCACCGGCTGGACCGCAACGGCGACGGGTATCTGGACGCCCGGGAATTGGCGCAGCCGCCGCGTTGAAGGCGGCAGGCCGGAGACGGGCGACCCGCCCGGCCCTTGCGCCCGCTACACGCCCGCTTTGCCCCGCACGCAACAATCGCGCTGATGCGATGCGCTATCGTGCGCGCTTCCCCCGCCGGCGCCCGCGCATGGACTCGACCCATACCGCCCTCAGCGACACGCGCCGCCGCGCGGCGGTGGCTTTCATCTTCGTCACGGTGTTCCTGGACATCCTGGCGTTCGGCATCATCATCCCGGTGCTGCCGCACCTGATCGAGCAGCTGGCCGGCGGCGGCATCGCCAAGGCGGCGTGGTGGGTGGGCGTGTTCTCCACCGTGTTCGCGGTGGTGCAGTTCGCGTTTTCCCCTGTGCAAGGTGCCCTGTCGGACCGTTTCGGGCGGCGGCCGGTGATCCTGATCTCCAACCTGGGGCTCGCGATCGACTTCGTGGTGCTCGCGCTGGCGCCCACGCTGTGGCTGCTGTTCGTCAGCCGCACGCTGCTGGGCATGACGGCGGCGAGCTTCACCACCGCCAACGCCTACATCGCCGACATCACGCCGAAGGAGAGGCGCGCAGCGGCCTACGGCGTGCTGGGCGGCGCGTTCGGACTGGGTTTCATCATGGGGCCGGGGCTGGGCGGCTTCCTCGGCGACATCTCGCTGCGGCTGCCGTTCTGGGTGGCCGCGGGGCTGGCGCTGTGCAACTTCCTGTATGGCCTTTTCATCCTGCCCGAGTCGTTGCCCAAGGAACGGCGCACGCCGCGCTTCGAGCTGCACAGCGCGCATCCGCTGGGCTCGCTCAAGCTGCTGCGCCGCTATCCGCAGGTGCTCGGGCTCGCGGTCGTGATGTTCCTGGTCTACCTCGCCCACTACGTGCTGCAGACCACCTTCGTGCTCTACGCCGACTACCGCTACGGCTGGGGTCCGCAGGCGGTGGGTTTCGTGCTGATGCTGGTGGGCGCCTGCGACGGCTCGGTGCAGGCCTTCCTCACCGGCCGGCTGACGCCGCGCTTCGGCGAGCGCCGCGTGCTCCTGGCCGGGCTGCTCTTCGGCATCGGCGCCTTCGCGCTGATGGGCGTGGCGAGCGAAGGCTGGGTGTTCCTGGTGGGCATTCCGCTGATGGCGTTGTGGAGCCTGGCCGGGCCGCCGATCCAGGCGATCATGACGCACCAGGTGGACCCTTCCGAACAGGGCCGCCTGCAGGGTGCGATCAGCAGCCTGGGCAGCTTCGCCGGCATCTTCGGCCCGTACCTGTTCGCGCAGGTGTTCGCCTTCTCGATCGCCCCCGGCTCGCCGGTGCATCTGCCCGGCCTGGCCTTCGTGCTGTCGGCGGTGCTGCTGGCGGTCGGCGCCGTCATCGCAGCGCGCGTGACCGCGCACACCACATCCCTGGCAGGTACGCCATCGGACCCCGCGGTGGGGCCTGCGGGCGCACTGCCGCACGACCCAACCCACTGACGCTGGAGTTTTCCATGACGCTTTCGATGTACCAGGCTTCCGTTCCCGTGTTCGAGCGCGCGTTGTCCAACCTCCTCCACGTGCTGAAGAAGGGCGAGGCGCACGCCAAGGTCAAGGCCGTCACCGACGAGGTGCTGCTGGGCACCCGGCTGATCCCCGACATGCTGCCGCTGGCCAAGCAGGTGCAGATCGCCTGCGACATGGCCGCGCGCGGCACCGCCCGGCTGGCCGGCGTGGAACCGGCCTCGTTCGAGGACAACGAAACCACCTTGGAGCAGCTCTATGCGCGCATCGCCAGGGTGCTCGCCTACATCAAGGGCTTCACCCCGCAGCAGATCGACGGCAGCGAGGCGCGCGCGATCGAACTGAAGATGCGCAACGGCGAAATGAGCTTCAGCGGGCAGGACTACCTGCTCACCTTCGTCCTCCCGAACCTGTACTTCCACTGCACCACCACCTACGTGATCCTGCGCGAGGCCGGCGCGGAACTGGGCAAGACCGACTTCATCGCCGGCGCCCAGCAGTGATTCCATCCGGGCGCGGCGGTCTTCCGTCGCGCCCGGATGAACGCCAGCGACGCGCCGGTTTTCCGGCGCATCGCGAAGCGTGACCGATCGCACATTCGCCATCGCCGGATGGCCCGCGCCCTGCTTGTCCCTCGCTCGAACCCACCACCGAGCTGAGCCATGGACAGCGTCTACGAATGCATCATCGCCGGCGGCCCGCAACACGGGCTGGTCTACCGGCGCCCGCTCGATGCCACCCATCCCACGCCGCTGGCGGTGATCACCGACGACGGCGAACTGTGCACGCCGGCCGCGCGCAAGTACGGTTCACGCGTGGTGCTGCTGCACCCGCAGGCCACCGGCGCGCAGTTCCTGACCATCCTCGCCGCCTGAGTGGCGCAACGCGTCAGTGCCGCAGATGCGGCGGCATGACCCCCTGGCGGCAAGGCCCGTCGCGCCGCGTCACCCCGCACGCCCGCCTTGTCCGGGTCGGTCCAACGCAAGGACAATACGCCGCCCGGCCCCATGTCATCGCGTCGGGCCGACGCCCTGCGAGTCCCATGCTGCGACTGACCGACCTCAAGCTTCCGCTGGACCATCCGCCGCAGGCGCTGGATGCCGCCATCCGCGAGCGGCTGCGCCTGCCCGCGGGCGCGCTGCGCGGCTACACCGTGTTCCGCCGCGGCTACGACGCGCGCAAGCGCGGCGCGATCGCGCTGATCTATACGCTGGACGTGGACCTCGCCGACGAAGCCGCGGTGCTCGCGCGCTTCGCCGATGACCGCCACGTGCAGCCCACGCCCGACACCGGCTACCACCCGGTCGCCCATGCACCCGAGCGGCTGGCGCACCGGCCCATCGTGGTGGGCTTCGGCCCTTGCGGCATCTTCGCCGCGCTGCTCCTGGCGCAGATGGGCTTCCGGCCGATCGTGCTCGACCGCGGCAAGGCGGTGCGCGAGCGCACGCAGGACACCTGGGACCTGTGGCGCAAGCGCAACCTGCATCCGGAGTCCAACGTGCAGTTCGGCGAGGGCGGCGCCGGTACCTTCTCCGACGGCAAGCTGCACAGCCAGATCTCCGATCCGCACCACCACGGCCGCAAGGTGCTGACCGAGTTCGTCAAGGCCGGCGCGCCGGAGGAGATCCTCTACGTCAGCAAGCCGCACATCGGCACCTTCCGGCTGGTGACGATGGTGGAGAACATGCGCGCCACGATCGAGGCGCTCGGCGGCGAGATCCGCTTCAGCCAGCGCGTCGAGGACCTGCTCGTCGAGACCGATGCACATGGCGGGCGCCACGTGCGAGGCGTGCGCCTGGCCGACGGCGCCGAACTGCGCTCGGACCATGTGGTGCTCGCAGTCGGCCACAGCGCGCGCGATACCTTCGAGATGCTGCATGCGCGCGGCGTCTACCTCGAAGCCAAGCCGTTCTCGATCGGCTTCCGCATCGAGCATCCGCAGTCGCTGATCGACCGCGCGCGCTTCGGCCCGCAGGCCGGCCACCCGGTCCTGGGCGCGGCCGACTACAAGCTGGTCCACCACGGCAACAAGGCCGGCCAGAGCGGGCGTTCGGTGTACAGCTTCTGCATGTGCCCGGGCGGCACCGTGGTCGCGGCCACCTCGGAGCCCGGCCGCGTGGTCACCAATGGCATGAGCCAGTACTCGCGCAACGAGCGCAACGCCAATGCGGCGATCGTCTGCGGCATCACGCCCGCGGATTTCGCGCCCTACGGCGAGGGACCGCTGGCCGGCATCGCGCTGCAGCGGCACTGGGAGTCGCATGCGTTCGCCATGGGCGGCGGCAACTACTGCGCGCCGGGGCAGCGCGTGGGCGATTTCCTGGCCGGCCGGCCCTCGCAGGCGTTCGGCGAGGTGCTGCCTTCGTACAAGCCGGGCGTGTACCTGACCGACCTTTCCACTGCGCTGCCGGATTACGCGATCGGCGCAATCCGCGAGGCGCTGCCGACGTTCGACCGGCAGATCCGCGGCTTCGCCATGCACGATGCCATGCTGACCGGGGTGGAGACGCGCACCTCCTCGCCGGTGCGCATCCGGCGCGGCGAAGGCGACTACCAGAGCATCAACACGCGCGGGCTGTTTCCGGCCGGCGAGGGCGCGGGCTACGCGGGCGGCATCCTGTCGGCGGGCGTGGACGGCATCCGCGTTGCCGAGGCAGTGGCGCTGGACATCACGGGCCGGCGGTAGCCAGGGAACCATCCGTCCGCGCTGTACGCATGGCGAAGTCGAAGCGACTGCCGCGGTCCTCGCGCACGAAACCGTTCTCCCGGAACGAGGGGATTCAATCCGCGTCGTGCTCGCGCGCGAGCCACTGCCCGATCGGCGCGGGGTGCCCGAGCAGGTAGCCCTGGCCCAGCTCGCAGCCCATGTCCAGTAGCGCCTTGCGCTGGGCCGGCGTCTCGATCCCCTCGGCGATCACCTGGATGTTGAGTGCGCGCGCCAGCGCCAGGATCGCCGCGACCACGGTAGTCGCGGTGGTGTGCTCGTCCTCGCCCAGCGCGTGCACGAAGGCGCGGTCGATCTTGAGCATGCGCAGCGGCAGCGAGTGCAGGTAGCTGAGCGAGGAATAGCCGGTGCCGAAATCGTCCAGCGCGGCTCCCACGCCGATCGCGCGCAGCCGATCGAGCATCGTGCGCACCTGCTCGGGATTGTCCAGCAACGAGCCCTCGGTCACCTCCACGATCAGCCGCCAGGGCGGCAGCCCGGTGCGCTCGATCAGGTGCACCAGGCGGGCGTCGAAGTCGCCATGGCGCAGGTGCAGCGCCGAGACGTTGAAGGTGAGGAAGGTGTCCTTGTCCTCCAGTTGCAGGAAGCGCTCGCAACTGCGCTCGAACAACTGCCAGTCGATCGTCTCGATGTGCCCGCTGTCCTGCGCCACCTTGAGGAAATCGGCCGGGCCGAGCACGCCCAGCACCGGATGGTTCCAGCGCAACAGCGCCTCGTAGCCGACCACCGCGCCGTCGTCGAGCCGGCAGAACGGCTGCAGGTAGGGCTCGAACTCGTCGCGCTGCAGGGCCTGGCGCAACTCGCCTTCCATCGTCAGCACGTCGACGGCGTTCTTGGCCAGCGTCTCGTCGAACAGCTCGTAGCGCTTGCGGCCCTGCTCCTTGGCGCGGTAGAGCGCGATGTCGGCGTCGCGCAGCACCTCGTCGGCAGTCAGATAGGTCTCGTCGCCGATGGCGATGCCCATGCTGGCCGAAGGCGCCAGTTCGCGCCCGGCGATCTGCATCGGCACGCTGAGCGCATCGAGCACGCGTTGCGCGACCGCCACCGCGGCGGCGGGAACCTCCACGTCCTCCAGCAGGATCGCGAACTCGTCTCCGGCCAGGCGCGCCACCACGTCCGGTTCGCGCACGCAGCCCTGCAGGCGGCGCGCGATCTCCCTGAGGAAGATGTCGCCGGCCAGGTGGCCCAGGCTGTCGTTGATCACCTTGAAGCGGTCCACGTCCAGGTAGAGCAGCGCGCAGCGGCGGCCGGGCTCACGCCGCAGGATCGACAGCGCGCGCTCGAGGCGGTCGCGCAGGAAGCCGCGGTTGGGAAGGCCGGTGAGCGCGTCGTGCATCACCTCGTGCTTGAGCTGGTCCTGGATGCGTTCGCGTTCCTGGATTTCCTGACGCAGCTCCTTGGTGCGTTCCTGCACGCGCAACTCCAGTTCCGCGTAGGCGCGCTGCAGCGATGACGCGGCGCGGCGGCGGTGGATGCTGTTGGCGATCTGCAGCGCGGCGAAGCTGAGCAGTTCCTGGTCGGCCAGGTCGTACACCCGCTGGTCGGTGTAGCTCTGCACGGCGACCAGGCCGATTACCTCCTCGCCCACGTGCAGCGGCACGCCCAGCCAGCACAGCGCCGGCGCGCGGATCTTCAGCAGATCGATTTCCCCGGCAGCGCCCAACTGCTCGACCTCCTCCTTGCGCCCCATCAGCGGCCGCCCGGTGCGCATGACGTATTCGCTCAGGCCGCGACCCAGCGGGCGCGTGACTGGATGGTCGCGCTCGTCCACGTAGTAGGGAAATTCCAGCACGCGGCCGTTGTCGGCCAGCAGGCCGATATAGAAGTTGCGCGCATCCAGCAACTCGCCCACCACCGCGTGCACCCGCTGGTAGAACTCGGCCTGGTCGATGTCGGCGGTGGCCAGCTGGGCGATGTTGAACAGCGCCGCCTGCAGGCGTTCGGCCCGCTGGCGCTCGATCACCTCCTGCTGCAGGCCCTGGTTGGCCTCGGCCAGCTCCTGCGTGCGCAGGCGCACGCGCTCCTCCAGCTTGTCCTTGTTCTGCTTGCGCTCGAGCGTGGTGAGCACATGGCTGCCGACGAACTCGAGCAGGGAGCGGTCCTCCTCGGAGAACCCGATGCCCTGCTGGTAGCTCTGCACCACCAGGGCCCCGTGCACCTGGCCCTCGCGCAGCATCGGCACGCCTAGCCAGTCCACGCTGTCCGGCCCGGAGGGCTTGAGCACGCCGCTGATCTGGCGCCGGATCTCGTCGTGGCTGCCCATCAGCGCGTGGCCGCCGGTGAGCACGTGCCAGGTCAGGCCGTCGCGCAAGGTTTCCATCGGCATGTCTTCGCCGATGCTGGGCGCGTCCTCGTCCTTGACGTCGGCGTAGTAGAGGAAGCACATCGTCCCGCGCTCGGAATCGCTGCGCACGATGTAGAAGTTCTCCGCGTACATCAGCGTGCTGATGATGCCGTGCACGCCGCGCAGCATCTCGGACATCTCCAGGTCGGACCCGGCGAGGTCCGAAATCGCAAACAGCGCGCGCTGCAGGGTTTCCGAACGGACCAGCTGCTTGTGCGAATCCTGCAGGTCGGCCAGCTGCAGCACGCGCTGCAGGTGGTGGACGGCCAGCTCGAGGAAAGGTTCGAGCGAAGCCACCAGCGGCCCGGGCCGCTGGCCGCGGGCGGGCGCGAGCAGCAGCACCGCGCGCTCCTGCTGCAGCAGGCGCACCGCCAGGCAGTGGCCGTCGAGCACGAAGCGCGCCGCTGAGCCCGCGAGCAACGCCCGCGCGCTCGCGATGCGGCCGGCGTCCGGAATCCGTCCCAGGGTATTGAAGACCTGCGGCGCGCCGGATCCGGTCCAGACCACACTCACGTCGGCGCAGTCCGTGCGGGCGTGGGCAAAGGCGGCGACGGTCTCGGCCACCGCCGCCGGCGTGGTCGCCTTGACCAGCCGGGTCAGCCAGGCCAGCTGGCCGGTGTCCGCCAGCGGGATCGGCAGGGCGCGCGAGAGACTCATGCGAACCGCTCCCAGGATAGGATCCGCTCGCATCCTTCCGCATGCCGGCACGCGGACGCGTTCGGGCGAGACTGCTTCATG
Source organism: Frateuria sp. (assembly GCF_013362045.1). Taxonomy (GTDB): domain Bacteria; phylum Pseudomonadota; class Gammaproteobacteria; order Xanthomonadales; family Rhodanobacteraceae; genus Frateuria_A. The sequence goes on along the minus strand of NZ_JABFWW010000072.1, from coordinate 3,123 downwards.
GAACTACCGTCGTGTCCTCGAGCGCAATACACACACTGTTGATCTCGATCACAGGATCGGCTGTTCCCTGCTTAGCTTGAATCGCGTCGATGCCGCGCGAGGAACGCCGGCCCGCGGCATTGCCGGGCTAGAATCACGCGATGCTCACCGACCCCACCAAGGACGCGATCCGCGCCGCCTACGCGCGCCTGAAGGACGGCCTGCCCGGCTTCCGTCCGCGCGCCGCGCAGGGGCGGATGATCGCCGAGGTGGCCAAGGCGCTGGCGAGCGAAAGCGGCGCCGCCGCGATCGAGGCGCCGACCGGCACCGGCAAGTCGATGGCCTACCTGATCGCCGGCATGGAAGTGGCGCGCGCGCAGAAGAAGAAGCTGCTGATCGCCACCGCCACGGTGGCCTTGCAGGAACAGCTGGTCGAGCGCGACATCCCGCTGTACCTCAAGCTCGCCGGCCACGAGGCCAAGGTCGCGCTGGCCAAGGGCCGCGGCCGCTACCTGTGCCCGCGCAACCTGGCGATGGCGCGGCAGAGCCTGGGCGCCGAAGCCGGCCAGATGGGCCTGGGCTTCGACGCGGACCTCGCGCTGTGGTCCAAGCCGCCGGCCGAACGCGACAAGCAGGCGCTGTCCAAGCTGGCCGGCGCGTTCGAGCGCGGCGACTGGAACGGCGACATGGACGCCGCGCCCGAGCCGGTCGGCGACCTGCTGCGGCCCATGCTCACCACCAGCGCGGGCGGCTGCACCGGGCGCAAGTGCATCCACTTCATGAACTGCCCGTTCTTCGCCGCGCGCCGCGCGGTGGCCGACGCCGAGCTGATCGTCGCCAACCAGGACCTGGTGCTGGCCGACCTCACCATGCCCGGCGAGGACGAAGGCTGGGGCGGCGTGATCCTGCCCAAGCCGGCGCAGACGCTGTACGTCTTCGACGAGGCGCACCACGTGCCGGCCAAGGCGATCGACCGCGGCGCCGCCGAGGTCTACCTGGGCGCCAGCGTGCGCCAGCTGAGCCGCCTGGCGCGCCAGGTGCACGCGGCCTACTCGCTGACCGACAAGGAATCGCTGGGCAAGCTCACGCTGGATACCGGCGACGCCAAGCTGCAGGAACTCTCCGACGGCCTGGAGGAACTGGAGAAGGCGATCCGCCTGGCCTGGTTGCCCGATCCGGCCGAGAGCGAGCCGATGTACCGCGGCTCGCTCGGCCAGCTGCCGGAGGACTGGGTGATCCACGCGCAGGCCTTGCATCTGCTCACCGCCGAGATCCAGCGCTGGCTCACCGCCGTGCGCCGCGCGGTGGTCGAGATGACCGACGGCGGCCCCACGCAGGAGGCGCTCGCGCGCGAACTGGGCATGGCGCTGGAGCGGCTGGACCGGCAGGAGCGCACCTGGCGCGCCTGGTCCGGCGAGGACGCCGAGCACGCGCCGCCGCTGGCGCGCTGGGTCACCCTGGCCGCCGACCAGCAGCTGGTCTGCCACGCCTCGTCCGTCTCCGCCGGCGGCCTGCTGCGCCACGTGCTGTGGAACAACGCCAGCGGCGTGGTGCTGACCTCGGCCACGCTGAGCGCTGGCGGCAACTTCCGCGGCTTTGCCGACGCGGTGGGCCTGCCGGACGACGCCGTCACGCTGAGCTTGCCCTCGCCCTTCGACCTGGCGCGCCAGGCGCGCCTCGAAGTGCCCGCCATCGACGCGTTGCCCGACGCGCGCGAGGAACACGCGCAGGCGATCTGCGATTGGCTGGCCGAGCACCTGGACTGGGGCGCCGGCAACCTGGTGCTGTTCACCTCGCGCGCGAAGCTCGACCGCGTGCTGCAGCGCCTGCCGATCGACAAGGTGCGCAAGGTGCGCGCGCAGGGTTCGCTGGGCAAGGCGCAGCTGATCGCCGAGCACGTCGCCGACGTCGAAGCCGGCAAGGGCAGCACGCTGTTCGGCCTTGCCTCCTTCGGGGAGGGCCTGGACCTGCCCGGCAAGCTGTGCGAGACGGTGGTGATCACCCAGCTGCCGTTCGCCGTGCCCACCGACCCGGTCGGCGCGACCTACGCCGAATGGCTGGAGTCGCGCGGGCGCAACCCGTTCCTGGAGGTGAGCATTCCGGAGGCCACGCGGCTGCTCACCCAGTACTGCGGCCGCCTGATCCGCAGCGAGACCGACCGCGGCCGCATCGTGCTCCTGGACCGGCGCGTGGTGACCAAGCGCTACGGCGCCGGCATGCTGCGCGCGCTGCCGCCGTTCGAGCGGGTGATCGAGCGCGTCGCGTAGGGTGGACTTCAGCCCACCCTACAATCGGCGGCATGCCCATCATCCACTTGCACGACTGCCCTGCCCGCCCCTGGAAGAACGGCCTGGGCCGCACGCGCGAGCTGGCCGTCGAACCACCGGGCGCAGGCATGGACGATTTCCTCTGGCGCGTGAGCGTGGCCGAGGTGGACAGCGCTGCGCCGTTCTCCGCCTTTCCCGGCATCGACCGCGTCATCGTGCTGCTCGATGGCGCCGGTTTCACCATGGCGCTCGATGACGGCCGCAGGCACGCCCTGACCGAACCCTTCGCGCCGTTCGCCTTCCCCGGCGAGGCGCAGGTGGCGATCATCCTGGCCGGCGGCGCCACCCGCGACTTCAACCTGATGACCCGCAGGGGACGCGCCCAGGGAAAGGTCTCGGTGTGGCGCGACCCGGTCGAAGGCGTGATCGGGCCGGACACCGTGCTGCTCTACTGCGCGCGCGGCCGGCTGCGGCTGGACGACGCCGCACTGGATACAGGTGACGCCTGGGTGCGCCCGGGCGCGGCGCCGATTCGCGTACGGCCGGAACCCGGCAGCACCGTGCTGGCCGTGGACGTAACGCGGCTCGAATGACACCGGCGCGCGGCGGGGACTCGCACTGCCCACGCGGCCGCCAGGCGGTCGGCGCTATCCGCTTATGATCCAGCCTTCGCTCCAGGGAGAACTGCGATGCAACTGCTGATCATCGGACTGTTCGTCTTTCTCGGCGTGCACCTGCTGCCATTGCTCTTTCCCCGCTGGCGCCAGCGGCAGATCACACGGTTCGGCGAACGCGGATGGAAGGGCCTGTTCGCGCTGGTCGCGCTGGTGGGCTTCGTGCTGGTCTGCTGGGGTTTCGGGCGCGCGCGACAGCTGCC
>NZ_JABFWW010000016.1 GCF_013362045.1 Frateuria sp. | reverse complement strand
CGGGCCGGTAATGGAACAGCGGCCACAGCGTGCGGTTGGCGAAGCCGGCGTAGAAGTCGTCGTGGTCGGCACGCGAGAGGTCGATGGTGACGTAGTCGATCGCGTCGTCGCTGAGCCGGTGCAGTTCCCCGGCGCTGTGCGCGGCGAGCTTGCCGCTCCAGCCGAACCACAGGCCGCCACGCTCCTGCAGCGCCGCGCGCATGGCCGAGGCGAGGCCACCGGTGGCGGTCTGCCTGGGCAGCGCGACGCGGTTGGAAACCACCACCAGCCGGCCGGGCTTTCTGCCGGCGCGGCTCACTGCGTCACTCCCCGCCGGACGCGGGTGAAGATCGGCGCGGCCAGTCCGCGGCTAGGAGTCGGTTGGCTGTCCTCCATCGGGGGTGGCATCGATCGGAACTCCCTTGGGCCCGGCGGGTTCGCCGAGCGCTTCCCGCACCCGGTCCAGCCAAGCCTGGACGGTCACCGGGCTAGGCAGCGTGAACCGCGCGTGGCTCGGCTCGCGCCAGCCGACGCGCACGCTGATGCCGCCGGCGCGGTTGACCGCCGCGAAGGCGTGCTCGTCGGTCAGGTCGTCGCCAAGGTAGACCGGCATGCGGCCGGCGAAGGGCGGGTGCTGCATGAGCTCCTCCACCGCGCGGCCCTTGTCCATGCCGACCGGCTTGAACTCCATCACCAGGTTGCCCGGCTGCAGTTCGTAGCCGGGCAGCTCGGTGGCCAGCGCCTCGGCCGCGATGCGCAGTGCCGCCAGGCGTTCCGGTGCGCGCCGGCAGTGCAGCGCCATGGCGTGCTGCTTGTCTTCCAGTTGTACGCCCTCCAGCCGTGCGGCCAGCGCCTGCACGGCGCGGCGCATGCGCGCCTGGTCGGCCGGATCGATGGCGATTTCCCGGTGGCGGCCGTCGTGGTGGCGTAACTGATAGCCGTGCAGCCCGGCCAGTGCCCAGGCCGGATGGCCGAAAAGTTGGAGAAGATCCGCCATGCCGCGCCCGCTGACCAGGGCCAGCGCGCCGTCTAGCCGGGCGTACAGCGCCTGCAGCAGCGCGCGCAGCGCCGCCGGCACGGCGACCATCGCCGGGTCCTGGGCGAACTCGAGCAGGCAGCCGTCCACGTCGAGGAACAGGGCCCAGCGCTGGTCCGGCCGGGGCAGCGGTGGCGCCGGCAACGGGGCGCTCGCGACGGACTCCGATGAAGGCATCCGCGACAGCCTAGCAAGGCGTGCGTGAAAGGCCGGACCACGCAAGCCGTCGGTGTGCCGCGGCTCCTCCGAGCGCCAAGCCCCGGGCGCGAGGCTTGGCTACTGCTCGTCGTCGGCCGCCTCGATGCGCGGCGCGGGCATCACCAGCAGCTTGTCGATGCGCGCGCCGTCCAGGTCCACCACCTCGAAGCGGATGCCGCGCCAGGCGAACACCTCGCCCGTCTGCGGGATATGCCCCAGCGCCGCCATGACCATGCCGGCGGCGGTGCGGAACTCGTGTTCCTCCTCGCCGGGCAGGCGTTCGAGGTGCAGCAGTTCGCGCAGGTCTTCGGTGGAGAGCGAGCCGTCGATCAGCCAGCTGCCGTCCTCGCGCGGCACGATCGGCGGATGTTCCTCGCTGCCGCCATGGCCGAGCTGGCTGGCGCCGACCACCGCGGCGAGCAGGTCGTTGAGCGTGACCAGCCCGTCGATGTCGCCGTATTCGTCGACCACCAGCGCCATCGGCGTCTCGGCGTCGCGGAATTCTTCCAGCAGGTCCATGGCGCGCGCGGTGGCCGGCACGTACAGCGGCCTGGCGAGCTGGCGGAACAGCTCCGGCGTTTCGCCGGCGATGCCGCCGATCAGGCTCTTGACCTCCAGCACGCCGACCACCTCGCTCTCGTCGCCGCGATAGACCGGATAGCGCGAATAGGGCGTCTGGCGCATCACCGCGATGTTCTCCTCGCGCGAGGCGGACTGGTCCAGCCAGGCGATGCGCATGCGCGGCGTCATCACGCTGTCGACCGAACGGTCGCCCAGGCGCAGCACGCGGTTGACCATGTTGTGCTCGTCCGGGTCGAGCACGCCCTGCTCGGCGCTTTCGGCCACCAGCAGGCGGATCTCCTCTTCGGTGACGCTGCCGCGGCCCTGGTCGTTCACCCGCAGCAACCTGAGCAGCAGCCCGCTGGAGCGGTTGAGCAGCCACACGAACGGCCCGGTGATGCGCGATAGCACCAGCATCGGCACGGCGGCGGTCACGGAGAGCTTTTCGGGCGAGGAAAGCGCCAGCCGCTTGGGCACCAGCTCGCCGATCACGATCTGGATGTAGGAAATCACCACGAAGCCGACCACGATGCCGATCACGTGGGCGTATGGGGCCAGCCAGGCCACGTGGCCGCCCTGCAGCAGCCCGGCGAAGCGCGTGCCCAGCCGGTCGCCGGCCAATGCGCCGGTCACCAGCATCACCAGCGTGATGCCGACCTGCACGGTGGAGAGGAAATGCTCGGGCGCCTCGGCATGGCGCAACGCCACGCGGGCGCGCCGGCTGGCCTGGGCCAGCTGCTTGAGGCGACTCTTGCGCGAGGCGACCAGCGCCATCTCCGACAGCGCGAAGAAGCCGTTGCAGACCGACAGCAGGATGACGAGCGCGACGTCGGTCAGCATCGCGGCGGGGTACTTCGGGGTCGCATGGGCGGCAGTGTACGGGATGCCCGGAAGCGCCGCAGCGGCGCGTGCAGGCGCGGTGAAAGCCGTCGCGCGCACGCAGGCCGTGCGGCCGGCGCGGTGGCTACGGTAACATTCGCGCGGTTTTGACCTTTCTCCAACCAGGCGGGCGCATGTTTTCACTGCAGACCATTTTCGGTAAGGGCGACAAGTTCTACGGCCTGCTCGAACAGAGCGCCGAAGCCGCCCGCGAGAGCGCACGGGCGCTGCACCAGATGCTCGCGGACAAGGCGCGCGCTCCGGTCATGGCCGACTTCACCGGCGCCCGCGCCCGCGAGAAGGCACTGGCCGCGCAGATCAGCGAGGAGCTGGTGAACACCTTCGTCACCGCGCTGGACCGCGAAGACATCGAGGCGCTCAATTCGGCGCTGTACAAGATTCCCAAGACCGTGGAGAAGTTCGCCGAGCGCTATTCGGTCGTGGCCGAGCGGGTGGCGGACGTCGATTTCGCCCAGCGCGCCCGCGTACTGGAGGAATCGGCGAGCGTGGTGGTGGAGATGATCGGCGAGCTGCGCCGGGGCCTGCGCATCGATCCGGTCAAGAAGCTGCAGGATCGCCTGCAGGCGCTCGAGTCCGAAGGCGACCGCATGCTGCTGGCGCCCTACCGCACGCTGTACGTGGAAGGCAACGACGCGATGAAGGCGATGCTCGCCAAGGACCTGTTCGAGCTGATCGAGAAGGCGATCGACAAGTGCCGCGACGTCGGCAACATCGTCTATTCGATCGTGCTCAAGCATTCCTGAAAAGGCCGCGCGCATGAGCCTCGGGCTGGTTTTCGCGGTGGTGCTGATCGCACTCGCCTTCACCTACATCAACGGCTTCCACGACACCGCCAATTCGATCGCCACGGTGGTGGCGACCAAGGTGCTCAGCCCCGGCCAGGCGGTGCTGCTGGCGGCGGTGACCAACATGTTCGGCGCGCTGTGGGGCACCGCGGTGGCCAAGACCATCGCCGCCGGGCTGATCGACACCCATGTCGTCGACGCCGGCCCGCAGTTGCTCATCTGCGCATTGCTGGCGGCGATCGTGTGGAACCTGATCACCTGGTGGCTGGGCCTGCCCTCAAGCTCCAGCCATGCGCTGGTCGGCGCATTGGTCGGCTCGGCCATTGCCGCCTCGGCGGGCAACTTCCACTCGGTGATCTGGGCCCAGGGCGACTGGTGGGCCGGCAAGGGCGTGATCCCCAAGGTGGTGGTGCCGATGGTGGTCTCGCCGCTGATGGGTTTCGTGATCGGCTTCGTGCTGATGGGCGCGCTCTATGCGCTGTTCGCCTGGCTGGCCAACCGCAAGGGCTGGCTGCGGCGGCTGGGCCGCACGCCGTTCGTCAATGCGCTGTTCGGCAAGGCGCAGATCGTCTCGGCCACCGCGATGGGCGTGGCGCACGGCATGAACGATGCGCAGAAGAGCATGGGCATCATCGCGCTGGCGCTGGCCGGCGGCACCGCCGCGGGGCAACTCGACCACCTGCCGCACTGGCTGGGCTTCCTGCGCATCGCCGGTTCCGCGGGTGGAGGCTTCAACGTGCCCTCATGGGTGGCCGTGCTGTGCGCGCTGACCATGGCCGCCGGTACCGCCGGCGGCGGCTGGCGCATCATCAAGACGCTCGGCCACAAGATGGTCAAGCTGCACCCGATCAACGGCTTCGCCGCCGAAGGCAGCTCGGCGGCGGTGATCCTTACCGCCTCGGCCTTCGGCATTCCGGTGTCGACCACCCACAACGTGTCCGCCTCGATCATGGGCGTGGGCGCGGCCAAGCGGTTCAATGCGATCCGCTGGTCGGTGGTCGAGCGCATGGTGTGGGCCTGGATCCTGACCCTGCCGATCACCGCGATGCTCGCCTACGGCTTCGTGCGGCTGGCGAGCGCGTTCGGCTAGACGGAACTGCCGGGAGGCCCGGCGCAACGGCTTAGAAGCTGTCGCCCTCGTTGGCGACGACCTGTTCGAGCTGGTCGCCGAGCAGGCCCAGTTCGGCGATCAGGCGTTCGAGCTCGGTGCCGTCGAGGAATTCGTACGGGCGGTTCTCGCACAGGTGCAGGTAGGGCGACCCATCGAGGTCGGCCACCGCCAGGAAGCCCGTGCGCTGCTCCCAGTTGAAACGCAGGCAGCGGCGCGGGTCGATGCCGGCCAGCGGGCCGATCGGCGTGGAAAGGCGCAGATAGCGGCGGCCGCCTTCGTCTTCCAGTTCCGCCAGGTAGATGCCCTGGTGGCGGCCCAGCGGCAGGGTCAGGTCGAAGCTGATCAGGTACGGGTCGTTCTGCCGCAGCGCGTACTGGCTGCCGACATGGGAACGAACGGCTTCGAAATGGCGCATGGAACGGGCTCCTTGGTCGAGGGCGGATGGTAACCTGCGCCCCCATCGTGCCCAAGTGACGGCCTATGCAGGAAAACCACGCGCGCGTCTATGCCGCCATCGCCGCGATACCGCGCGGCCGCGTCGCCAGCTATGGCGCGATTGCCGCCCGCGCCGGGCTGCCCGGTCGCGCGCGGCTGGTCGGCAAGCTGCTGGGCCAGACGCCGGAGGGCATGGCGCTGCCCTGGCATCGCGTGCTGCGCGCCAGCGGGCAGGTGGCGTTGCCGCCGGGCAGCCGCGGGTTCCGCGAGCAGTGCCGCCGGCTGCGCGCCGAGGGCATCGAGGTGAGGAACGGCCGCGTACCGCTGTCCCGCTTCGGGCTCGATGCGAACCTCGATCGCGCGTTGTGGGGCCTGCCGGGATAGCCTCCCGCGCGATCAGCCGGAACCGATCCTGCCTGTTCCTACAGCTCACGTCCGCAGCAGCTTACGGCTCGCCGCGACCGCCGCGGACGGCGGCGGCGGGCCGCTTTGGTAGCATTTGCGCGATGTCTTCCCGCGCCCTCGAACTTCTCCACAGCGTCTTCGGTTACCCAAGCTTCCGCGGCCAGCAACAGGCCATCGTGCATGCGGTGGCCGAGGGCGGCGACGCGCTGGTGCTGATGCCCACCGGCGGCGGCAAGTCGCTGTGCTACCAGATACCTGCGCTGCTTCGGGCGGGCACGGCGATCGTCGTCTCGCCGCTGATCGCCTTGATGCAGGACCAGGTCGACGCCTTGCGCGAGGCCGGCGTGGCTGCGGCCTACCTCAATTCCAGCCTGGCGGCGGACGAGCAGCGCGAGGTCGAGCGCCGGTTGCTCGCCGGCGGGCTGAAGCTGCTTTACGTGGCGCCCGAACGCCTGCTTACGCCACGCTTCCTCGGCCTGCTCGAGCAGGTCGAGGTGGCCTTGTTCGCGATCGACGAGGCGCACTGCGTATCGCAGTGGGGCCATGATTTCCGCCCCGAGTACCGCGAGCTGGCGGTGCTGCATGAGCGCTTTGCGCAGATCCCCCGCATCGCGCTCACCGCCACCGCCGACCCGCGCACGCGCGAGGAGATCGTCGAGCGGCTGGGCCTGCGGCAGGCGCGCCAGTTCGTCTCCAGCTTCGACCGGCCGAACATCCGCTACCGCGTGGCGCTCAAGCACAACCCGCGCACGCAGCTGATGCAGTTCCTCGACGGCCACCGCGGCGAGGCCGGCATCGTCTATGCGTTGAGCCGCAAGAAGGTCGACGACACCGCCGCGTGGCTGGCCGAGGCGGGCATCGAGGCGCTGCCCTACCACGCCGGCCTCGATGCCCGCACGCGGGCGGCCAACCAGCAGCGCTTCCTGCGCGAGGACGGCGTGGTGATGGTGGCCACGGTCGCCTTCGGCATGGGCATCGACAAGCCGGACGTGCGCTTCGTGGCGCACCTGGACCTGCCGCGCTCGATGGAGGGCTACTACCAGGAGACCGGCCGCGCCGGCCGCGACGGCCTGCCGGCCGAGGCATGGATGATCTACGGCTTGGCCGACGTGGTGACGATGAGCCAGATGATCGCCCAGTCCGACTCGGCCGACGAGCGCAAGCGCATCGAGCGGCAGAAGCTCGAGGGCCTGCTCGCCTTCGCCGAGGCCACCCGCTGCCGCCGTGAACTGCTGCTGGGCGCGTTCGGCGAGGATTACCGCGGCCCGTGCGGGCAGTGCGACAACTGCATCGAGCCGCCGAAGACCTGGGACGCCACCGTGCCCGCGCAGAAGGCGCTCTCGGCGGTCTACCGCAGCGGCCAGCGCTTCGGCGCCGGGCACGTGATCGACATCCTGCGCGGCATCGACGGCGAGCGCATGCGGCAGATGGGGCATGACCGGCTCACCACCTTCGGCATCGGCGCCGACACCGACGAGAAAGGCTGGCGCTCGGTGTTCCGCCAGTTGCTCGCCGCCGGCCTGCTGGAAGCCGACGCCGAGGGCTACGGCACGCTGCGCCTGACTGCGGCCAGCCGCGCGGTGCTCACCGGGGGCCAGCGCGTACTGCTGCGCGAGGACGCCCGGCCCGCAAAAAGCGCTCGCCGCCGCCGCGACAGCCAGCTGGTCACTGGCGCCAACCTGGGCATCGAGGCCTACGAACAGCCGCTGTGGGAGGCCTTGCGCGCCCTGCGCACGCGCCTGGCCAGACAGCAGGGCGTGCCGCCCTACGTGGTGTTCCACGATGCCACGCTGCTGGCCATGCTGCGGGCGATGCCCGCCAACGAGGACGAACTGGCCGGGGTCAGTGGCGTGGGCGAGGCCAAGCTCAAGCGCTATGGCCGCGATTTCCTGGCGGTGATCAACGCGGCGGACTAGGTAGCGGTAGGTGCATCGCGGTGTAGGCGCCGGCCTACATTCGGGAGTGTCTGCCGCCTCTACGCGAAATTCACGATTTCAAGCACATTGGGCGGGTCTTCCCTGGACCTACCTCGATGAAGATCATCATCTCGCTGGTTGAGTGCGACGGCGGAACGTGGAGCGTGTGCCGCGAATCGGTTGTGCTGCATGCCCAACTGCGGCTGGGACCGGCGGTCAAGCTGGCGCGGCAGGCGGCCCGCGACGAACACCAGCGCTCCGGACACGAGGTGTCGGTACTGCTGACCGGCCTGCAGGAAGCCATCCCGCTGGCCCACTACGGCGCGGAATCGGCCGCAGCCTGAGATTCGCCACGCCACGGCCCGCGGCCGGGGATCGGTTCATCGCACCTCGGCGACCTCCTGGGAAGCGATCTTTCCACCAGGCAGCAACAACGCGCTGTCGGTGCGTGCCGTGCGTCCGCCTCGCCGCCCTTGATCCGGCCACGCGCGTTCCGCTGGCCGGACTGCCATCGCACCGGTGTACGGTCCGGTGCCGGCGCGCCGGCATGGCCGGCATCCGGGCGCCTCGCCAGCGCCACGCGCGCATCCGGGCTGCGGACAGGCAAGGCCCGGCTCCCCGGGTGAGCGGCTGGCCGGCGCCTGGCCACGGGGCGGCATGCGCTCCGCTTGATTGGGTGAACGTTGTCACAGTCCGGCACAGCGGCATAAGGCCAGGCTTCCCCATGCCTTGATGACGGGCGCTTGGTTATAGTGCGCGGACTTCCCACCGAGGTTCCTTGATGGACGGTCACGGCCAGCCACCCGTACTCCCCCGCAACAGGCGCTCTTCCGGGCCGCAGGGGACCAGGCTGTTCTCCGCCGAGGAGTTGCGCCAGTTCGCCCGCGAGGCGACCCCCGTCGTGCTGGGCCGGGCCAGCGCCGCCGCGCCGGTGCTGGAGGGCGCCAGCGGGGATTTACAGGGCCGGCGCATATCGCTGCGGCCGGGGCGCCAGACGATCGGCCGGCGTGGCGACAACGACGTGGTGCTGGAGGACCTGAGCGTCTCGGCCTCGCACGCCTGGATCATGAGCCAGCGCAACCAGTACGTGATCATGAACACCCTGTCGACCAACGGCACCTTCGTGAACGGCAAGCGCGTCCATGAAGCCACCTTGCGGCACGGCGACCGCGTGCGCTTCGGTCAAGCGGAATTCACCTTCCTGACGCGTGAACGCGGCGCCGGCTCCGACTGGCGCGGCTGGCTCGCGCTGGGCGTGGCGGCACTGGCGGTCCTGGGGCTGGCGGCATGGTGGCTGGCCTGATCCTGGCGGCGGACGAGCGGAACATCCCGCCAAAGGTGGGGCGCTACCGTATCGAGGGCGTGCTGGGCGCCGGCGCGATGGCCGTGGTCTACGCCGGCTTCGATCCGGAGATCGAACGCAAGGTGGCGATCAAGTGCCTGCGCAGCGCGGTGGCCGCCGATCCGGGCTATCGCGGGCGCTTTCTCACCGAGGCGCGCGCGGTCGGCCACCTGACCCATCCGCACATCGTCACCCTGTTCGACGTGGGCGAGATGGAGGATGGCCGTCCCTACATCGCGATGGAGCGGCTCTCCGGCGACACCCTGGCCACCCGGGTCGCGCGCGAGGGCCTGCCCGCGCTGCCGGTGATCATCGGCCTGGTCGAGCAGATCGCCAGCGCGCTGGACTACGCCCACGCGCAGGGCGTCGTCCACCAGGACATCAAGCCGGAGAACATCATGCTCTCCGACGGCTGGCAGCACGCCAAGGTGAGCGACTTCGGCATCGCCGAGCGGCGCGATCCGCGTTCGCCCGGGGCGCCGAGGCGCGAGATCGGCGGCACGCCGGCCTTCATGGCTCCCGAGCACCTGCACGGCGAGCGCACCGATGCGCGCAGCGACCTGTTCTCGCTCGGCGTGGTGCTGTACTGGCTGCTGAGCGGCAAGCTGCCCTGGAACGAAACCGGCGACGTGCGGCGGCTGCTGGCCGAGCGCCAGCGCCTGCCGCAACCGGCGCTGCAGGCGCGCGACCCGTTCACGCCCTCGATCCTGCTCGACATCGTGCAGACCCTGCTCGCTCCCGCGCCCCAGGATCGCTACCAGCGCGGCGCCGAACTGATCGACGACCTGCGCCTGGCGCTGCGCGAATACGAGCGCCTGCACGAAAAGCCCATCGCCACCCGGCTGATTTCGTTGCGCCTGCGCTGGGCCGGCCTGCTGGCCGCGGTGCTCAGCTTCACGCTGCTGATCGGCCTGGCCGCGATCTACGCCCGGCAGAACGCGGCCGTCACCGGCCTGGCGCAGGACTTCGGGAGCTCGCTCGGCCGCATGGTGGCCAGCGAGGCGGCGGAGAACTTGCTGCTGGACGACCGCGCGGCCACGCGCGCGCTGGTGCAGGACATTTCGCGCAACCGGCAGATCTACTACCTCGCCGTCGCCAACCGCTACGGCGAAGTGATCGCCAGCACCCGCGCGGACGAACAGGGCCGTCCGTTGCCGGAGCGCACCAGCGAGGGCTTCCTGCCGGGCGCCGGCGACATCAGCAGCTACCGCGTGCGCATCCCCGACGGCAGCGATCCGGGCGAGATGCTGGTGTTCGACGTGCCGGTCCGCTACCAGGCCGCCAAGGTGGGCCAGTTGCGCCTGGGGATCAGCGATGCGCCGCTGCGTGCTGCGCAGAAGACCACGCTCAAGGCGATCGTCGCAGTGCTGCTGGTGACCCTGCTCGCGGTGACCGGCGCGGCCTGGTGGCTGTTCCGCCGGCTGCTCGGCCTGCTCGATGTGCTCGGCGAAGCCATGCTGCGGGTCGGCCGCGGCGATTTCAGCCATCGCATCCGGCTGGTCCGGCACGACGAACTGGGCCGGCTGTTCACCGCCTTCAACCTGATGTGCAATGCACTGCAGGCCCGCGAACGCCGGCCGCGCCGGCCGAAGGCGGTGTCCGCCACGCCGCTCGAACTGCCCACCCGCATCCTGCCTGCGACGGAGCGGGTCGAGGACAAGGCGTCGCGCGATAACGACACGCCGACCGGAGCGGGACGCTAGCCCCTCTCTTTCAGGGGCGGGAGCCCGGCCTCAGAACTGCTTGAGCCGCTGCTTGAGCTCGAGCGCGCGCGCTCGGTAGACCGTCGCCGGCTCGAAACCCGGCTCGATCGCCAGCACGCGGTTCCACAGCGAGATCGCCTGGTCCAGCTGCTGGTCGCGGTAGAGCACGATCGCGCGCTGGTGGTAGACCGAGACCAGTTGCTGGCGCAACGCCTGCGCATCGGCACCTGCCGCCGGCAGGTTCAGGTCGGCGTCCAGTGCCTCGTCCATCCGTTCCAGCGCCTGCGTGTGCTGGCCTTTGCGCAACAACGCCAGGCTTTCGTCCTGCAATCGACGCGCCTTCGCCTCGCTGGAGGCGCTGGCCGCAGCCGGGCGTTGCTCCGGCGCGGCGGCTTCCGGTGCGTCCGCCGCTGCGATGCGCGAGGCCGGCAGGCGCAGTTTCTGGCCGGCGCGCAGCAGCGAGGGGTTGGTCGAACCGTTGTAGCGCGCCAGGATCAGGAAGCGGCCACCGTCGCCCAGGTAGCGCGCCGCCAGTGTGCTGTAGGAATCGCCCTGTTTTACCAGGTACTCGCGCGAGGCGCGGCCAAGCGCCTGCTGCGGATCGACGGTGAGCTGGTGCAGCATGCCCTGCGCCGCGCGGTCCTCCGGATGGGCCTGCAGGTAGCGGTGCAGCTGCCGCTCGCCCTCGGCGTAGTGGCCCAGCTGCAACTGCGGGTTGACGAGGGCGGCCAGCGAAGGCGGCGGTGGTTCG
>NZ_JABFWW010000196.1 GCF_013362045.1 Frateuria sp. | reverse complement strand
GGCCTGTACGCGCGGCTGTGGGAGCGCCAGACCGGCGGCTTCGTGGCGGTGGAAGACGCCGCCTGAGCGGGCGCGGAGTACCTTCCTCGTTTCACGGGGGAAGGTGCCCGGAGAGCAGGTGGCGCTTGGCGAAAACCTTAGTGTCCGTGCGCGCCGCGGGACTTCTTCAAACGCGCCTTCGCATCGGCCTTGGCATCGGCCTTGGTATCGAGCGAACCGGTCGGGCCGGCGCCTTCGTCCGCCGGCGTGTCGGAGGGATCGCCCTGGGTCTGCTTGAGCAGGCCACCCAGGCCAAGCGTCGAGTTGCCCGAGGCATCCGTGCTGGTGCTGGCGTTCGCGCCAGCGCCCACGCCCGTGTTGGAGGGCATGCCGGTGGTCGAGACGCTCGCCTGCGCCGAACCGCGGGCGCCGGTGGCGGATTGGCCGGGGGCGACCTGCGCGAAGGCGGGAATGGCGAACACGCTGGCACCGAAGATGAGGGCAGGCAGGATCTTGTGCATGAGTCGCTCCATGGGCTGTTGTGCGGGCGGGTACAGCGATGCCGACGCTAGGGGCCCGAACCCGAGCGCTCTCTGAATCGCCGCCTGCGGCCTTAAGCGCGCGGACAGATCAATGAACGCGATGGTGTCCACGCGCGGTGAAGGGGAGCGGCGTCGTAGGGCTTCAGCCCGCCGGCCTTTTCTTCGCAAAAGCGTCCTGCTGGGCTGAGCTCACTTTCGCCCGTCAGGCGGTCTCGAGCGCCGCCGCGGCTACCTGCAGTGCCTGCGCGATGGCGGCTGCGGCCTCGCGGCCGTCGTGCACGGCGCGCACCACCAGGTCGGCGCCGCGCACGTTGTCGCCGCCGGCGAACACGCGCGGGTGCGTGGTCTGGAACGGCAGGCGCCCATCGCCACCGACCCGCAGGCGGCCATCGGCGTGCAGCTGCAGGCCGTGCGCGGCGCACCAGGCTGGCGGGCTGGGGCGGAAGCCGAAGGCCTGGATGACCACGTCGGCACGCAGCTCGGTTTCCGTGCCCGGCACGTTGCGCGGCTGCAGGCGGCCATGACCGTCGTCCGCCAGTTCGGTAGCCACCACGCGCACCGCACACACCCGTCCGCCTTCACCCAGCAGCGCCACCGGCTGGCGCTGGAACAGGAAGCGCACGCCTTCCTCGCGGCTGTAGCCGACCTCGCGCGTGGAGCCGGGCATGCTCGCCTCGTCGCGGCGGTAGACGCAGGTCACCGAGGCCGCGCCCAGGCGCAGCGCGGTGCGGTTGCAGTCCATGCCGGTGTCGCCGCCGCCGAGCACCACCACGTGCTTGCCGGCCAGGTTCAATGCCTCTGGCAGCGGCGCGTCGTCGAGCAGGCGCTCGACGTTGGCGACCAGGAACGGCAGCGCATCGTGCACGCCGGCCAGCGCGCGGCCGGGCAGGGCGCCGTCGACGAAGGTGTAGGCGCCGGTGCCCAGGAACACCGCGTCGTAGTCGGCCAGCAGATCCCCGAGCGGGATGCCGGCGCCGATCTCCACGCCCAGGTGGAAGCGCACGCCCATGCCTTCGAGCAGCGCGCGCCGCGTGCGGACCACCGCCTTGTCCAGCTTGAATGGCGGAATGCCGAAGGTGAGCAGGCCACCGATCTCGCGTTGGCGGTCGAACACGTCGACCGCCACGCCGGCGTGGCGCAGCCGGTCGGCGCACGCCAGCCCCGCCGGTCCGGCGCCGACCACGGCGACGCGCCGGCCGGTCTCGCGCACCTGCGAAAGATCCGGCCGCCAGCCCTGGCGCAGCGCCTCGTCGGTGACCCAGCGCTCGACGCTGCCGATGGTCACCGCGCCGAAGGCGGTCTGCTCCAGCGTGCAGGCGCCCTCGCACAGACGGTCCTGCGGACAGACGCGGCCACAGATCTCCGGCAGCGGGTTGGTTTCGTACATCAGCGCGGCCGCCTCCGTGATGCGGCCCTCCTGCACCAGCCTGAGCCACTGCGGGATGTGGTTGTGCACCGGGCAGGCATGCGCGCAGTAGGGGTTGCCGCAATCGATGCAGCGGCCCGACTGCGCGGCGGCTTCGGAGGTGGCAAATTCGCCGGCGATCTCGCCGTAGCCGAGCACGCGGATCGCCACCGGCACGGTGCGCGGAGGCTGGCGGGGCAGGTCGAGGAACTGGAAGAGCTTGTCGGTCATGCCGCACTCCGCAACTCGTCGGCCAGTGCGGCCAGGCTCGCGGCCTTGGGCTTGACCAGCCAGAACTTGTACTGCAGCCCGCGGAAGTCGCGCAGGATGCGTTCGCCCCAGGCGCTGCCGGTATGCGCCACGTGCCGCTCGATCAGCCGGCGCAGGTGCTGCATGTGGTGCTCCATGCCCTCCGGCGAGATGCGCAGCAGGTCGACCAACTCGTGGTTGTAGCAGTCCACGAAGTCGCGCTCGAGGTCCAGCACGTAGGCGAAGCCGCCGGTCATGCCGGCGCCGAAGTTGAGGCCCACCTTGCCCAGCACTACCACCACGCCGCCGGTCATGTATTCGCAGCAGTGGTCGCCGGCGCCCTCCACCACCGCTAGCGCGCCGGAGTTGCGCACGGCGAAGCGCTCGCCCGCGCGGCCGGCGGCGAACAGTTCGCCGTCGGTGGCGCCATACAGGCAGGTGTTGCCGATGATCGCCGCATCCTGGCTGGCGTAGGCCGCATCCGCCGGCGGCCTGACCACGATGCGCCCGCCGGCCATGCCCTTGCCGACGCCGTCGTTGGCCTCGCCGGTCAGCTCGATGTGCAGGCCGCGCGCATTCCACGCGCCCAGGCTCTGCCCGGCGCTGCCGTCCAGTTCCAGCACGATCGGCTCGGCGAGGCCGGCGTCGCCCCAGCGCCGCGCGATGGCGCCGGACAGCCGCGCGCCGATGGCGCGGTCGATGTTGTTTATCGGATAGCGAAAGCAGCCGCCGGCGCCCAGTTCGACCAGCGGTGCGGTGTCGGCCTCGATCTGCCTTGCGAGCGTGGCCTCGTCGCGCTGCGGGTTGCGCGGCAGCACGCAGGCGGCAGCCGCGCCGGCGTCCAGGCCGCCGAGCAGGGGTGCCAGGTCCAGCCGCCGCTGCACCGGCGTGTGACCTTCGATCTGCGCGAGCAGGTCGGTGCGTCCGACGATCTCGCTTAAGGATCGCGCGCCCAGCCGTGCCAGGTGCGCCCGCACGTCCTCGGCCAGCAGGCGGAAGTAGTTCGCCACCATCTCGGGCAGGCCGGTGAAGTGCTCGGCGCGCAGCACCGGGTGCTGGGTCGCCACGCCAGTGGCGCAGTTGTTGAGGTGGCACAGGCGCAGGTACTTGCAGCCCAGCGCCACCATCGGGCCGGTGCCGAAGCCGAAGCTCTCGGCGCCCAGCATCGCGGCCTTGACCACGTCCAGCCCGGTCTTCAGGCCGCCGTCGGTCTGCAGCCGCACGCGGCCGCGCAGGGCGTTGCGGCGCAGCGTTTGCTGCGCCTCGGCCAGGCCCAGTTCCCACGGCGTGCCGGCGTACTTGATCGAGCTGAGCGGACTGGCGCCGGTGCCGCCGTCGTGGCCGCTGACGGTGATCAGGTCCGCGCCGGCCTTGACCACGCCGGCGGCCACGGTGCCGACGCCCGCGTGGCTGACCAGCTTCACCGAGACCAGCGCGGCGGGGTTCACCTCCTTCAAGTCGTGGATCAGCTGCGCCAGGTCCTCGATCGAATAGATGTCGTGGTGCGGCGGCGGCGAGATCAGGCCGATGCCCGGCTTGGCGTAGCGCAGCCGCGCGATGGTGGCGTCGACCTTGTGTCCGGGCAGCTGGCCGCCTTCGCCGGGCTTGGCGCCCTGCGCGATCTTGATCTGCAGCACCTCGGCGTTGACCAGGTACGCGGGCGTGACGCCGAAGCGGCCGGAGGCGACCTGCTTGATCTTCGACATCTTCTCGGTGCCGTAGCGCGCCGGGTCCTCGCCGCCCTCGCCGGAGTTGCTGCGCGCGCCAAGCCGGTTCATGGCGATCGCCAGCGCCTCGTGCGCCTCGGGCGAGAGCGCACCCAGCGACATGCCGGCCGAGTCGAAGCGCCTGAGGATGGCTTGGGCCGACTCGACTTCGTCCAGCGGCAGCGGAGCGCCCAGTGGCTGCGGCGCCAGCAGGTCGCGCAACGCCGAAGGCGGGCGACGGTCGACCGCGTCGGCATAGGCACGCCAGTCGAGCCACTCGCCGCTGCGCACCGCCTTCTGCAGCGTGGCGATCACGTCGGGGTTGTACATGTGGTACTCGCCGCCGTGCACGTACTTGTACAGGCCGCCCACGCGCAGCGGGCGCGCCTGTTCCCAGGCCTCGGCGGCGAGCACGCGCTGGTCGGCCTCCAGTTCCGCAAAGCCGGCGCCGCCGATGCGCGAGGGCGTGCCGGGGAAGCACAGCTCCACCACTTCCGGCGCCAGCCCCACGATCTCGAACAGCTGCGCGCCGCGGTAGCCGGCGATGGTCGAGATGCCCATCTTGGAGAGGATCTTCAAAAGCCCCTTGCGGATGCCGCGGCGGTAGCTGCGGCCCAGTTCGAAGCGGTCGCTGGCGATGCGGCCCTCGCGGCCCAGCTCGAACAGGCTCTGGTAGGCCAGCCAAGGGTAGATCGCGGTGGCGCCGAAGCCGACCAGGCAGGCGAACTGGTGCGGGTCGCGCGGCGTGGCGGTCTCCACCAGCAGGTTGCACTGGCAGCGCAGGCCTTGCTCGACCAGATGCGCGTGGACCGCGCCGACGGCGAGCAGCGCGTGGATCGGCAGCGTGTCGCGCGTGGGGTAGCGGTCGCTCAGGAAAACCAGCGCATGACCGGCGCGCACCGCATCGGCGGTTTCGCGGCAAAGCCGGCGCAGCGCCGCCTCCAGGCCTTCCTCGGGCGCGTAGTCGAGGTCGAAGCGTGGCGTGCCGGCGAACTGCGGCAGCGCCAGCAGCTGGCGCAACTTGCGCTGCGAGAGGATCGGCGAGTTGACCAGCACCTGCCGCGCGTTCTCGGGTTTGAGCTCCAGCACGTTGCCTTCGGGCCCGAACTGGGTCACCAGCGACATCACCAGCTTCTCGCGCAGCGGGTCGATCGGCGGATTGGTGACCTGCGCGAAGGCCTGGCGGAAGCGGTCGAACAGCGGACGCACCTGGTGCGACATGGCGGCGACCGGCGTGTCGTCGCCCATCGAGCCGGTGGCTTCGGCCTCCAGCTCGGCGATCGCCTTGAGCACGCTCTCGCGCTCCTCGCGGGTGAGGCCGTAGAGCTTCTGGTAGCGGTGCAGTTCGTCCGGCGGCAGCGGCTCGGCCGCGAGCGAGGGGTCGATCAGGTCCGATTCCAGGTAGCTCACGCCCGCGCGCAGCCAGTCGCGGAACGGCGCACGCGCGCGGTTGATCGCGTCAATGTCGGCATCGTGCAGCAGGCGGTGCTGCGTGAAGTCCACCGCGAGCATCTCGCCGGGTCCGAGCCGGCCCTTGGCCACGATGCGCGAGGCGGGCAGGTCCCACAGCCCCGCCTCGGAGGCGACGATCAGGTGGTTGTCGTCCGATAGTGCCCAGCGCGCGGGCCTGAGGCCGTTGCGGTCCAGCGTGCAGGCGGCGTAATGGCCGTCGCACATCACCAGGCCGGCGGGGCCGTCCCAGGGCTCGCTGTGCAGCGCGTAGTACTCGTAGAAGCCGGCCAGGTCCTCGTCCAGGTTCTCGCGCGCGGCGAACGCCGGCGGCACCAGCACGCGCATCGCCGCGAGCAGGTCCAGCCCGCCGGCGAGCAGCACCTCCAGCGCGTTGTCCAGGCTCTCGGAGTCGGAGCCGTCCTGGCGCACCAGCGGGCCTATGTCCGAAAGGTCCAGCAGCGGCGAGCGCAGCACCGCCGCGCGCGCCTGCATCCAGCGGCGGTTGCCGCGGATGGTGTTGATCTCGCCGTTGTGCGCGAGCAGCCGGAACGGCTGCGCCAGGCGCCACTGCGGCGTAGTGTTGGTGGAGAAGCGCTGGTGGAACACCACCGCGTCGCTGGCCAGCGAGGGATGGCGCAGGTCGGCGTAGACCTCGCGCAGCCGGCCGGGCGCGGCCATCGCCTTGTAGCCGATCACCTGCGCCGACAAGGTCACCACGTAGAAGTGCGCGTCGCCGGCCATCGTGAGTTCGGCGCGGCGACGCGCGCGGAACAGCGCGCGCTCGAACGCGTCCTCCGCCATGCCGGGCGCGGCGTCGACGAACACCTGCCGCACCCGCGGCTGCGCCGCCGCCGCGAGCGGGCCGCAGGCCTGCGGGTCGATCG
Source organism: Frateuria sp. (assembly GCF_013362045.1). Classification (GTDB taxonomy): domain Bacteria; phylum Pseudomonadota; class Gammaproteobacteria; order Xanthomonadales; family Rhodanobacteraceae; genus Frateuria_A. Next base: position 4,942 of record NZ_JABFWW010000196.1, on the reverse strand, counting down.
CTACCTCGCGCCAGCCGGCCACGCGCAGGCCGGCCTCGGCCAGTTGCGTTTCCAGCACGCTCGCGCCGCGGCCATCCTCGGGATCGAGAAATACCAGGCCCGCCGCGAAGCATGCGGCCGGGTGCAGCCCTGACTCCGCCGCCAGCGCACGCAACCATGCGGTCGGTCGGCGGATCAGTACGCCGCAGCCATCGCCGCTGATGCCGTCCGCGTTCACGCCGCCGCGGTGCGAGAGACGCGCCAGCGCAGTGAACGCCGCGTCCACCAGATCGGTGCTGGCGCGGCCGTCGACCTGCGCGACCAGGCCGAAGCCACAGCTGTCGTGCTCGAAGGCGGGGTCGTACAAGGAGGCGATTCGAGACTCTGGCATGGCACCTGCTCTGCCTGGCGAAAGGCACGCATGCGTCATGGATGCGGCATGGCATGCGCGAACGGCTCCACTTGAGCACAAATGCTGCGATGCGTCAAACAATGGATGATGGACGGCTAGACGTCCAATCTGCATGGACAGGCGTCTACCTGAACGAGCGGCCGGTTGCCGCGCCCTGCCGATGCGCGAAGCCTCGATTTGCAAGGAGATGGCGGCCATGCGGCAACAGGGGGCCTGGGATGCCTAGACGGCAGCACCGCGAAATGCCCGCGTGCGGTTTGCTTCGGTGCCTATGTGCAGACGCAAAAAAACTAGGCAAGGTGGAGCCCGGTGAAGTGCACGTAGGCCGGTGCCGGCACCCGTGCTCGCCCGGCTTGACGCGCATCGTGGCGTCGGTGCCTAAATCGGCGGGCCACCGGGGGGCAGGAGCAAAGCGACAGGATGGACGGACGTCCAGACGTCCGCCGCGACGACCCTAGCGGTGTGCGCCGTAGGCGGCAACCTGGACAGGCGAGGGCGCCCTTGCCGTCGCGACGGAGGAGCCTGCCGGCCGGGGTGGCATCAACGCATCGAGCTTGCCCTTGAGGCGCAACAGGGCGACGCTGGCCATGTCCTGGTCGATCACCTGCTGCTCGGCGGTCTGGTCCGGCGGCGGCGCGCCGGGCGCGTAGGTGAGGTCGGCCAACTGCGGCGCCAGCACCTGGGTCAGGGCGAAATAGGGGTCGCCGTGGACGCCCGCGGCCTCCAGCAGCTTGCCCGGCAGCATCCAGGAGGCGAGATTTTCGCGCTGTGGCGCGCCGGGGTTGCGCGGATCCAGCAGCAGCCACACGCCCGGCTCCCGCAGCATGTCGCCATTGTCGACGAAGCCCGTGATGGCGTAGCTGTTGCTCAGTGCCGGCAGGTGGTCGCCGTAGAACAGCAGCAGGGTGGGGCGGCCGCGCTGCGCCAGCAGCTTGGCCAGGCGGCCCAGCTCGGCGTCGGCGTGGCGCGCGTGATAGAGGTAGGTCTGCAGTTCCAGCTTGTCCTTGCCGCTGATGCCGTCGGGCACGGGAATGGCATCGCGCTCGGCGGTGTTCGCCGGCGGGACGTCGTAGGGTCCGTGCGCCTCGATGCTGATCGCGAACAGGAACTGCGGCGGGCCGGCATCCTTCAGCTGCGCCATGATCTCGTCGGTCATCGCGCTGTCGGCCATGTACTTGCCGTCGTTGGGCGCGTCCTTGGGGAACGAGGACTGCGAGACGAAGCGGTCGAAGCCGATCGCCTTGAACGCGCTGGTGCGGTTCCAGAACGACGGGTCGTTGCCGTGCAGCGCGGTGGTCGTGTAGCCGTGGCGGCGCAGGGTACGCACCAGGCTGGGCACCACCTTCTGGTGCAGCGTCAGGTAGGGGAACTGCAGCTCGTCGAAGTAGCGCAGCGACAGGCCGGTGAGCACCTCGAACTCGGTGCGGATGGTGCCGCCGCCGAAGGTGGGCACGTGCAGCGGGCCGCTCAGGCCTTGCTCCTCCAGGCGCAGCAGGTTGGGCGTGAAATCGCTCGCTTCGTAGCCGCGCATGCTGCGGGGATCGAAGAACGATTCGCTCTGCACCACCACGATGTCCGGCAACTCGCCGCTGGCCGGCGAAACCGGCTGCAAGCGGTCGTGCAGGGCCTGGCTGTTCTGTGCGATCAGGGCCTTGGCCGCGGCCGGATCGGCCACCCTCCTGCCGTGTCCGTATTGCAGGTGGAACATCAGGAGCGAGCTGACCAGCCCCGAGTGGGTCGCCGTCGAGCTGGCCGACCAGGGCTCGAGCCACAGCACGCGCCCGTTGTACAGCTTGCCCCAGACGGCCAGGCCGCCGAGCAGGCTCGCCAGCAGCACGGCGGCGGCGACGCCGGACAGCAGCCGTCCGCCGTGCGTGCGCCGGGCGAACAGCGGCGGCTCCAGCCGCCACATCGCCACCACCAGCGCGACGGCGGCCAGCATCCCGAGGTAGGGCCAGGGACTGTGCGGCAGGTAGCTCAGCAGCACGTGCGCGCCACCCTTGCGCAGCTGGTCGACCATCAGGAAGTCCGCCGGCATCAGCGGATTGCCCAGGTTGGCGACCTTCAGCGCGTTGACCTCGTAGACCAGCCCCTGCAGCAGGAACACCACGCCGAACGAAAACAGCAGGCGCCGGGTCAGCGCCAGCAGCAGCCAGGCCCCCAGCAGCCCCGGCCAGGCGTTGGCGAGGGGGAAGCGCGCCTGGTCCAGCAGGCGCGGCGGCACGACGCCGGCGCCACCGTCGATCAGGCCGGTCAGCAGCACGAAGGCCAGGCTCATCAGCGCAACAGCCGCCATGCGCCCGGCAAGCGGTCGCCAGCGTGCGGTCGTCGGTCGGGTGGGGTGGGGCATGGGAGATGTCGCACCGGTCACATGGGGAAGGATGACTGTAATCGGGCGGAAATGAACTGCTCGTTCGCCCCGCGCAAGCGGTTGCTGGCGGTTCATGCGGGCCGCGCTGCGGCACAATGGGCCGATGCCTGCCACCGAAAGTCCCGCGCTGCGCGCGCTGATCGACGACCGCTACGCCGAGCTGGCCGCCCGCTGCCGCGCCGCCGGGGTGGCGCTGCACGACGATGCCGGCGTGGCCGAGCGCATCCGCGCCACGCTGGCGGCCAGCGACTTCGCCTTCGAGGTCTGGCGGCGCCAGCCGCAGCTGCTGGCGCGGGCCGGGCTGGAGCGGCTGCGCGCCGGCGGCGACGCCGGCACCCGCATCGGGGGGCTGGCCCTGCCGCAGGATGAGGTCGCCACCCTGGCCGCGCTGCGCCGCTTCCGCCACGCCGAGGCGCTGCGGCTGGTGTTCCGCGACGTCAACGGGCTGGACGACCTGGCCGAGACGCTGTCGGCCACCAGCGTGCTGTACGAGGCCTTGCTGGGAGCGGCGCTGGGCTGGTCGGAGCGCTCGCTCGCCGCGCGCTTCGGCCACGCGCGCGACCACGAGGGCGCGCTGCAGCGGCTGGTGGTGATCGGCTTCGGCAAGCTCGGCGGCTCCGAGCTCAATTTCTCTTCCGACATCGACCTGGTGCTGGCCTATCCGCACGGCGGCCAGAGCGACGGCGCGCGCGCGCTGGACAACAGCGAGTACTTCGTAAGGCTGGGGCGCCTGCTGGTGCGCCTGCTCAACGAGCCCACCGACGATGGCATCTGCGCCCGCGTGGACCTGCGCCTGCGCCCGTTCGGCAATGCCGGGCGGCCGGCGCTCTCGTTCGCCGCGATGGAGCAGTACTACCAGAGCGAGGGCCGCGACTGGGAACGCTACGCCTGGATCAAGGCCCGCCCGGTGGCCGGCGACCGCGCCGCCGGCAAGCAACTGCAGGAGCTGTTGCGCCCGTTCGTGTACCGCAAGTACCTGGACTACACCGCCTTCGCCGGCCTGCGCGAGATGAAGGCGCTGATCGACGCCGAGGTCGCGCGCAAGGACCTGGCCGACAACCTCAAGCTAGGCCCCGGCGGCATCCGCGAGATCGAGTTCATCGTGCAGCTGACGCAGCTGATCCGCGGCGGCCGTGAACCCTCCCTGCGCGTACGCGGGCTGTTGCCGGCGCTGGCCGCCTGCGAGGCCCGAGGGCTCATCGGCGCGGCGCGCGCCAAGGCGTTGCGCGAGGCCTACCAGTGCCTGCGCCGGGTCGAGAACCGGGTACAGATGCTGCGTGACGCGCAGACCCACGACCTTCCCGACGACGCGCTCAGCCGCGAGCGCATCGCGCGCGGGCTGGGGCACGAGCAATGGGAAGCGCTCGAGGCCGAACTGGCGCACCACCGCGCCGTCGTCAGCGAGGAATTCGCCGCGGTACTGGTCCCTGCCGGTGGCCGCGCCGCTCGCGTGGAGGTGGCCGACGCCACGTTGTGGCAACAGGCCTGCACAGGCACGCCGGAGGCCGGTGTGCTGGAGGCCTCCGGCTTCGTGCCCGGCCAGGAGGCGGCCGAGGCGCTGGCCAAGCTGCCGCAGGCGTCCTCGGTCCGCGCCATGTCGCCGCGCTCCCGCGAGCGGCTGGACCACCTGATGCCGCACCTGATCGGTGCCGCCCGTGCCAGCGCCGCGCCGCTGCCTTGCCTGCTGCGCCTGTGCCGGCTGGTGCAGGCGGTGGCGCGGCGCTCGGCCTACCTCGCGCTGCTGGAGGAACAGCCGGCCGCGCGCGCGCGCCTGGCGAAGCTGTTCGCCGACAGCGCCTTCCTGGCCGAGCGGGTGATCGCCCAGCCGCTGCTGCTGGACGACGTGCTAGTTCCGCGCATAGACCAACTGCCGCTGAAGCGCGCCGACATCAGCGCCGAGATCAGCCGTGTGCTGTCCACGCTGGACGAGCGCGAGGCGGAAGCCGAACTGGAGCGCATCAACGAGTTCAAGGCGAGCATCGCCTTCCGCCTCGGCCTGGCCTTCAACGACGGCCGCGCCGATGCGGCGGCGACTGCGCGCCGGCTCGCCGCGCTGGCGGCGGCGGTGGTGGAGGCCGTCACCGCCCTGGCCGAACGCGAGCTGGTCGCGCAGCACGGGCGCCTGCCGGGCGAAGGCTCCGGCTTTGCCGTGTATGGCTACGGCAGCCTGGGCGGCGAGG
>NZ_JABFWW010000228.1 GCF_013362045.1 Frateuria sp. | reverse complement strand
GAACGCGATCGCGCCGGCCGCGGACACGACAACGAGCGCGCGCGGCAGCCAGTCCGCCCGCCCGGTCGCCAGCGCCGCCAGCACCATGGCGCCGCACGGCGTCGCCACGGCCGGCACCGCCGCCAAGCCGGCCGCCGCGACGGCCAGCAAGCCAGCCGCCAAGCTTGCCAAGCCCGCAGCTGTGCCGGCCCCGGCCGAGGAACCCTGGTACATGCAGCCGTGGGCATGGGCGGCGGCCGGTGGTGCAGTGCTGCTGCTGATCCTGCTCGCCTTGCTGGGGCGCCGGCGCAAGCCCGCCGCACCGAAGGCCGCGCCGACGGCGTCTTCACTGGCCGACCGCTTCGGCAGCATGCCCGCCGCGCCCGCGGCCAGCGCCGATCCGGACCAGGATGAACTGCTCGATCAGCTTGCCGAGCATCCCGACGACATCGGCCTGCACCTGGAACTGGTGAGCCTGTACTACTCCCGCCGCGACGTCGAGCATTTCGAAGCGGCCGCCGAAGCGATGCACGCACACATCGCCGATCCGCAGCAGGACGAGTGGCAGGACGTGCTCGCGATGGGCGAAGACCTGGTGCCCGGCCATCCGCTGTTCGCGGGCGCGGGCTACATGGCGCCGGAAGCGTTCGCCGAGCACGAAGGCCGCCCTGCGGAAGAGGCCATGCATCCGTTTGACCTGGACAGCTACGCCACGGACGCGCAGGCGACCGAGGCGCCGTCCGCGCACGAGCCCGCGGCGGCGCGGCCGAAGGTCAGCGAATACCACTTCGACTTCGACCTCACGCCGCCGCGCGCGAACCCGGCGGCGCCGTCCGACGCGACGGACATGCACGCCACGGAGGACGAAGCGGACCGGACCGTGATGCGAAACGTCCAGCCCGCTTCCGAGGAACGTTCCTCCTGGAACTTCGAGGAACCGGTCAACGAAGCGGCAGGCGCCGGTCACGCCGCCGTGCCGCACGAGTCGGCCGAGTTCAGCGACGATCCGATCGACACCAAGCTCGACCTCGCCCGCGCCTACATGGACATGGGCGATGCGGATGGCGCCCGCGCCATGCTCGAGGAAGTGATGAACGAAGGCAGCCAGATGCAGAGGGACGCCGCGCAGCGCCTGCTCGATTCGCTGGCCTGAGACCCTACGCACCTGCGCGACGGGCCGGCATGCCGGCCCGTCGCGTTTTCGGCGCCGCGATGTTCCGGTGCGGCGATCATGGGACGGGCTTCAGCGCTAGCGCGATACCCAATGGGGCACTACCCCCTGCTTGGCTTCCGGCAGCTGCTAAGCTTTTTGGCTGTTATGCAGGATTCCACGCATGCGCATCGCCCTGGGCGTCGAATACGACGGCACTGATTTCCTCGGCTGGCAGCGGCTGGCCCATGGCGCCACGGTGCAGGGCGCGCTGGAGCAGGCGCTGTCGCGCGTAGCGGCGCAACCGGTCGAGGTGACCTGTGCCGGACGCACCGATGCCGGCGTGCACGGGCGTTGCCAGGTGGTGCACTTCGATACGCAGGTCGAGCGCGACATGCGCGGCTGGGTGCTCGGGGCCTGCTCGAACCTTCCCACGGGCGTGGCGGTGCTGTGGGCGCAGCCGGTGCCCGGCGCCTTCCATGCGCGATTTTCGGCGCGCAGCAGGCGCTATCGCTACACCATCCTCAACCGCCCGGTGCGCGCGGCGCTGGATGCGCGCTACGTCACCTGGGAGCGGTTGCCGCTGGATGCCGCTGCGATGCACGGGGCGGCGCAGGCGCTGCTGGGCGAGCATGACTTCTCCGCGTTCCGCGCCGTCTCCTGCCAGGCGGCGCACGCGCGCCGTTGCGTGCTCGGGCTGGAGGTGCACCGCCAGGGCGAACATGTGATCGTGGACATCGAAGCCAACGCTTTCCTGCACCATATGGTGCGCAACATCGTCGGCTCGCTGTTGCCGGTCGGGCGCGGGCAGCAGCCGGTCACATGGCCGGGAAAACTGCTCGCCGGGCGCGACCGCGAGGCCGCCGGCCCGACCGCGCCATCATCCGGCCTCGTATTCGTCGGCCCGCGCTACGAAGCGCACTGGGGCCTGCCTGCGGAAGTGAGCCAATGACCCGCATCAAATGTTGTGGGATGACCCGTGTCGAAGATGCCGCGCTCGCCGCCGAGCTGGGCGCCGATGCGATCGGCCTCGTGTTCACCGCGCGCAGCCGAAGGCGCGTGAACATCGACCAGGCGCGCATGATCGTCCGCGCGTTGCCGCCGATGGTCACCACCGTGGCGTTGTTCATGGACGAGGGCGCGGCGTTCGTCAACGAGGTCGTCGATGCCGTGCAGCCGCATCTGCTGCAATTTCATGGCGCCGAACACGACGACTGGTGCGCCCAGTTCGGGCGGCCCTACCTCAAGGCCATCGCGATGGGCGACGCCGGTACGGCATTGCCGCAGCTGCGCGCGTTTCCGGGCGCAGCGGGCCTGCTGCTGGATGGCCATGGCCTGGGCGAAGCCGGAGGCAGCGGCAGGGCGTTCGACTGGTCGCTGGCGCCGCGGGATTCGGGCCTGCCCTTGATCCTGGCCGGCGGACTGCACGCCGGCAACGTTGCCGAGGCGATCCACAGGGCACGGCCATGGGGCGTGGACGTGTCCAGCGGGATCGAATCATCGGTGGGGATCAAGGACGCAGCAAAGATGCGCGCCTTCATCGAGGCCGTGCGCGGGGCCTGAGGCAGGGGCCGACAGGCGGTGGGCCTCACTCCACCACGCCAAGCGCCGCGCGCAGCCACCCGGCCAGCGCTTCGATGCGATTGTCCTGCAGGCGGCGCGGCGCGGCCAGGATCCATGAGGCGGTGGTGGACGTGAATCCCCACGGCGCCTGCAGGCGGCCGGTCGCCAGGTCGTCGGCCACCAGTTGTTGCGGGGCGATAGCCACCCCCAGTCCCGCCGCCGCAGCTTCCAGCAGGTAATACAGGTGCTCGAAGCCCTGGCCGTACCGCAGCGCCGCAGGCGCGAGGCCGGCTGCACACGCCCATTGCGGCCACGCCTGCGGGCGCGAGGCGGTGTGCAGCAGCGGCTCGCTGGCCAGCGCGTCCGGCGGCTGGCCAGCGAGCCGGGCGGCGGCCGGACAGTGTGGACT
>NZ_JABFWW010000258.1 GCF_013362045.1 Frateuria sp. | reverse complement strand
CGCCGCAGGAACACGGCCATCTCCTTCTCCGCCTGCTTGTCGCCCCGCTGCTGCGCCGCCACGATCCCCCGGCGCCAGGCGGCAGCCGCGCCGGCGCGGTCGTCCACCGCCAGGCAGGCCTTGCCCAGCAGCTTCCACTCCGCCGAGTAGCCGGGGTCGAAGTCGAGCGCGCGGCGCAGTTCCGCCGCAGCCTCGGCTGGTTGGCCTTCGCCGAGCAGGGCGTTGCCGAGCGAGAACCGCAACAGCGCGCCGTCGCGCGGGCCGCCGCACTGCGCGCGCAGGCCGGCGATCAGCGCACCGTTCACGGCGGTGTCCGGTTGCGGCCGTCGGCGTTGGGGTAGATGCGCGTGGGCTGGGCCGGTTCCGGCGGACGCTGGCCCGCACGCAGGTCGGCCAGCGTGGTGGCCGGCCAGACCACCAGCCAGGTGGAGCGGAACGGCTGCACCAGCAGCGGATAGCGCAACGCGTCTGCGTCCAGCTTGCTGGGGTGGGTCACGATCAGGCCGTCCGGATGGGCGCGGGCAAAGGCCTCGACTGCGGCGTCACCCTGCAGTTCGGCGATCGGGTTTTGCAGTCGGCCGCCGAAGTGGAACTGGCCTTCGTAGGTGCCGGTGAAGCCGATCGCCCGATGCTGCGCATCGGCGGCTCGCAGCAGGCGCGTCGCTGGCGCAAGGTCGTAGCGCGGCCACAGCGTCAGGGTGAACAGCGTATTGATCGCCAGCGTGCCCAGCAGGCCGGCAAACGCCAGCCGCCGCATCTCGCCGCGGCCACGCAGCAGCAGCAAGGCGCCCAGCAGCAGGAACACCACGCTGAAGAAGCGGCTGTAGGGCGCAGTGGTGTCGAACCAGTCTCCATGCAGACGCCCGTCCTGCACCAGCCACGGCAGCACGAACAGGAACAGCGCGAAGGCGATGCCGCCGATCGCCAGCGGCCAGGTGCCCAGCCAGCCGTTGTAGGCCACCCGCGGATGCCGCTCGCGCAGCAGCGCGATGGCACCGGCCACCAGCAACACCGCGCCGGCGAACTCCGGCAACGGGTAGTACAGCTGCTTGCCGCTGATCAACGAAAAAGTGACGAACACCGGCACCACCCAGCACAGCGCGAAGCGCACGCCGGCATCCAGCGGCCGCCGCAGCATCGCCAGGGCCACCCATGCACGTGGCCAGCCGCTGAAGGGGAACAACAGCAATGGCAGCGCCAGCGCGTACCACCACACCGGGTGGGCGTGGTCGAATGCGTTCACCACGCGGCCGGCGGTCTGGGTGAAGAACAGCCGCTGGCGATAGGCCTCGCCGCCACTGAAGCCGGCCGGCAGCGCCCAGGCCAGCAACATCGCGAAGCCGAGCAGGAAGGCGAGCAGGCCGCGGCCGTACCAGCGCGCGCGATGGCGGTTCGCCCAGTCGTTCCACAGTGGCCCGAGCAACCAGGGAAACACCACGTGCAGGGCCATCACCGGGCCCTTGGTCAGCAGCCCCAAGCCGATGCAGATGCCGAACAGCCACCAGCGCGGCTCCTCGCGCGAGGGTGCGCGCGTCAGGCACAGCAGCGCCGCCAGCGTCCACATCGCCAGCAGCACGTCGTACATCACCTGCAGGCCGAACAGGAACGCGTAGGACAGCGCCAGCAGCATCCACGGCGCCGCCCGGGCCACCCACGGCCGCTCCGGGGACAGCCGCCGCGCCAGCACCGCCAGCAGCACCAGCTGCGTGCCGCCGAAGATCACCTCCAGCACGCGCGGCCAGACGTCGCCGACGCCGAACGCGAACCAGCCGGCGTGGATCATCCAGAACAGCAGCGGCGCCTTCTCGCTGTACGGCACGCCGTTGTTGTAGGGCACCAGCCAATGGCCGTGCGTCCACATCTCCCAGGCCACCGCCAGCGTGCGCGTCGAATACAGCGGCATCGGCCCGTGCGAGAAGATCGCCAGCAACGCCGCCGCCGCCCACAGCGGCAGCCACGGCCACAGGGCGCGCAGGTGTTCGGAACGGCGATAGGCGTTGGGCTGCACGGACAGGCTCACGGCTGGGAAGGCCCCGATTCTAGCCGGAGCGGTGCGATGGAAAGCGGGCTAGCGCGGCAGCCGCGCCGGGCCCCAGTAACCGATGCGCCGACGCAGCTTGAGCTTGCGCCAGAGGTTGAGCGGCTTGCGCTTGCGGTTGCGCCCGCCTGCCGCGACGAAGGCATCGATCGCTCCGAGCACGCGCTCGCTCGCGTGGCCGTCGCGGTAGGGATGGATCGCATCCGCATGGGCGCGGATCGCGGCCATCAGTTCAGGCGGCCGCGCCAGTGCGCGCTCGATCGCCGGCTCGAATTGCCCGGGATCGTCGATGTCGATCAGCTGCGGTCCCGGTTGGCGGTTCTTGAACGTGACCACCGGCTTGCCGGTGAGCAGGAATTCGCTGAGCGCCGAGGAGGTGTCCGAGCACATCATGTCCACCTGCGGGAACAACTCCAGGATGTTGTCGTTCTCGGCGAAGGTGAGGAACTCGTTCTGCAGCGCCTTGTAGCGGGCGACCGTCTCCGGGTTCATCTTCGGATGGAAGGTGACGATCCAACGCCAGCGGCCATTGCGCGAGAGTCGCCGGACTTCCTCGTACAGCGTTTCGGCCGCGCTCCACGAGGGCGAGAAGGTGGAGTGGTAGAGGATCACCGGTGGCCGGCGTACCGGCGGCAGCGGGCCGGCGATCTCCTTCAGGAACGGGTCGAGCTTGGGCCAGCCCGTCTCGGCCACGCTGAAGTGCCCCAGCTGGTCGGCCAGCGCCTGGAACTGCGCGGTATCGCGCGGGCCGGTGGTGCAGTACAGGTCGAAGAAACCGCGGATGTAGACGTGCCGCGGCTTGCCCGCATTGAAGCCGTGGAAGACCTCGACCTTCACACCGGGGAAGAAGTGCGGCAGGTGATTGCCGGGCGTGAGCACCGCCACCGGCTTCCAGCGGCGCACTTCGTCCACGCTCAGCAGGCGCTCGTCCGCGGCCAGGTCCTCGGCGCCCGGCCCGTCGAAGAACCACGCCGCCTCGTCGCCGCGCGCGCGGATCGCCGCCTGCAGCGGACGCAGGATGGCCAGCGCATAGCGCTCGGAACCATAGAGCAGGTAGTGCCGTTTGGAGGGCGTTTGCATGAGGTATCGAAAGCTCGGATGAAGTCCTGCGGCGCTCAGCGGTCCAGCCCGTGCCGCGCCAGCGCCGTGCCGGCGCGCGCGACCGAGGCGCGGTTGTGCACCATCTCGTAGTAGCGCATGCGCTTGTAGAGCGCGTAGCTCGCCGCGGTCTGCGCGATCATGAAGCCGCGCCAGCCGTCGAGGAAGGCGAGCCGCACGAGGTAGTCCTTGACGAACGCGAGCAGGTACACGAACGGTGCCTGCCACATGCGCGCCGGCTTGCCCTTGTCGAGCCAGTCGCGGCACTTGAGCTCGGCGTAACGCAGCACCTTGAGCTGCTTGTGCACCAGGGTCGGGTTGTTGATGTGGTCGAAGGGCGCATCGAAGGTGGGCGCGCTGCCCTCGAAGCGCAGCGACTCGTGCACCCGCGCGTCGGTCCAGCGCGCGCGGTCGCGGTGGTACAGCCGCGCCATCTTCTCGCCCACCGCCGGGCGGTACCAGCGCATCGGCCGGCCCATGTAGACGGTGCGCCGGCGCAGCCACGCCGCAGGTGCCTCGCCGGCCATCAATGCAGGCAGGCGCCGCTCCATCTCCGTGGCCAGTTCGGGCGAGAGAAACTCATCGGCGTCCAGCGCCAGAATCCATTCGTGCGCGCACTGCGTGGTGGCGAAATTGCGCTGCGGCCCGAAGCCGAGCCAATCCTGGCGCACCACCCGCGCACCATGGGCCTGCGCGACGGCCACGGTGTCGTCGTCACTGCCCGAATCGACAATGAGCTTCTCCGCCGCGAACGGCACGCTGTCCAGGCAGCGCGCGATGTTATCGGCCTCGTTGTGGGTGATGACGACAAGGGTCAGGGGCAAGGTGGCCATGCAGGCATTCTAGGGTGCCGGCTCTTCGTCGCCCAGCAGGCAGCGCGTGCGCTGGCCGATGCGCACGGCCAGCCCCGTCACCAGGAAAAAGAAGAACGACTGCGACATCACCCGGTAGAACACGCTCTCGCCCAGCGCGCACAGCAGATACAGCACCACGATCGCCAGCCCGGCGCTGGCGGTCGCAGCTACCGTCTCGTCCGGGTGGCGCAGGCGACGGCCGAACCAGACCAACGGCAGGCCGAACGCGGCCAGCACCGCCAGCAGCTGCGGCACGCCGCCGGTCGCCAGCGCACGCAGGTACTCGTTGTGCGGCTGGTTGTAGCGGGCGATGGACGGGTTGGTGCGTCCCGCCGCGATTTCCGCCTGGACATAGGCGCCGTATTCGCCGATGCCGACGCCGGCGAGCGGATGCTCGGCGAAGGCACGCAACGCCGTGCGCCACATCTCCAGCCGCTCGCCGACCGAACCTGCCGGATCGCCCTGGTCGAAGCCGGCCACCTCCTGCTGGATGGTGTCGAAGCGCCCGAGCATGGCGCCATGCAGCGAGACAGTGGCGATCGCGCCACCCAGGCACACCACGGTGGCCAGCGCCACGCTCGCACGCCAGCGCCGGCTGCGCCACGCATGCGCCAGCAGCACCAGCAGGAATGCCGGCACGAAGGCCAGCAGCGGCCCGCGGCTCTGCGTGAGCAGCGCACCGTACATGCCGAACACCATGGCGGCAGCGTGCAACCACCAGCGACGGCTGCCGACGCCTGCGTACAGCAGTTGCACCAGCGCGAGCAGCGCCAGGCCGAGCAGCACGGTGGCGCACTCGATGGCGCTCGAATCGCCGCCGTTGAGACCATAGGCGCGCGCGATGCCCAGGCCGTAGTGCTGCACCAGGCAGACTGCGCCCAGGCCGATCGCGGTGAGGCTGAAACCCGTCCACACCAGCGCCATGCGCAGCGGACGGGCGAACACGGCCGCCACCGCCACGTACAGCAGCACGTGCGCGGCATGGTCCAGCGGACGCGCGCCCAGCCGATGCCCCAGCACGTTGCCGATGTCGAAAGCAGCCAGCACCAGCGCGCCGGCGAGCACCGGCGCCGCGGCAAGGCAGCTGCGCCGTACGGGCGCGCGCCACAGCAGCGCCAGCCCGCTGACGAACAGCAACGCGACCGGCAGCGCCTTGATCCGCGGTTCGATCGAGAACGACAACGGCATCACGGCCACCAGCGCCGACAGCGCCCAGGTGAGCCAGGCCCGCGAGGTCGGCCGGCCGGGCTCGCGCGCGATCGCCAGGATGTCCGGGCTGCGCGCGCTCATTCGGGCACACCCGCATCGGCCGCTTCGGCGGAGGGATCGGGCACGCAGCCGGGAACCACGGCATCGGCCTTGAACAGCCACCACTCGCGCCGGTTGGCATGGCCCAGGTCGATCGCATGGTCGCGACGCACGCAGCGACCCATCGCCGATTCCTGCACGAACAGCCATCGGCGCGCAGGGTCGGCCGCCTGCCAGGCGACCGCCGCCGCGTACTGCTGCGGCCAGGGGCGGGTGAAGCCGAAATCGACGGCGGGACGATCGAGCATCAGCAGGTTCTGTTCCTTCCAGGCGACCAGGCCGACGGTGTCGCCGGGCTGCATCCGCGCAGCCACCTTCGCCATCAACCCGGCCGCGGAACTGGAGTCGTTGAGCAGCGGCGTGATGCCGAAGCTCCAGCCCAGCCACAGCGCGAACATGCCACCGCCGACCGCGTACGCGGCGTGACGCAGGCGCAACAGCCCCACCAGCAGCAACTGCACCGCACCGATCGCTGCCAGCCACCACCACAGCGCGCGCGCGCCGGCGAAACCGCGCTCGAGCGTCCATTGCGTGGCGAACGGCGGCGCAGCGACGAGCGCGTAGGCACCCACCACCAGCAGCAGCGTGCCGAACAGCCCGACGAAGGCCAGCCCGGCGGCGCGCAGCCAGCGCGCGCGCAGCAGCTCGTCGAGGAACGGCGCGCTGGCCAGCGCGACCATCGGCAACGCCGGCAGGATGTAGACATCGCGCTTGCCGGCCGGGATCGAGAAGAACACCAGCACCAGCGCGACCCATGCCACCGGCAGCAGCACGCGCGCGTCCTTCGCCTTCAGCGCGCGCCACCAGCGCGGCAGCGTTCCGGGGTAGGTGAGCGACAGCGGCAGCCAGCTGAACAGCACGATCGGCAGGTAGTACAGCGGCGAGTGGATGTGCCCCCACGACTTGGCGTAGCGGTCCGCGGTCTGGTGGAACAGGATGTCGCGCACGTAGGCGGCGTAGGCGGGGTTGTCCGCGTGCGCATGCGCCGCCAGCAGCATCGGCACCAGCCACAGCGCGATCGCGGCGAGCACGGCCGGCAGGCCCAGCCACCAGCGCAGTGCCTGGCTCGGCCCCATGCGCGCGACGCCGTCCCAGCCGCGCCGCAGCGCGAAGGCATACGGCAGCAGCAGCAGCAGCGGCAGGAAACCCACGCCCTTGGTGATCACGCCGAGCCCCGCGCAGAAGCAGCCCAGCCAGTACGCACGCCAGTTGGGCCCCAGCAGCAGGTGCCTGAGCAGTCCCCAGTTGCCGGCGGTGATCAGGAACATCACCAGCGGATCGATCTGCGCGCGCTTGACCTGGTAGACGAACTGGAACGCCAGCAACAGCCCGGCCGCCGCGTACAGGCCGACCTGCCGGCTCCACAGCCGCCGGCCCAGGTCGTAGACCAGTGCCAGCGTGCCCAGCGCCGCCAGCAACGAGGGCAGCAGGAAGGCGATGCGCCAGTTGCGCACCAGCTCGAAGCTGGCCGCCTCGGTCCACATCAGCACCGGCGGCTTGTCGGCATAGAGCTCGCTGCCGCGGTGCGGGAACAGCCAGTCGCCGCCCTCGACCATCTGCTTGGCCGCCAGCGTGAAGCGCGGCTCGTCCGACGGCCAGGGATCGCGCAACCCGATGCCGGCGCCGATCACGACCAGCGCGATCAGCATCAACAACCAGAAACGGCGGCGGTCCTGCAGCGTGGCGTGCGAGAGGGACATGGGCAATCCGTGCGGAGCAGCGTGGGGTTTTAGCTTGGGCGTGCTTACCTGGCGCTGAGCAGCGGCTACCGCTTTTCCAGGACGGCATAGTACATGCCGTCCAGATCGCCATCGCCGGGCAGGATCTGCCAACCCACGGCCGCCGCCTGGCCTGCCGGCAGCGTGAAAGGCAGCGCGTGCGCGTCGCTGGCTGTCGCCAGCAGCGCCTGGATCGCCGCCTCGTTCTCCGCGCGCAGCAGCGAGCAGGTGGCATAGAGCAGCCGGCCGCCCGGCTTGAGCAACGGCCACAGTGCGACGAGGATGCGCTGCTGCAGCGCGGCCAGCGCGGGAACGTCGCTCGCGCGCCGATGCAGCCGCACATCCGGCCGGCGGCGCAGCACGCCGGTGGCCGAACACGGGGCGTCGAGCAGGATGCGGTCGTAGGGCTCACCGTCCCACCAGGCGTGCGGCTTGCCGGCGTCCCCTTCGAGCAATTCGGCACGCAGGCCCAGGCGCTCGAAATTCTGGCTGATCCGGCGCAGACGGGCCGGGTCGGCATCCAGCGCGGTCAGCTCGAGGTCGGTGCGCTCGAGCAGGTGGCAGGCCTTGCCGCCCGGCGCGGCGCAGGCATCGAGCACGCGCTGGCCCGGCCGTACATCGAGCAGATCGGCGGCGGCTTGCGCGGCACCGTCCTGCACGGCGAACAGGCCTTCGACGAAACCGGGCAGCCGGGTGACGTCGCCGCTGTGCGGCAGCACGATGGCATCGGCCAGCCAGGGGTGCGGTTCGGCCGTCTGGCCGTCCACGCGCAGGCGTTCCAGCAGCGCCTCGCGCGTGCTGCGGCGGCGATTGGCGCGCAGCATCAGCGGCGGTTCGCGGTTGTCGGCCGCGAGCACCGCTTCGGCCTGCGCCGGCCAGTCGCGCGCGATCGCACCGGCCAGCCAGGCCGGATGCGCATGACGCGTCGCCGGCACGGCATCCAGCGCGGCCAACAGCTCGATGCGTTCGCGTTGCCAGCGGCGCAGCACGGCGTTGACCAGCCCGGCAAGGCGCGGACGCTTGAGCGCGCGCGTGGCCTCCACCGTGGCCGCAACGGCGGCATAGTCGCTGAGCTGGAGGATCTCCAGCTGCACCAGCCCGAGCACCAGCAGCGCATGCACGGCCGGCTCCTTGCGCCGCAGCGGCTGCTCCAGCAGGCGGTCCAGCGCCGGATCGAAGCGCAGCCACCAGCGCGCACCCTCGCTGAGCAGCGCCATCAGCAAGGCACGGTCGCGCGGGTCGGGCAGTTTGGACGCGTGGCGTTCCATCGCCTCGCGCAGCGAGGTGCCGCGCAGGGCGATCTCGGCCAGCGCGGTGGCGGCCAGGGCACGGGTGTCGGTCATGGCCTCGGCTCGCGCCTTCTCCCCGCCGGGGAGGAGAGCGGTGCGCGGCTCACCTGGAGGCTCCGCGCAGTTCGGGGCGGGCGTTGAGATAGTCGGTGGCGCTGATGCGCTTGCCACCGGGACGCTGCAGCGCAGTCACCTGCAGCGCGCCTTCCCCGCATGCCAGTTCGATGCCGTCGCGATCGGCCGCCAGCACGGTGCCGGGCGCGGCCGTGTGGCTGCGCCTGAGCGCCTGTGCGGCCCAGATCCGCACGGCCTCGCCGGCGATCTCGCCCTCGGCCACCGGCCAGGGGTCGAAGGCGCGCACCTGGCGATCGAGCTCGACCGCCGGCCGCGCGAAATCCAGTTTCGCCTCGGCCTTGTCCAGCTTGTGCGCATAGGTCACCCCCTCGGCCGGTTGCGCCACGGCCGCCAGCACCTCACCGGCCAGCGTGCGGCGCAGGCCTTCGGCCAGCACCTCGGCCCCCAGCAGCGACAGCCGGTCGTGCAGCGACCCACCGGTATCGTCGGAAGCGATCGGCGTGCGCTTTTCCAGCAGCACTGGGCCGGTATCCAGGCCGGCCTCCATGCGCATCAGGTCGACGCCGGTCTCGGCGTCGCCGGCCAGGATGGCGCGCTGGATCGGCGCCGCACCCCGCCAGCGCGGCAGCAGGCTCGCGTGCACGTTCCAGCAGCCCAGCCGCGGAATCGCGAGCACCTTGCGCGGCAGGATCAGCCCATAGGCGACCACCACCAGCAGGTCCGGTGCGTAGGCGGCCAGCGCGGCCTGCACCTCGGGCGGCTTCAGCGACTCCGGCTGCTCGACGGCCAGGCCGGCGGCGAGCGCCGCCTGCTTGACCGGGCTCGGCGCGAGCTTGCGGCCGCGGCCGGCGGGGCGGTCGGGCTGGGTGTAGACGGCGACCACCTGCGCGCCGCTGTCGCGGCAGGCCTGCAGGCAGGGGACGGAGAACTCCGGCGTGCCGGCGAAGACGATCCTCAAGCGCTCGCTGCCTGCTTGCGCTGCTTCTCCAGGCGCTTGAGCAGCAGGTTGCGCTTGAGCGGCGAAAGGTAGTCGACGAACACCTTGCCGGCCAGGTGGTCCAGCTCGTGCTGGATGCATACCGCCAGCGGGCCTTCGGCATCGAGCGTGATTTCCTTGCCGTCCGCGTCCTGCGCCTTGACCGTGACCTTCAGCGCCCGGGTGACGTCGGCATAGATGCCGGGGAAGGACAGGCAGCCCTCCTGGTACACCTGCGAACCTTCCTTCGCCACGATCTGCGCATTGACGAGCGCCAGCGGCTGGTTGCGCTCCTCGCTCATGTCGGCCACCAGCACGCGCTTGTGCAGGTTGACCTGGGTCGCGGCCAGGCCCACGCCGTTGGCGGCATACATGGTCTCGAACATGTCGGCGACGAACTGCTTGAGCTCGGCGTCGAAGACGGTCACCGGCGCGGCCTTCGTGCGCAACCGGGGATCGGGAAACTCAAGGATGGACAGGACGGACATTTCGCTCACCTCAGGCGCCTTCAGATGCGGTCGGATCGGCAGACCGAAAGCCCCCGGCGCAAACTAGAATGGGCCTCATTGTACGGCGGCAAGCTCCCGTGCGGCAGGCGATTTTGCCAACTGCTCCCGGTTGCGGGCCTTCACTGTTCGGTTACACTCGCCCGAGCCTCGGGGGTAGGGGAATCCCGCATATGATCAAGAAGTCCATCGGGCTGCTGGCCGGCATGCTGGTCACCGTTGCCGTGTACGCCGCCGGCACCCAGTTGCGCGCCGATCACCCCGATAGCTACACCGTGCGCCACGGCGACACGCTGTGGGACATCTCGGCCAAGTTCCTCTCCAAGCCGTGGCTGTGGCCGGAGATCTGGCAGGCCAATCCGCAGGTGCGCAATCCGCACCTGATCTACCCGGGCGACGTGCTCAACCTGTCCTTCATCAACGGCCCGCGGCTCAAGCTCGAGCCTTCCGTGCACCGCGAAGGCGAGGCCGTGCCGGCGATCCCGCTCGACCAACTGCGCATGTTCCTCAAGGACATGCGCGTGATGAACTCGGACGCGGTCAAGTCGGCGCCCTACGTGGTGGGCTTCGAGGAAGCGCGGCTTCGCGGCGCGGGCGGCCAGAACCTCTACGTGCGCGGCCTGAAATCCACGCCGGGCCAGCGCTGGGCGATCGTGCGGCCGACCCACGCGTTCCGCAGCTTCGGCAGCGGCGACAAGAGCGATGCGGGCGAGGACGTCGTCGGACACACGCTGGACAGCAACGTCGCGATGGTGCGCACGCCCTGGTCGGAAGATTTCCGCGATGACGGCCACTACGGCCGCGGCGAGGACCTGGGCGTCGAGGTCAGCTTGATCGGTACCGCCGAGATGCTGCGCGAAGGCGACCCGTCCACCCTGCTGCTGCTGGATTCCACCCAGGAGATCCGCACCGGCGACCGCGTGCTGCCGCTCGACGGCCCCGCCTACGATCCCTACTACTACCCGCACGCACCGCAGTCGCTGCCGCGCAACGCCCGGGTGATCGCCTTCGCCGATGCGATGGACGCGGCCGGGCCCCGCCAGGTGGTGGCGCTTTCGATCGGTTCGAAGGACGGCGTGGACAACGGCCAGACCTACGCCGTGTTCCAACCGGGCGAGACCGTCCACGACGACATCGCCGGCAGCAGTTGGGACCGTGGCGTGGGCGAAAAGGTCGCCCTGCCGGATGAGTTCGTCGGCCACGTGATGGTGTTCCGCACCTTCGACCGGGTCAGCTACGGCCTGGTCATGGATGGCCTGCGCCCGGTGCACCGCGGCGACCGCCTGGAGCTTCCCCAGTAGGCTTCGCTTTCGGCGTTCTCCGACAGGACGGCGCGGCCTCGGCCGCGCCGATTTTCGTGGCGCGCTCCCTA
>NZ_JABFWW010000262.1 GCF_013362045.1 Frateuria sp. | reverse complement strand
CCGAGGGTCCGGCCGCGGCGCTGGAGGCGCTGCGCAAGCGCGAGTTCGCCTGCGCGCTGATCGACCTCAACTACACCCGCGACACCACCTCCGGCGAGGAAGGGCTGGAGCTGCTGGCTCGCCTGCGCGAGCAGGCGCCGGAGCTGCCAGTGGTGGTGATGACCGCCTGGGGCAATGTGCCGCTGGCGGTGGAGGCGATGCGCCGCGGCGCCGCCGATTTCATCGAGAAGCCGTGGGACAACGCGCGCCTACTGCGCGTGCTGCGCGCGCAGATCGCGCTGGGCGAGGGCCGGCGCCGGCAGCGCCGGCTGGAAGCGGAGAACGCGCTGCTGCGCGGTTCGGCCGAGGTGATCGCGGAATCGGCCGCGATGCGGCGCGTGCTGGAGATGGCCGCGCGCATCGCGCCCAGCGATGCCAACGTGCTGGTGCTGGGCGAGAACGGCACCGGCAAGGGCGTGATCGCGCAGCTGCTGCACGAGCATTCGGCGCGCGCAGGCCGCTCGCTGGTCAAGGTCAACATGGGCGGCATCGCCGAGAGCGTGTTCGAGTCGGAGATGTTCGGCCACGTGCGCGGCGCCTACACCGACGCCAAGGGCGAGCGCATCGGCCGCTTCGAGCTGGCCGACGGCGGCACGCTGTTCCTGGACGAGGTCGGCAACGTGCCGGCCGCGCAGCAGCCCAAGCTGCTGCGCGTGCTGGAGGACGGCGAGTTCGAGCGGCTGGGCTCCTCGCGCACGCAGAAGGTCGACGTGCGGCTGGTGTCGGCGACCAATGCGGATCTCGATGCCGAGGTCGCGGCAGGGCGCTTCCGTAAGGACCTGCTCTACCGCCTCAACACGCTGGAACTGCGCCTGCCGCCGCTGCGCGAGCGCGTCGAGGACATCCTGCCGCTGGCCAACGCGTTCCTCGCCCGCAACGCGCGGCGCTACGGCCGTGACGGCCTGCACCTGGCGCCATCGGCCGAACGCGCGCTGCTCGCCTGGCGCTGGCCGGGCAACGTGCGCGAGCTGCAGCACCTGATGGAACGCGCCGCGCTGCTGGCCGAGCGCGACCAGGTCGATGCCGCTGCGCTCAACTTCGGCGCGCCCGCGCAGGCGGCGCAGGATCTGGACTGCATGACCCTGGAGCAGGCCGAGGCCTGGCTGGTCGCGCGCGCGGTCGAGCGGCACGAAGGCAACCTGCAGCGCGCTGCCGATGCGCTGGGCATCACCCGCCAGTCGCTGTACCGGCGGCTGGAGAAGCACGACCTGCGCGCGGCCGGCGCCGATGCCGGGGATTGATCCGCGCGCGCGCGCCGGCCGCATGCCGCGCTTCGAGCGGCGCGTGCTCGGCGGCAGCCTGCTGGTGGCTGCGCCGGCGCTGCTGGTGCTGTTGGTGCACGCGTTGCATCCGCCGGCGGATGCGACCGCGCGCTGGATGCTGTTCGCCGTCGCGCTGGCGCTCACCGCCGTGCTGGCACGCTGGCAGTACCGCCGCGTGGTGTTCCCGCTGTACACCCTGGCCGGCCTGCTCGAGGCCCTGCGCGAGGGCGACTACAGCCTGCGCGGCGTGCAGGGCGGCGCGCTCGGCGACGTGGTCTACGACGTCAACGCGCTGGCCGAGCGGCTGCAGAAGGAGCGGCTGGAATTCGAGGAATCGACTCACCTGCTGGGCAAGACGCTGGCCGCGCTCGACAGCGGCGTGTACGTGTTCGACGAAGCGTTGCGGCTGCGGCTGCTCTACCCCGCCGGGCAGCAGCTGCTTGACGCCGAGCGTCATCGGCTGTTTGGCCTGAGCGCCGCCGAGCTCGGCCTGGCCGGGCTGCTCGATGGCCCGGCCGACCAGGTGGCGATGCACACCTTCCCCAGCCGCAGCGGCCGCTTCCAGATACGGCACGCGGCCTTGCGCAGCGGTGGCCGTGGCGGGCGGCTGCTGGTGGTCAACGATGTCGGCCGCGTGCTGCGCGAGGAGGAGCGCGCCGCCTGGCAGCGCCTGCTGCGCGTGCTCGGGCACGAGGTCAACAACTCGCTGGCGCCGATCCAGTCGATGGCCGGCACGCTGGCCACGCTGGCCGCGCGCGAACCCTTGCCCGAGGACTGGCGCGAGGACTTCCGCAGCGGGCTGGAGGTGATCGGCAACCGCGCCGGCGCGCTGGCGCGCTTCCTCACCGGCTACGGCAAGCTGGCCCGGCTGCCGCCGCCGCAGCGCGTGGCGGTGGACCTGCGCGAGGTGGCGGAAAAGGTCGCGCGGCTGACGCTGGCGCACCCGGCAGGCTGCAGGGTCACGCTGGAGGAGGGCGGGCCGCTGGTGGTCAGCGCCGACGCCGACCAGGTGGAGCAGGCCCTGATCAACCTCGTGCAGAACGCCGTCGAAGCCGCTTCGGCTCACGTGCGCGTGCGCTGGCGGCGGCAGGGCGAACGGGCGCTGGTCGAAGTGGAGGACGACGGCCCCGGTCCGCCGCCCAGCGACAACCTGTTCGTGCCGTTCTTCACCACCAAGCCCGGCGGTTCGGGCATCGGCCTGGCGCTGGCGCGGCAGATCGCCGAAGCGCACGAGGGCGGGGTGGCGCTGACTGCGCGCGATGACGGCAAGCCGGGGGCGCTGGCGCGCCTGTGGCTGCCTGCCTGGCCTGACGCGCCGCCCTGAGCCCTCTTCCCTCCGGGGAAGAGGGTTGCGTGAGCGGTGGGGCTCGCGGGGAGGTCGCTGGGTGCCTGGGCGCCAAAGAAAGGCTTGGTTACAGGCGGGCCATGCCGCAAGCGTGGCCTCTCACCCTAGCCCTCTCCCCGGAGGGAGAGGCGCCAAAGGCGCTCAGCCCTCCAGCTCGCTCCAGCGCGCGTAGGCGACGTCCAGCTCGGCCTGCAGCTTTGCCAGCGCTTCGTTGGCCTGCACGATGGCGGCGCTGTCCTGCTGGAAGAACGCCGGCTGGTTCATGGCGGCGGTGCGTGCGTTGATCTGCTTTTCCAGTTGCTCGATGCGCGCCGGCAACTGTTCCAGTTCGCGCTGGTCCTTGTAGCTCAGCTTGCGTTTCGCCGGCGCGGCAACGGGTGTGGGTGCTGCGACGGCCGCCGGTGCGTTCTTCGCGTCCGGCGCGGCCGCGGGGGCGGCCGGCCGCTGGCGCAGCCAGTCGCTGTAGCCGCCCACATATTCGCCGACACGGCCCTCGCCTTCGAGCACCAGCGTGCTGGACACCACGTTGTCGAGGAAGGCGCGGTCGTGCGAGACCAGCAGCAGCGTGCCCTGGTAGTCGCCGAGCAGTTCCTCCAGCAGTTCCAGCGTCTCGACGTCGAGGTCGTTGGTCGGTTCGTCCATCACCAGCAAATTCGACGGCTGCGCGAACAATTTGGCCAGCAGCAGGCGGTTGCGCTCGCCGCCGGAAAGGCGCGTGATCGGTGCACGCGCGCGCTCGGGCGAGAACAGGAAATCCTGCAGGTAGCCGACGATGTGCTTGCGCTGGCCGCCGAGCTCGATGTACTCGCGGCCTTGCGCCACGTTGTCCAGCGCGTTGAGCGTGTCGTCCAGCTGCACCCGGTGCAGGACGAAATACGCGATCTGGATGCCAGTGCCGAGCTCCACCGTGCCGTGCCCGGGCTTCAGTTCGCCGAGCATGATCCTGAGCAATGTGCTCTTGCCCGCGCCGTTGGGACCGATGATGCCGATGCGATCGCCGCGCATCACCGTGGTGGAAAGGTCATCGATCAACACGCGCCCGCCGTAGCTCTGGTGCACGTGGTCGAGCTCGATCACCTTCTTGCCCGAGGCCTGCGCGGTGGCCAGCGTCATCTTCGCCGTGCCGACCTGCTCGCGCCGCTGCGCGCGTTCGTTGCGCAGCGCCTTCAACGCGCGCACGCGGCCCTCGTTGCGGGTGCGCCGGGCCTTGATGCCCTGGCGGATCCACACCTCTTCCTGCGCGAGCTTCTTGTCGAACAGCGCGTTGGCCTGGGCTTCGGCGTGCAGCCGCTCCTCGCGCCGGCGCAGGTAGTTGTCGTAGTCGCCGGGCCAGTCGGTGAGCTGCCCGCGATCGATCTCGACGATGCGGGTGGCCAGCGCGCGCAGGAAGCTGCGATCGTGGGTGACGAACACGATTGAGCCGTCGAACGACTTGAGGAAGCCTTCGAGCCAGCCGATCGCCTCGATGTCCAGGTGGTTGGTCGGCTCGTCCAGCAGCAGCACGTCGGGCCGAGTCACCAGCGCCTGCGCCAGCAGCACGCGGCGCTTCATGCCGCCGGAGAGCGCGGCGAAATCGGTCTCGCCCGGCAGCTCCAGCCGCGCCAGCACTTCGTTCACGCGGCGGTCGAGGTCCCAGCCATGGCGCGCTTCGATCTCGTGCTGCACCTCGCCCAGCGCGGCCAGGTCGTCGGCGGCGAGCAGGTGGTGGTAGCGCGCCAGCAACTGGCCCAGGTCGCCCAGGCCCTGCGCCACCACGTCGAACACCGAGCCGGCCGTGGATTGCGGCACTTCCTGCGCCATGCGCGCCACGGTCGTGCCTCCCTGCACCCTCACTTCACCGTCGTCGGGTTGCAATTGGCCGGCAATCAGCTTCATCAGGGTGGACTTCCCCTCGCCATTGCGGCCGACGATGCAGACGCGTTCGCCGCGCTCGACCGACAGGTCGACATCGGCAAGCAGAAGGGGGCCGCCGATGCTGAAATCGACGTGCTGCAATTGGATCAGGGACATCCGCCGATTCTAACGGATGCAGGCTGGCGGATGCGGCGCGCACAAGGCTCATTCAATGCGTCGGCGCGTGGAGGCGGCGGCGCCGAGGACACCCATGCGCATCGCCCAGATCGCCCCGCTGTATGAATCCACCCCGCCGCGGCTGTACGGCGGCACCGAACGCATCGTTTCCTGGCTCACCGATACGCTGGTCGACCTGGGCCACGACGTCACCCTGTTCGCCAGCGCCGATGCGCGCACCCGCGCCGAACTGGTGGCGGTGCGCGACCAGGCGATCCGGCTCGACCCGGCGTTGCTCAAGTCCGACCTGGCTGCGCACCTGTCGATGCTGCAGGAAGTGCGCCGCCGCGCCGACGAATTCGACGTGCTGCACTTCCACGTCGACATGATCCATTTCCCCATGTTCGAGGATTGCGCAGGCCGCACCCTCACCACGCTACACGGGCGGCTGGACCTCAAGGACCTGGGCGAGGTGTACCGGCGCTGGCCGCACTACCCGCTGGTGTCGATCTCGCATCATCAGCGCCGCCCGCTGCACTTCGCCAACTGGGCCGGTACCGTGTCGCACGGCTTGCCGGAAGCCCTGCATCGCCCGCATCCGTGCGCCGACGGCGGCTACCTCGCCTTCCTCGGCCGCATCTCGCCGGAAAAGCGCCCCGACCGCGCCATCGCCATCGCACGGGGCAGCGGCATGCCGCTGAAGATCGCCGCCAAGATCGACCTGGCCGACCGCGCCTACTTCCGCGAGGAGATCCGGCCGCTGCTGGACGACCCGCTGGTGGAATACATCGGCGAGATCGGCGACGCCGACAAGGAACGGTTCCTGGGCAACGCCGCTGCGCTGCTGTTCCCGATCGACTGGCCCGAACCCTTCGGCCTGGTGATGATCGAGGCCATGGCCTGCAGCACGCCGGTGATCGCCTGGAACCGCGGTGCGGTGCCCGAGGTGGTCGACGAGGGCGTCAGCGGCTTCATCGTCGAAAGCGAGGCCGAAGCGATCGAGGCGGTACATCGGCTTCCGGAACTGGATCGCCGCGAGGTGCGTGCCACCTTCGAGCGGCGCTTTTCCGCGGAAATCATGGCCAGCCACTACGTGGACCTGTACGAACGCCGCTGCCGCGTCGCGCCCGCGTTGCCCGCCTGGCCGCTGGCCTACGAGGCAAGGTGATGAGCGAAGCGACCCAGGACGACGAAACCCCTTCGGCCGGCACCGCGCGCGGGCAGTACTCGCTGAAGTCGGGCGACACCTTCGTGGTGTGCGACGCCTATGGCGACGTCCGCGGTGACGCCGACGGGCTCTTCCACAACGACACGCGGATGCTGTCCGCCTTCGTGCTGGACCTGGGCGGCAAGCCGCCCTCGCTGCTCAGCGCCGCGATCAGCCACGACAACGTACTGTTCACCGCCAACCTGTCCAACAAGCCGTTGCCGCCGATGGGCGAGCGCGTCACGCCGCAGGGGGTGATCCACCTGGAACGCGTGCGTTTCCTGTGGGAGGCGCGCATGTATGAGCGCATCTCCTGCGTCAACTACGACGACAGCGAAGTGCGGGTGACGCTGACCCTGCGTTTCGATGCCGACTTCCGCGACATCTTCGAAGTGCGTGGCACGCCGCGCGCGCGCCGCGGTGAACGGCATCCGCCCCAGGTCGACGGCGGCGCGGTGACCCTGCGCTATGACGGACTGGACGGCGTGACGCGCCGTTCGGTCATCTGCTTCTCCGTCGCGCCCGGCCGGCTGGACGGCCATACGGCCGAACTCGAGCTGACCCTGCCGCGCCTGAGCACGACCGAGCTCTACGTCGAGGTTGGACCGGAGGCGGTGCAGCCCAGCTGCGAGCGCTACCGTGCCGCCGCCGCCAAGGCGCGGCGCGCCATGCGCAAGCGCCGCAGCCACGGCGCACGGCCGCGCAGCAACGCGCGGCTGTTCAACAACTGGCTGGAACGCTCGCGCGCGGACATCGCCCTGCTGGTCAGCGAATTCCCCACCGGCCCCTACCCCTGCGCCGGCATTCCCTGGTTCGCCACGCCGTTCGGCCGCGACGGCATCATCACCGCGTTGCAGCTGCTGTGGCTCGATGCGGGGCTTGCGCGTGGCGTGCTCGGCTACCTCGCCGAGCACCAGGCGCGCGAAACCTCCGCGTTCCGCGATTCGGCGCCCGGCAAGATCATGCACGAGACCCGCAAGAGCGAGATGGCCGAGCTCGGCGAGGTGCCGTTCGGGCGCTACTACGGCGGCGTCGACACCACGCCGCTGTACGTGATGCTCGCCGGCGCCTATGCCGAGCGCACCGGCGACGAGGTGTTCGTCGACAAGCTCTGGCCCACGCTCACCGCCGCCATGGGCTGGATCGAACGCACCTGCGACCTGGACCCGCACGGCTTCCTCACCTACGCGCAAGGCGAACGGGGCGGCCTGCTCAACCAGGGCTGGAAGGACAGCGAGGATTCGGTGTTCCACGCCGACGGGCGCATTCCGCCGGCGCCGATCGCGCTGGTGGAAGTGCAGGGTTACGTCTACGCCGCATTGCGCGCGATGGCCCGGGTGGCCGAGCGGCGCGGCGAGGAGGAGGCGGCCGACCGCTGGCGCCACCGCGCGCTGGTCATGCGCAAGGCGGTGGAGGACCTGTTCTGGGACGAGGAGCTGGGCACCTATGGCATCGCCCGCGACGGCGACGACACGCTGTGCCGCGTGCGCGCCTCCAACGTCGGCCATCTGCTGTACGTGGGCCTGCCCAAGCTGTGGCGCGCCAAGAAGGCGATCCGCCAGTTCCGCACCGCCGCCTTCGACAGCGGCTGGGGCGTGCGCACCCTGGCGATGCAGCAGGCGCGCTTCAACCCGATGTCCTACCACGATGGCTCGGTGTGGCCGCACGACGTGGCGCTGTGCGCCGCCGGCATGGCCCACTACGGCGAGCGCGACGATGCCGTTCGCCTGCTCGGCGAGACCTTCGAGGCGGCCGTGCACTTCGGCATGCGCCTGCCCGAGCTGTTCTGCGGCTTTCCGCGCGCCACCGGCGAACCGCCGATCGCCTATCCGGTCGCGTGCCTGCCCCAGGCCTGGGCGGCCGGCTCGATGTTCATGATGCTGCAGGCCTGCCTGGGCGTGGAGGTCGACGGCCGGCGCGGCGAGGTGCGCATCGACCGGCCCAGCCTCCCCGACGGCGTCGACCGGCTGACCCTGCACCGGCTCGACGTCGGCGGCGACTGCATCGACCTCGGCTTCGAGCGCATCGGTGCGCGCACCGTGGCCTTTCGCGCCGGCGGCTCGATGGACGTGCGGATCCTGGCAAAGGTCTGAGTGCCGGCCGCTCCCCTGGCGAAGGCGGTTGCCTCGCCAGGCGTGTGCCGTGCGGCTTCGGCCGAGTTGCGGACATGACAGGTAGCCGTGTGGTCTGAGCCCGCCCCGATCCGGCCAAACGCGCCATAATCCCCTTCGGGCTCCGGGGGAACCGCCATGGCAAGGCAGTTGACGGGTCGCTATGCCGCGGCCAAGCGCATCGCGCTGGCTGCGATGGATGTGGCAACCGACGAACGTGATGCGCTCATCGCCGGGCACGTCGTCGGGGACGACGAGCTCGAGCGCGAGGTGCGCTGGATGCTCGAGGCGATCGAGCGCACCCACACCGCCACCCTGCCGTTCGCGCCGGTGGCCGCGGCGCCGGACCTGAGCGGCCACCAGGCGCAAGCCACTGCGCCGCGCAACTACCGCATCCTGCGCGTGCTCGGGGAAGGCGGCATGGGCATGGTGTACCTGGCCGAGCGCTGCGACGAGGGCTTCTCGCAGCAGGTGGCGCTGAAGTTCCTGCATGCCGCCGCCGAAGGCTCGCCGATCCTGCACGAGCGTTTCAGCCAGGAGCGCCGGCTGCTGGCGCGCCTGGAACACCCCGGCATCGCGCGCCTGCTCGACGGCGGCGTGATGGACAGCGGCCGGCCGTTCCTGGCGATGGAGTACGTCCAGGGCCAGCGCATCGACGAGTGGTGCGATGCGCGCGCGATGCCGCTCAACGAGCGCATCGCGCTGTTCCTCAAGGTTTGCGATGCGGTGGAGTTCGCCCATCGCAACCTGGTGATCCACCGCGACATCAAGCCGGCCAACATCCTGGTCACCGCCGACGGTACGCCCAAGCTGCTCGACTTCGGCATCGCGCGCATCATCGAGGAGGGCGGCCAGGTGCTGGCCACCGCCACTGCGGCCCATGCGCTTACCCTGGCCTACGCCAGTCCCGAGCAGATCGAGCAGCAGCCGCTGACCACCGCGGCGGACGTCTATTCGCTGGGCGTGGTGCTCTACCAGCTGGTGGCCGGGCGCCGCCCCTACCAGCACCTGGTGACGCCGCACCTGCTGTCCAACGCCATCGTCGGCGGGCAGGTGACGGCGCCCAGCCGCAGCCTGCGCGAGTTGCCGGCGGAGGAGAACCAGCCGCGCCGCAGGATCCCAGCCGACATCGACGCGATCGTGCTCAAGGCCCTGCGCCGGCAAGTGAGCGAGCGCTACGCGAGCGTGGCCGAGTTCGCGCAGGACCTGCGCTACTACCTGGCGCGGCGGCCGGTGAAGGCGCGCCGGGGCCGGCAGTGGTACCGCCTGCGCCGCTTCGCCCAGCGCAACCGCTGGCCGCTGACCGCCGCCGGCATGGTGCTGCTGGCCGTGCTGGCAGGGCTGACCGCCTCACTGCTGGCGCTGGTGCAGACGCGCGCGGCGCAGCGCCTGGCCGAGCAGCGCCAGCACGACCTGGAGCGCATGGTCGACTTCCAGCAATCGATGCTGCAGAGCGTGGACATCGACGCGATGGGGCACGCGATGATCCGCGGCGAGCGCGCGCTGGTCCTGGCGCGCCTCGGCGATCCGGCCGGGCAGGCGATCGATCGCGCGCAGCTGGACCAGGCCTTTGCCGGCATCGCCGCGTCCGGACCGGCGCGCGACGCGCTGGACACCTACGTGGTGAGCCATGCGCTGGCGAGGCTGGACAAGGATTTCGCCGACGCCCCATTGCTGGCCGCGGATATGCGCCAATCGCTGGCGCGGGTACTGCTGACCATCGGCAGCTACGGCCATGCGGCCGAGGAACTGCGCCGGGTGGTGCAGGTGCGCCGGCGCCGCCTGCCAGCCGGCGACGCGGCGCTGCTTTCGGCACGCATCGACCTGGGCGAGGCGCTCTATCGCGGCGGCCAGCCGGACCAGGCGGCACAGATCTACGACAGCACGTTGCCTGCGGCTGGCGCGCTGCCCCTGACCGATCCCTTGCATGTGGCTGCGCTGTCCGGGCGCGCCCGCGTGCTGGCCGCGCAGGGCCAGCTCAAGCAGGCGCTGGAACGGCAGGAGGCGCTCTACGCACGGCTGGCGCCGCAGCTGCCGGCCACCGACGAACGCGTGCTGCGGCTGCGCCGCGACCGCGTGGAAACCCTGACCCAGCTCGGCCAGCGCGATCGCGCGCGGGCCGAGCTGGAGCAACTGGTGCCGCTCTACCGCCAGACCTTCGGCATCAACGATCCGGAAACGCTCGCCACCACCCTGACCCTGGCCACCCTGCTGTATTCGCAGGACAACGAATACGAGCGTTCGCTCGCGCTGGCGCAGGACGTGGCGCAGATCCGCCAGCGCCGCCTCGGCGCCGACCACCCGGCCACCCTGCAGGCGCGCGCACTGGCGGCATCCAACGAGGTGCGGCTGGCGCTCGATCCGACCACCATGGCGCAGGTGCACGAACGGCTGGACGCGATCATCCAGGGGTACCGGCGCGTACTCGGTCCGGACAACCCGCACACGCTGGATGCGATGAACGACATGGTGCGGTTGCTATCCAAGCAGGACCGCTACGACGAGGCGATCGCGATGGAGCGCGCGATCCTGGCCGGCCGCAGCCGCACCCTGGGCCCCGACCACTTCAGCACCCTTTATGCCCGCGGCAGCCTGGCCAGCCTGTTGTGCGAGAACGGCCAGTACGCCGAAGCCAGCACGCAGGGCGAGCAGGTACTCGCTGCGCTGCGCCGCCAGCTGGGCGAGGACCACCCGATGACGCTGGCCACCTACGACCTGGTCGGCCGCATCGATGCCGGTGCCGGTCGCTGGGCACAGGCGCGCGATGCCCATGCCAAGGCGCTGGAAGGTCGGGCCCGCACCCTGGGCGATACCGACGCGCACACCATCGAGAGCGCGTCGCGCCTGTACGTCACCCTGCTCAAGCTGCGCGACACCGAGGCGGCCAGGCGCGTGCTCGATACCTACCTGCAGCCGGTGATCGCCATGAAGCCCGATACGCTCAACGCCGGCATGCGCAGCGTGCGCGAGGAGGCGCTGGCGGCGGTTGGGAAGTAGCGTGAGCCTGCCGGCCGCCGCTCCGCACGTGGGCGGGGAAGCCCGAGCCGCTGGCGTTTCGGGAATGCTGTCGAGCCCGGTCGGACCCCATCCGGTGGCGGCACTCCATCACGAAAGCATCGAGACAACAGGCATTTGCCCGACGAAGTTCGGGCTTTCCCGTGGAAATATGGCGCCGATCGCATTAAGGTCGCCTCTACGCGACAAAAACGCTGCCGTTCGGCGGCGAGGATCTGGCATGACCATCGATGCATCTCTGCCCAG
>NZ_JABFWW010000286.1 GCF_013362045.1 Frateuria sp. | reverse complement strand
AAGTATTGCCGCTGCGGAAAGGCCTTCTGCTTGGCCTTAAGCGACTGGCGCCACTTGCGCATGAAGTAGGCCTGGTAGAACCAGGGCGCGCTCTCCTCGAGCGAGAACAGGCCTTCGCCGGGATCGATGATCGGACACACGGCCAGCGCATAGTCCAGCGCGATGCCCGCCGCCGGCGCGCGCAGGGCGGCGCGCAGGGCGAAGTTGCCGCCCAGCGAGAAGCCGGCCAGCGCCGTCACCGGCCGCGGCCAGCGCCGCGCGATGTCCGAGAGCGCGTGCACCACCTCGTCGATGCGGCAGGAGTGGAACAGCGCCTCGTTGAGGTGGTGGCTCTCGCCGTGGTCGCGGAAGTTGAGGCGGAACACGTCCCAGCCTTCGCGCAGCAGGCGGCTGCCGGTCTGCAGCACGTAGGTCGAATCGACGCTGCCTTCCCAGCCGTGGAACAGCACCGCCAGGCCGCGCGCATCGGGGCGGGCGCGTTGCGCCGTGTAGGCACCGGTGAGGCGCACGCCGTCGCCGCCATCGACCACCACCGGCTCGGCGTTCCGCGACACTTCGTACGCCGCGCGCGGCAGCAACAGCCGGCGCACGCCGCTGGAAGAGAGCATGGTCTGGACGTGGCCGCTGGTCAGCGGCCAGGGGGGACGGAAATCCTTTCCGCGCGGCAATTCGCTCATGCGTGCGCGTCGTCCAATGCCGCGCCGATGCGCTCGCGCGACAGCTCCGCCATGCGCCGGCGCGCATCGGGCATCGCCGGCACCGGCGCGAGGAAATGCACCTCGGCGTCCAGCGGTGCCTCGCCCAGCATGCGCAGCAGGTTGCCCATGAAGTTCTCGCCCTCGCGGAAGCCCGCATCGATCACGCGGCGGCCGTCGCGGGCGAAACGCAACGCCACCGGCTGCACCGGCACCGGCGCATCCAGCGCGGCCTGGAAGATGCGGGCGTGGAACACCTTGAGCACGCCGTTGTGGCCGGTGCCGCCCTCGGGGAACACCGCCACCGAGCGGCCGCCGCGCAATCGCTCGACCATCGCCTGCATCACCGCCGCCAGCGAGTGGTTGCTGCCGCGGCGGTGGAAGATCGTGCCGCCACTGGCGGCCAGCCAGCCGACCAGCGGCCAGCGCGCGATCTCGGCCTTGGCCACGAAGCAGGCCGCGCGTTGCGAGTGCAGCAGCTCGATGTCGATCCACGAGGTGTGGTTGGCGACGAACAGCACCGGATCGGGCAGCGGCGTGCCGATGCGCACCGAGCGCAGGCCGAAGATGCGCATCAGCACCCTCGACCACCAGCGGATCATGCGGTGCGCGAACGGCTCGCGGCCGGCGGCCATCACCCGCTGCTTGTTCCAGCTCAGGATGCACGCACACAGCAGCACGCCAAGCAGAATGTGCAGCAGCAGCAGCGGCACCCGGTACAGGTAGCGCACGGCGCGCCGGGGATCGCGGGCAGGGAGGGGGGCGGTGTCCATGAGCCGGTTAGTTTAGCGTTACTCGTCGGGGATGCTGAGGCGTCCGCAGGTACTTGCGCGCGCGTGCGCCGCCTGTTCATCGCGCCTTTTCCCGTAACTCATGGGACGCGCCCGGAGGGGACATTCCTGTGGCTACGCCTCCAGCTGCCCCAGCGGCAAGGACGGCGACCGCTTCACCGTGCGCAGCACGAAGCTCGAGTTGGCGTCGGCCACGCCCGCATCGTTGAGCAGCCGGTCCAGCAGGAAGCGCGAGAAGTGCGGCAGGTCGGCCACGTAGACGTGCAGCAGGTAGTCCATGTCGCCGGTCAGCGCATGGCAGGCGACCACCTCTTCCCAGCCGTTGACCTTGTCCACGAAGCGCTCGATCGCGCCCGCTTCGTGCCGCGCCAGCTGCACGCGCACGAACGCCTGCAGGCCCAGCCCCACCGCCTGCGGATCCACTTGCGCGGCGTAGCCGGTGACGATGCCATCGGCCTCCAGCCGCTGCAGCCTGCGCAGGCAGGCCGAGGGCGACAGGCTGACCCGCTCGGCCAGCTCGGCGTTGGTGATGCGCCCCTCGCCCTGCAGTACGGCGAGCAGGCGCAGATCGGTGCGGTCGAGCTTGGGCATGGCACATTGCTCCATGGAACGCTTCTTTTGCGCAAGGATACTGCGCCAACTCGCACCACCTTCACAGGAAAGACAACCTTCGTGCGGGGATGGCAGCGTATTCTTCCGGTATGGCGCACACGCGCCGAACCGCACCGGAGCCATCCATGCAGACCGCGACGCCCCGCAAAGTCGAACATCAGCAGACCGACCGCGGCTACGTGCCGGTCTACGCCACCGGCGTGGTCGAGCAGCCCTGGTCGAGCTATACGCGCACCGACCACGAGGTGTGGGACACGCTGTTCAAGCGCCAGTGCGAGCTGCTGCCGGGACGCGCCTGCCAGGAGTTCCTCGACGGCGTGGCCAAGTTCGGCTTAGGCGATGGCGGCATCCCCAAGTTCGCCGAGATCAACCAGGTGCTGGCCAGCGCCACCGGCTGGGAGCTGGTCGCGGTCGAAGGGCTGCTGCCGGACGAGGTGTTCTTCGACCACCTGGCCAACCGCCGCTTCCCGGTGAGCTGGTGGATCCGCAAGCCCGAGCAGCTGGACTACCTGTCCGAGCCGGACCTGTTCCACGACCTGTTCGGCCACGTGCCGCTGCTGCTCAACCCGGTCTTCGCCGACTACATGCAGGCCTACGGCCGCGGCGGCATGAAGGCGCACGCGATCGGCCCCGAAGCGCTGATGAACCTGACGCGCCTGTACTGGTACACGGTGGAGTTCGGGCTGATCGACACGCCGCAGGGCATGCGCATCTACGGCGCCGGCATCGTCAGCTCCAAGGGCGAGTCGATCTACAGCCTGGACTCGGACGCGCCCAACCGCATCGGCTTCGACCTTGCGCGCGTGATGAACACGCGCTATCGCATCGACACCTACCAGCAGACCTACTTCGTGATCGACAGCTTCGAGCAGCTGTTCGAGGCCACCCGCCCGGACTTCACCCCGATCTACGCGCGCCTGCGCCAGAGCCGCCCGCACGCGGCCGCCGACGTGCTGGACGCGTCCGACCGCATCTACCACTGCGGCAGCCGCGAAGGCTTCGCCGCCAACGCCGATACCTGACC
>NZ_JABFWW010000180.1 GCF_013362045.1 Frateuria sp. | reverse complement strand
CAGACCGACCTTCTTGCGCTCGACCTCGCGGGCATCGCGGGTCACGAATCCGGCCTTGCGCAGCGGCGACTTCAAGGTTTCGTCGTTCTCGATCAGCGCGCGGGCGATGCCCAGGCGGATCGCACCGGCCTGGCCGGTGATGCCGCCGCCGGCGACGGTCACCTTGATGTCGAACTTCTCGGCGCTCTGGGTCAGCTCGAGCGGCTGGCGCACGATCATGCGCGAGGTCTCGCGGCCGAAGAACTGATCCAGCGGCTTGCCGTTGACTTCGATGGCGCCACTGCCCTTGCGCAGGAACACGCGGGCGGCGGAGGTCTTGCGGCGGCCGGTGCCGTAATTCTGCTGGATAGCCATGGGTTTTCCGATGTTATTTAACAGTGCGGCCACGGATGGCCGCTATGCACGCAGGACCGCGTATTACAGCTCCAGCGCCTGCGGCTGCTGGGCGGTATGCGGATGTTCGGCACCGCCGTACACCTTGAGCTTGCGGTACATCGCGCGGCCCAGCGGGTTCTTCGGCAGCATGCCCTTGACGGCGATCTCGATCACGCGCTCCGGGTGCGTGGCCAGCATGTCCTTCAGGTTCATGCTCTTGAGGTTGCCGACGTAGCCGGTGAAGCGGTGGTACATCTTGTCGTCCAGCTTGGCGCCGGTGACCGCGACCTTCTCGGCGTTGACCACGACGATGTAGTCGCCGGTATCGACGTGCGGGGTGAACTCCGGCTTGTGCTTGCCGCGCAGGCGACGGGCGATCTCGGTGGAGAGACGACCGAGCGTCTTGCCCGTGGCGTCGACCACGTACCAGTCGCGCTTGACGCTTTCCGGCTTGGCGCTGAACGTTTTCATTTGAAGAATACCTGTCTGCCGCCACGAAGGCGGTAAGCGGAATCGGTGGAACAAAGGCGCGAGATGATAGCGGAGCCGTCATCGATCGCGCAAGCCTGCCGGTCGGCCGGCTGCGAGCTGGCGATAATAGCACGGCCGCGGTGCGCCAGAACAGGTCCGGACGCATCGCCGCGCTGGCCAGCCGGTACGTGCGGCGCAGGTCTGCACCCTCCCGGACGGCCAAGCCCGTGCGCCCCTGCCGGCAGCTTGCGCGCGGCCCGTCGGCTCACGGTGCGCTGGCGCCGCGGCGGCGGCTGTCGTCCAATATCGGTGCCGGCTAAGGATATACCTGCGTGCACCGCCGGCGCCGTGGCTGATCGGAGGAAATGCCCATGAATGTCGTCTCGCTCTCTCCGTTCGACCGGCTGCTGATCGGCATCGAACGTGCCCTGGAAACGGTCGCCGGCATGCCAGAGGCCGCGCGCCCCTCGCCGGCCGCGACGCTGCAGGAGGCCTCGCTCGATGAACAGGAACGCCGCCACGCCGCCGGCCTGATGCGGGTGAACCATACCGGCGAGGTATGCGCGCAGGCGCTGTACGACGGTCAGGCCGCCCTGGCGCACGACGAAGCCACCCGCGCGCACCTGCAGCACGCGGCACGCGAGGAGACCGACCATCTCGCCTGGTGCGCGCAACGCCTGCGTGAACTGGATAGTCGCCCCAGCCTGCTCAATCCGCTTTGGTACGCCGGCAGCTACGCGATCGGCACCGTCGCGGCGCTGGTCGGCGACCAGGTGAGCCTGGGTTTCGTGGTGGAAACCGAGCGCCAGGTGGAAGCGCACCTGCAGGACCACCTGCAACGCCTGCCGCCGCAGGACGAGCGCTCACGCGCCGTCCTGGCCCGGATGCAGGCCGACGAGGTGCGCCATGCGGACGACGCCAGGGCACGCGGCGGCATCGACCTGCCTTTTCCCATCCCCAGATTGATGCATCTCAGCTCCCTGGTGATGAAAACCGTCGCCTACCGCATCTGATCCGGTCGCTCGCGGGATCCGCCGCTTAGACGGACGACATCGTCCTTCAACGGCAATAACCCCAACCGCTCGCTTCCAGATGGAAATGGCTGCGGTGCTCGCGGTTGTAGTCCGGCCCCAGCACCATGCCGGCCACCTCGCAGGCGCGGTTGTGCACGCGATGCAGGAACGCACCGGCCTTGCCTTGCCCGCTCCATTCGCCCGCGATGTCCAGTTGCCGCCCGTCGGCCAGTTCGAAACCGCTCAGATCGATGGCCGCCGCGCGGGCATGGCGGCTGAGCGGCGCGTCGGCGCGGCCGTAGATGTTGCGGCAGGCATAGCTGCCGACGTGGTCGACCTCGCGCACCGTGCTGCGGTAGAGCTCCCGCGCGGCCGGCTGCAGCACCCGGCGATCGAGCAGGACCAGGGTCGCGGCCAGCGGACAGGTGACGATCGCCGGATGCCCAAGCCTCGCCTGGCCGGTGCCACGCAGGCGGACCGCATCCGTCCAGCCGCACCCGCCCGGCCCGGCATGGTCGGGGACCGGCTCGAACCGGGCACCGGCCTGGGCCAGGGCGACCCGGCAGGCTCGCGGATCACTCGCCAGCCGACCCAGCTTGTAGCGGAAGAACAGGTCCGGCGGCGCTCGCAGATCCAGCGGTGCCCACGGGTTGTAGCGGTCCGGCGGGCGCCAGCCGCGCGACCACACCAGCCCCAGCAGGGCGAGCAGCAGCAGGAACAGCAGGAAGGCGCGCATGCGGCGAGGCTAGCCGCGCGCGCGTGCGCGCAACGAAAACCCCGCCTGCGGCGGGGTCTTCGGTTACATCAGATTGCGGCCGTGGAACAGTTCCTCGATCTCGCGCTTGAGCAGCGATTCGATGCGCTGGCGCTCCTTGAACGAGAGATCGTCCGCATGCGCCTCGAACAGGTAGGTATCCAGGTCGAAGTCCTTGATGTGCATCTTCGTGTGGAAGATGTTCTCCTGGTACACGTTGACATCGAACATCTCGTACTTCTGGCGGATGTGCCGCGCCAGGTAGTCCTGCACCGAGTTGATCTTGTGGTCGATGAAGTGCTTCTTGCCCTTGATGTCGCGGGTGAAGCCGCGCACGCGGTAGTCGCATACCACGATGTCCGACTCGAAGCTGTCGATCAGATAATTCAGGGCCTTCAGCGGCGAGATCACGCCGCAGGTAGCCACGTCGATGTCCGCGCGGAAGGTCGCGATGCCGTTGTGCGGATGCGTCTCCGGATAGGTGTGGACAGTGATGTGGCTCTTGTCCATGTGCGCCACCACGGCACCGGAGATGGTGTCGCGGCCGAGCTTCTCCACCACCGGCTCCTCGGAGATCAGGATGGTGACCGAGGCGCCCTGCGGGTCGTAGTCCTGGCGTGCGATGTTCAGGATGTTCGCGCCGATGATCTCGGCCACGTCGGTGAGGATCTGCGTGAGACGATCGGCGTCGTACTGCTCGTCGATGTACTCGATGTAGCGCTGGCGCTGCTCTTCGGACACCGCGTAGCAGATGTCGTAGATGTTGAAGCTCAGGGCCTTGGTCAGGTTGTTGAAGCCCTGCAGGCGCAGGCGCGGGAGCGGTTTCACCACGGCGACTCTCCATGGCCGGGGGCACGGCCAGCAGATGAGGCGGGTTAGCAGCAAGGGTCCCCGCGAAAAAAGAAAAGACGCGCCAGGACCCTCATCCTGCGCGACCCTGATCCATCCAGGGGCAGCCTGGACGAAAGACTGCGAAGTATGCGGCAAAACCCTGGAAAACAGAACCCGACGGCTCGGCGGACGCACATCTCTTGATCGGGCGAGACGCGTGATGCATGGTAACGCTCTGGCGGCAGCACCGGCTCAATGGAAATCCCAACGTGGCGCTACTCAAATATCAACTCCAGCAGGCATTCGAACGGTCCCAGGCGCCGCTCAGCTTTGCGCCCGACCCGGCATCGATGGAGCGCTTCCTGGCCCTGTGCCACCGTCGGCGCTATCCGGGCAAGACCGCGATCATCCGGCCGGGCGACCCGGCCAATACGCTCTACTACATCATCGAAGGCTCGCTGGCCGTCTGCACGGAGGACGAGCAGGGCCGCTAACTGATCCTGGCGTACCTCAGCCGCGGCCAGTTCATCGGCGAGATGGGCCTCTTCGTGGAGCAGGCGCAGCGCGAATCGATCGTGCGCAGCCGCACCCCTTGCGAGATGGCCGAGATCAGCTACGAGCGCCTGTTCCAGCTGATGGAAGGCCCGCTGCGCGAGGAATGCCCGAAGATCCTGTTCGCGATCGGCTCGCAACTGACCAACCGCCTGCTGCGCACCTCGCGCCAGGTCAGCCGCATGGCCTTCATGGACGTCACCAACCGCATCTCGCGCACGCTGCTGGACCTGTGCCAGGAGCCGGACGCGATGACCCACCCGGATGGCACGCAGATCCGCATCTCGCGCCAGGAAGTCAGCCGCATCGTCGGCTGCTCGCGCGAGATGGTCGGCCGCGTGCTCAAGCAGCTGGAAGAGCAGGGCATGATCGACGTCTCGGGCAAGACGATCGTGGTGAAGGGGACGCGCTGAGGCATCGTCCACGGCCGCGAGTACCGCTCAAAGGACGCGGCCCCGCTCCTCCGGTGGCGCGCTCACGCACCCGGCCGATAGATCATGTAGACGTCCGCCCGCTCGTAATGCGAGCCGGCGCGCACCGACGGCTGCATCACGAAGCCGGCTTTCTCGTACATCCGCACTGCCGTCTGCAGGCGGCTGTTGGATTCCAGGAACAAGGTGCGGCCGTTGCGCCGGCGGAACTCGGCGATGCACGCCTCGAGCAGGCGTTTTCCCGCACCCAGGCCGCGGAAGGTCTCGTCCACGCCCATCTTGGTGAGCTCGAACACGCCGGGCGATTCCTGCAGCAGGGCACAGGTACCGATGACGTCCTCGCCCAGGCGCGCGAAAAAGATCGCGCCGCCCGGTTGCAGGATGTAGCGCTCCGGCTCGCCCAGCACGGCCCGGTCGATGTCCTCGATGCGGAAATGGCGCTCCAGCCATTGCGCGTTCAAGCGGTAGAAGTGTTCGCGCAGCGCCGGAGCGTAAGGCACGATCTCCAGCGGCGCCGCCTTGATCGCAGCGTGCTCGGCGAGGATCGCCTCGGCGACCGGGCGCTCCTTCAGGGCTCGCTCGCACGCCGCGATCGCATCGAGCAGATGCGTGGCGTGCTCTTCCAGCGAGACGTTCACGCCGCGCCGCACGGCGCACCAGGTCGGCCCCAGCCCGGCGAGCGCGTCCTGCGCCCCGGCGGTGAGCGTCAGCACCGTGCGCCGGCCGTCCGCCGGATCGCGCCGGCGCCGCACCATGCCTGCGCGCACCAGCTTGTCGGTGAGCTGGCTCACTGCCGAGTGGGTCTGGCCGATCGCCATGGCCACGTCCGTTACCGTGCTGGGGCCCGCGTCCCACAGGTAGCGCAGCACCGGCAGCCAACGCGATTCGATGGGTGCGCCGAGCGCCCGGTAAACCTCGTCGGCGGCGCCGTAGAAGTGGTCGCTGAGCGCCTTCAGGCGACTGCCGAGGGCCAGCTTGCCAAGGGAGGCCAGGTACATGGGGAAACTCGCCAGGAGAAAATACGTAAGTACTAACGTATTTCAGGGGCGAAGCAGGCGCAAGCCCCGGATACCCTGCACCCGGCAGCGCCGACAGAACCGGCGGTGAGGCACCGGCCGACGCGGTGCCTAGTGCCAGGCCACCCGCTCGATCGAGCGCCCGAGCGCCCGCTCGATCCGCTTGCACAGCTTCGGCGTGCCGTTGACCAGCACGGGTTCGGCCGCGGCCCTGAGCATGTGCAGGTCGTGCAGCGAATCGCCGTAGGCGCGGTGCCAGGCCGGTATGCCGTGCGCGGTCAGCGCCTTGAGCTTGCCGGCGCCGACGTTGTGATGAGCCATGCGCAGGCCGAGCGGGCCGGATTTGAGCCGCGAGGCGACCAGCTCCACGCCGCCGAGCCCGAGCTGGGCGAGCAGGCTCTCCACCAGCGCGTGCTCGCAGCCGGTCACGATGATCACCCGCTCGCCGGCGGCCTGGTGGCGGCGCAGCGCGCGGATGCCGTCCCGGCAGAAATGCCCCGGCCGGCGCACGAGGCGGCCCGCGAAGTCCTCGACGACCGCGCGGTAGCGCAACTCGTTGAGGCCCAGCAAGGCAATGTGCACCAACGGCCGCTGCAGTCGCCGCGTGAGCGGCCACAGCAGCACCAGCACGGGCAGCATCAGAACGGCGAGCAGCTTGCGCCATGGCGCACGGCCATAGCGATCGCGCACGAACAGCTCGAAGGTATCGGCGTGGGTCAGCACGCCGTCGAAATCGAACAGCACGACCGGCGGCACGCCGGCGGCTTCGGTTGCCTGCCCTTCCATGACGTCAGGCCGCAAACAGGCGCCCGAGGGCCAGGCCCGGATCCTCGGCGCGCATGAAGGCCTCGCCGATCAGGAAGGCGTGGATATCCGCCGCCCGCAGCCGCGCTACGTCTTCGCGGGTGTGGATGCCCGATTCGGCCACCAGCACGCGGTCATCGCCGGCCATGCGGGATTTCAGCGCGAGCGAGGTGTCCAGCGTCGTCTCGAACGTGCGCAAGTCGCGGTTGTTTACGCCGATCAGCGGCACCGGCAACGCGAGCGCGCGCTCTAGCTCGTCGGCGTCATGCACTTCGCAGAGCACGTCCAGGTCGAGCTCGGCGGCCAGCAGCGACAGCTCCAGCAGGGCCGCGTCGCCGAGCGCGGCGACGATCAGCAGGATGCAATCGGCGCCGATCGCGCGCGCCTCGTACACCTGGTAGGGATCGATCACGAAATCCTTGCGCAGCACCGGCAGCTCGCATGCGGCGCGCGCCCGTTTCAGGTACTCCTCGCTGCCCTGGAAGAAGTCGCGGTCGGTCAGCACCGACAGGCAGGCCGCGCCGCCAGCCGCGTAGCTGCGCGCGATCGCGGCCGGATCGAAGTCGGCGCGGATCACGCCCTTGCTTGGGCTGGCCTTCTTCACCTCGGCGATCACTGCCGGCAGGCCGGCAGCCAGCTTGTCCTCGATGGCGGCAGCGAAGCCACGCACCGGCGGCGCATCGTCGATGCGCGCGGAGAGTTCGGCCAGCGGCAGCACGGCGCTGCGCTCGGCGATTTCCTCGGCCTTGCGGGCAAGGATGCGTTGCAGGATGTCGGTCATATGGATTTGCGGGACAACGGAGGCTAGACAGCCAGGCGTCGGGTGGCGGCGACGAAGTCCGTCATTTTCGCATGCGCCGCGCCGCTGGCGATCACCTGGCGCGCCAGCGCGATTCCCTCGTCGATGTCGCCGGCCACGCCGGCGGTATAGAGCGCGGCGCCGGCATTGAGGCAGACGATGTCGTGCGCCACGCCGTGGCGGCCGGCCAGCGCATCGAGCAGCATGGCCTTCGATTCCTCCACGCCCTCCACCCGCAGGTTGCGGCTGGAGGCCATCGCCAGGCCGAAGTCCTCCGGTTCGATCTCGTACTCGCGCACCTCGCCGCCACGCAGCTCGCCGACCAGCGTGGCCGCGCCCAGCGAGATCTCGTCCATGCCGTCGCGTCCCCACACCACCATCGCGTGGCGCGCGCCCAGTGCCTGCAGCACGCGCACCTGGATGCCGACCAGGTCGGGGTGGAATACGCCCATCAGGATGTTCGGCGCACCGGCCGGGTTGGTCAGCGGACCCAGGATGTTGAACAGCGTGCGCACGCCCATTTCCTTGCGCACGGGGGCGACCACCTTCATCGCCGGATGATGGTTGGGCGCGAACATGAAGCCGATGCCGGTTTCGTCCATGCATTGCGCCACGCGTTCCGGCGACAGGTCGATCACCGCGCCGAGCGCTTCGAGCACGTCGGCGCTGCCCGACTTGGACGACACGCTGCGCCCGCCGTGCTTGGCCACGCGCGCGCCGGCCGCGGACGCGACGAACATCGCGGCGGTAGAGATGTTGAAGCTGGAGGCTCCGTCGCCGCCGGTGCCGACGATGTCGACGAAGTGCGGATGGGGCATGGCCTCGACCTTGGCCGACAGCTCGCGCATCACGCGCGCCGCGCCGGTGATCTCGCCCACGGTCTCCTTCTTCACGCGCAGGCCGGTGATGATCGCCGCGGTCATCAGCGGGCTGACTTCCCCGCCCATGATCTGGCGCATCAGCGCGATCATCTCGTCGTGGAAGATCTCGCGGTGCTCGATCGTGCGCTGCAGCGCTTCCTGGGGCGTGATCGCGATCTCCCGCGGGCTCATGCGGCGAGCTTCCGCCGCGGCAGGCCAAGGAAGTTGGCGAGCATGTCGTGCCCATGCTGGGTCAGGATCGACTCCGGATGGAACTGCACGCCTTCGACCGGCAGCGTCCGGTGGCGCAGGCCCATGATTTCGTCGATGGAACCGTCTGCGTTCTCCGTCCACGCCGTCACTTCCAGGCAATCGGGCAGCGAGCCCTGCTCGACCACCAGCGAGTGGTAGCGCGTGGCCTCGAACGGATCGGGCAGCCCGGCGAACGCGCCCTGCCCGCGATGGCGCACCGGCGAGGTCTTGCCGTGCATGATCCGCTTGGCGCGGATCACCCTGCCGCCGAATGCCTGGCCGATCGCCTGGTGGCCCAGGCACACGCCGAACACCGGAACCTCCCCGGACAGCTCGCGCAGCACCGCCAGCGACACGCCCGCGTCGTCCGGCGTGCCCGGGCCGGGCGAGATCATGATGTGCGAGGGCTTGAGCGCGCGGACACCCGCCACGTCCAGCGCATCGTTGCGCACCACCTTCACCTCCTGTCCCAGCTCGCCCAGGTACTGCACGAGGTTGAAGGTGAAGCTGTCGTAGTTGTCGATCATCAGAAGCACGGGCGTGGGTCTCTGGCGGTGGAACGTCGCGGCTTGGCCTGCAGGCCAATTTGGACGTCCAAGTGTAGCCGCCCCCGCCGGTGTCGTGGAAACGCCGGGGGGTACGCGTGCCGGGCGGCTCCCCGGGGACCTTCATGGCAGTGACATCGGCCGCCGGTACGCTGCGCCGCTTCATCGAGGCCATCCCGGGCGCCCGCTTGATCTCGCAGGAAGAGTTCGCCGATTACCTGGTTTTCCTGGCCGAATGCCGTCCCGATCTGCGGAGGATCGCCAGGCGCACGCAAGGCGAGCACGGCACCGAGGACGTCGGGCAGCAGGCGCTGCTGATGGCGGAGGAGATCCGCACCCGCAAGAGCCTGGCCATGCGCTTCGGTGATCCGGGCTACCGCAGGCTGCTGCTCGGTTATCTGTTCCAGCATTTCGTGCGCTATGCCGAGACCACCGTCCGGTACGCACACAGGCAGCGGCGAGACGACGACGATGGAACCGACGTCCTCGTCGACACCCTGCCGGCCGATCCAGAGCATGATCCCTTGCACGCCTGGTGCGAGGCCCAGGGCGCACGCCCGCTGACCGACCCCGATGCGCAGCAGTCGCAGGCGAGCGCCTATCTCCACCTGTTCGGCTGCTGCGGCAACGACGTGCGGCGCCTGGCCGATTGCCTGATGATCTCCGTTTCGCACTGCTACCAGCGCCTGGCCCGGGCGCGGGCGATGGCGCGGTGGCAGCAGCCGATGGGCGTGCGCTGCATCGGCGGCGACGGCCTGCCGCTGCAGCCGAGGCGGTGGCGGCGCTGCCGCTACGAACGGCGTCCGCTGCAGCTGCAGTTCGACTTCGTCAACGAACCCATGCTTTGGACCGGCAAAGCCGCCACCTAGCCTGCCACCGGGCGCTGCGCGTCACTGCAGCGCAATGGCCTGCATGATCAACAGCGCCCCCGCCGCGACGGCGACCGCGCCGATGGCCTGCGCCACCGTCTCACCCGCCAGCATCAAACGCTCGGCCGTGATGGCGCAGGTCACCGCGGCCATCGCACGCAGGTCCATGAGTCCCACGGCGAGCAGGATGGCCATCAACGGGCTGCAGCAGGCACTGCAGTAGATTCCGAGCCGCATGCCCTGCCGCCAGGCCACGCCGGCCACGGCCGGCAGCTCGCGACCCGGCGCCGGCATCGCGCGGCAGCAGGCGAGGCGGCGCGCCTTCCATGCGCTGAGCTGCAGTGCGCCGGCAAGCAGCACGGCCGCGCCGGCCAGCACCGGCACGGCGCGCGCCCATGCCGGCATCCGCAGTTCGGCCTGTGCCAGCAAGCACCCCAGCGGCAGCACGGCGGCGCCGACCGCCGTCCACACGAAGAAATAGCCCGCGCCCGCCAGCGCGGTCAGCCAACCCAGCCGCGATGGCCCTGCCACGCCGACCGCCTGCCGGTAGCGCTGCAGCATGGGTACCAGGGACGGCAGCATCATCGCCACCATCATCGCCAGCCACATGCCGAGCAACGAGGCGGCGATCTCCGGCCAGGCCTGCCCGGGCATGCGCATCCACGCCATGGACAGCGTCCAGCCTCCCGGCATCGCCATG
Organism: Frateuria sp.; assembly: GCF_013362045.1. Lineage (GTDB taxonomy): Bacteria > Pseudomonadota > Gammaproteobacteria > Xanthomonadales > Rhodanobacteraceae > Frateuria_A. Next base: position 1,139 of record NZ_JABFWW010000180.1, on the reverse strand, counting down.
CCTTCCATGGCGGACATGGATGCGCAGCTCGCGATGGTCGCCGCCACACCCGCGGCGAACAGCAGCGCGCAGACGCCAAGGAAGCCCCACTCGCCCTGCACGCCTCGAGCGGCGGCGTCGAATGCGCCGTCCATGGGGCTAGCGCTCGCCGTACTCGTCATGGCGACGCCACCAGATGCCCGCCTCGTTGCGCCCGCGGGGCGCGCGGTCCAGCCACTGGTACATGCCCCAGAGGCCATCCAGCCCGCGCGCGTAGGTGGAATAGGTGTGGTAGACGGCGTCGCCTTCGCGCACGAACGTGCTCAGGCCGGGGCGGTCGCGTACGTAGGTGGGCGCGTCGGTGCCGCAGGCGGCGGCGAACTGCACGACCGGCGCCGGGGCCGGCACCGCATCCATGGCGTGGCGGCCGCGCTGGTAGTTGTACTCGACCGTTCCGTCGCGCTGCTGCTCTTCGGAGAAGGACACGTTGAAGTCGTGGTTGAAGTCGCCGCCCTGCGAGGACGCCCACGGAAACGACCATCCCATCCGCCGCCTGTAGGCCTGCAGTTTGGCCAGCGGTGCGCGCGATACCGCGGCCAGCGTCACGTCGTGGTTGGCCAGGTGCACGGCGAAGCCGTCGAAGCCGTCCGCGATCGCGGAGCAGGACGGGCAGCCTGCGCTGTAGTCGGGCCCGAACATGAAGTGGTAGACCAGCAGCTGCGAGCGCCCCTGGAAAAGGTCGGCCAGCGAAGCGCTGCCGTCCTCGGTATCGAAGCGATAGGGTTTGTCGACACGCACCCACGGCAGCGCCTGGCGCCGCCGTGCCAGTTCGTCGCCGCGGCGGGTGAGCTCCTTCTCCGCCTCCAGCAGATCCAGCCGCGCTGCCAGCCAGTCTTCGCGTGTTGCGGTGGTGTGGCTTGCCATGGTTCGTCTCCCGTTTCTTTGCGCATCGCCGGATGCGACGCGCTGGTGGTGGGATAGATTGGGCGGCATCGACCCGAGGGCGGGAGTGACAACTTTGGCGGGATTCCGATGGACGCCCTGATCACCGCTGCGGCACGCGCGCTCGCCGCGGGTGACCCGCTTGGCGCGCTGAACCGGGTTGCCCTGCGCAACGACCCGCCCGCGCTGGCGCTGCGCGGCATCGCGATGGCGCAGCT